>DATJWN010000242.1:0-17234 GCA_035501235.1 Reyranella sp.
CCGAGCAGGGCGAAATGATGGTTGAGCAGCTCGGCGGTCTCCTGCTCGGGAAGATTCTCGGCGTGGGGCGTGAACTCGACGATGTCGGTGAACATCACCGTGAGGCGCGCGCGGCGCGACGCGACACCGTCCTCGCCCGCCTCCATCAGGCGGCGCACCAGGCGCTGGGGCACGTAGGCGCCGAACCATTTCAGCGCGCTGCGCGCCTTCTCGAGGCTGTGGCCGGCATCGTCGATCTCGCGCAGCCGCGAGCGGCGATGCATCGGCTGCTCGAAGTCGAGCCGTTCGATCGCTTCGGCCGCCGAGGTGATGCTGCGGATCGAGCGCGCCATGCGTACGCCCATCAGCAGCGCCAGCAGCAGCGCGGCCGCAAGGGTCGCGGCGCCGACCATCGCGCCGTTGGCCAAGCGATCGAGCCCGACCGCCGCCTCCGAGAGCGGCAGGTACTGGCCGACCAGCCAGGGATCGGGGCCGTAGCCCCGGAGCTCGCGATGCACGAACACCCAGCGCTGCCCGTCGACCTCGACGACATGCCCGACCTTGCCCAGCGCCATCTGGATCGGCCCGCCGCTCGTGCCCTTGTCCCAAATGTGGGCCAGCACCGGATCGTCGATCTCCTTGACGGTCGGCAATGGCCGGTCCTCGCTGAGGCCGAGCCCGCGCGGATCGATCAGGCGCGGATGCGCCACGACATTCTCGTGGTTCTTGCCGACCAGGATGTAGTAGTGGCCGCCGCCGGGCTGCGCGGGATCGCCGATCAGCGAGGAGAAGTCGCCGATCGCCACGGTGGCGGCGAGGCCGCCGATGAAGGCATGGTCGATGCGCCGGATCGGCGTGCGCACGTTCAGCACCGGCTGCTGCTGGGAATTGCTCCAGAACAGGGCACCCCAGAAGGTCTTGTCCGACAGCGGCATGTCGCGGAAGCGCTCGAAGGTGCGCTCGCGCTGATCGGAGACGAGCGGAACGGTGTCGCGCACGATCGTTCCGTCGGGCCGGCGGATGGCGCGATGGAGCTGCAGGTCGAGGGTGCCCAGCCCCGCGATCGACATGGCCGGCACCTTGCTCAGCATCACCGCCAGCGCCTCGCGCACGGCGACGGGCGAATTGATGTCGATGCGGTCGGCGGCGATCAACGCCGCCATCAGCTCGAGCTGCTCGGTGACGGGGTCGAGCCGGCTCTTCACGATCGCGATCTGGCCGTCGACGACGCGGCCCGCGCGGTCGACCAGCAGCTCCTCGGTCGCGCCGGTGGCGCCGGTCAGGATGGCGATATAGGCGGCGGCGGAAATCAGGGCGAGCGAGACGAAGGCCAGCGCCAGTGCTGCAATCAGCGGCAGGCGCCACGGACCGCGCAAGGCAGGTCCGCGAACGGAGGAGCCGCGCGGCGACGCGGCACGCGTGTCAGGGATCGTCGTCAAGCCGACCTATCATATGGCCCTTGCCGTCCCTTGGCGAAAGGCGGCGGAACGCAGCTGCAGCATGAATCGGCGCCGGCCATGTCCCCACAATGGACGATCGCGGTCGAACCGGGCGCGGCTCTAAGAGCGGCGGGCGCGCTGGGCCAGGTCGATCAGGGCCGACCGGGCATCGCCCGCGGCCGCCAGGGGCAAGGCGAAGGCAAGGCGGGCCACGTCGCCGCCGCGGCGCAGGTCGATCCCCTCCGCATCGATCCCCGTCATCGTCCAGCCTGCACCGGGCAAGCCGAGCAGCCCGGCTGCATAGTCCTGCACGGCGTCCGAATGGTCCTCGTTCATATGCGCGACGATGCCCTCCTCGCCGCCGGCGAGTTCCGACAGCGGCGGCACCGCCAGCAGTTCGGCCGGCGCGATCCAGCAGATCTTGCCGAAGCCGCCGACCAGGTGCGCGCGCTCCAGCGTCATCCTGTAGAGGTGGAAGTCGCCGAAGCCGGCATACGCCGCCGCGCCGGGATGATGCCGCAGGAACCGCTGCTTCAGCCGTCGATCGTCGACCTTCTCGGCGCGGCCCATCAAGGTGACGCGCGGGCCGGTCAGCGGCTCGGCAAGGCCGGCCGTGCCATCGAACAGCAACGACACCCGCGGATCGGCGGCGATCGCCTGGCTGTGCGCGGCGAGATCGCTCATCAGCAGGATCGGCGACAGATCGTGATCGACCGCCACCAGCACCAGCGAGACATAGGGCCAGCCGTCGAGCGCGCTCGCGAGCGCGGCGCGGTCGCGCCCCCGGATCAGTTCCCGGACGTCCTGGAAGGTATCGGGCATGGCCTGGACTCGCGGAAATTAAGTCAAAATCGCGTTCACGCGGCGGCAAATTAGGCAGCAACCGGCAACCGCGAGTTTGTGGTAACGTTGCAGACCGAGCCCCCGAGGGCGAGGAGAAAGACTCGAAATCATGCGCAAGAACATCGCCCTGGTCGACGACGACCGGAACATCCTCACCTCCGTGTCGATGCTGCTGGAGGCGGAGGGTTTCCAGGTCAAGACCTACTCCGATGGCGCATCGGCGCTGGAGGGCCTCAACCAGGCGCCGCCCGACATGGCGATCTTCGACATCAAGATGCCGCGCATGGACGGCATGGAGCTGTTGAACCGCGTGCGCAAGACGCAGCAGTTCCCGGTGATCTTCCTGACGTCGAAGGACGAGGAGATCGACGAGGTGCTGGGGCTGCGCATGGGCGCCGACGATTTCATCCGCAAGCCCTTCTCCCAGCGCCTGCTGCTCGAGCGCATCCGCGCCGTGATGCGCCGCGCCGACGGCGGCGTCGCCAAGGGCGAGGTCGCGGCCGAGCGCATCGTGCGCGGCGAGCTGATCCTCGATCCCTCGCGCCACCAGTGCACCTGGAAGGGCAAGGAAGTGCACCTCACGGTCACCGAGTTCCTGCTGCTGAAGTCGCTCGCCGAGCGGCCGGGGCACGTCAAGAACCGCGACCAGCTGATGGATGCGGCCTACGGCGAGACGATCTATGTCGACGACCGCACGATCGACAGCCACATCAAGCGCGTGCGCCGCAAGTTCCGCGAGGTCGATCCGGAGTTCGAGCAGATCGAAACGCTCTATGGCATCGGATACCGATACCGCGACGCCTGAGCCCGGCCGACGGCTCCTCAGCGCGCTCAAGCATCTCCTCCCGACGTTCCGCCGGCCGCGCCGGCGGCCCGACTCGCCCTCCTCGCTGTTGCGCCGCCGCCGTCATACGCGGCGCTATTCGCCGCTCACGCGCCGCATCCTGCTGCTCAACATCGTGCCGGTGGTGCTGCTGGCGCTGGGCGCGGTCTATCTCAGCGACTACGAGGACGAGCTGATCGATGCCGAGCTCTCCTCGCTGATCGTGCAGGGCGAGGTGGTCGCCGCCGGCATCGGCGAGGGCGCGGTGCTGGGCGGCGAGAACACCGTCAACCGCCTCGACGCCGACGCCGCGCGCCAGCTGCTCACGCGGCTGGTGCGGCCGACCGGCGTGCGGGCGCGCCTCTTCAGCGAGACCGGTGAGCTCCTGGGCGATTCGGCCGTGCTGAGCGACGCCGGCCGCATCCACGCCACGCCCCTGCCGCCGCCCGAGCAGGAAGCGGCCGAGCGCGAGCATCGTTTCGGCGAGGACGTCGCCGACTGGATCGCGCGCCAGCTCGCCAAGACCAACCGCTATCCGCCCTATGTCGAGCATGCCGTGACCGACGCCCGCGAATTTCCCGAGGCACAGAGCGCGCTGCGCGGCTTCAACGCCGGCGCCGTGCGTGCGGCACCCGATGGCCGGCTGCTGCTCAGCGCCGCCGTGCCGGTGCTGCGCTACAAGCAGGTCATGGGCGCGCTGGTCCTGACGCGCGACAACCGCGCCATCGCCGATTCGCTGCGCGAGGTGCGCTACGACATGCTGACCATCGCGGTCGCGGCGCTCGGCATCACGGTGCTGCTGTCGCTCTATCTCGCGGGCACCATCACCCAGCCGATCGTGCGGCTCGCCCGCGCCGCCGACGACATCCGCATGGCGCGCGAGAGCCGGCCGGAGATCCCCGATCTCGGCCGGCGCGGCGACGAGATCGGCGACCTGAACGATGCGCTCCGCGCCATGACCGACGCGCTGTGGCAGCGGCTGAACACGATCGAGAGCTTCGCGGCCGACGTGGCGCACGAGCTCAAGAACCCGCTGACGTCGCTGCGCTCGGCGATCGAGGTCGCGGCCCGGCCGACCCTCGATCCGCAGCAGCGCGACCGGCTGATGGCCATCGTGATCGACGACATCAACCGGCTGAACCGGCTGATCTCCGATATCTCCGATGCCTCGCGCCTCGATGCCGAGCTGATGCGCGGCGAGGTCCAGTCGGTCGACCTCAAGGCGCTGCTCGACGACATGGTAAACCACTATGCCATCGCCCGCGCCGCCAAGGCGGGCGTCGAGGTCGAGCTGCGCATCTCCGCCAACCCGCCCTACCTCGGCCAGGGCCATGACGGCCGCTACGGGCAGGTCGTGCGCAACGTGATCGACAATGCGCTGTCCTTCAGCCCCAAGGGCTCGCGCATCACCATCGAGCTCACGCGCGGCGCCCGCAACGGACCGTTCACGATCACCATAGACGACGAGGGACCGGGCATTCCCGAGGACAATCTCGAATCGATCTTCCAGCGCTTCTACTCGGAGCGGCCGACCGAGCATTTCGGCCAGCATTCCGGCCTCGGCCTCTCGATCTGCCGGCAGATCATGGAGACCTATGGCGGCCTGATCACCGCCAGCAACCGCCGCGGACCCTCCGACGGAAGCAATCCCGGCCGCGTGCTGGGCGCACGCTTCTCCCTCCGCGTGCCCGCCGCGGACACCAAGTGACGAGTGACGGGTGACCTTCGTCCATGCGACCTGCGTGGCGCTGCGCCGGGGCCGAACCTGGCGCGGCGTGTTGCTGCGCGGACCCTCGGGCGCGGGCAAGTCGGACCTGGCGTTGCGGCTGATCGACGAGGGAGCGCGACTGGTGGCCGATGACCAGACCCATGTCGTCGCCAAGGGCCGGGCCCTGCTCGCCTCCGCGCCGCCCACGCTCGCGGGCCTGATGGAAGTGCGCGGCATCGGCATCGTGAAGCTTGCCCCTTCGCAGCTCCTGGCCAGCGCGAGGCTCGCCCTGCTGGTCGATCTCGTGCCGGCCAGCAAGATCGAACGCCTGCCCGAGCCGGCGCACGAGACGCTGGAGGGCGTCGAGCTGCCGCTCCTGGCCCTCAGCCCCTTCGAAGCCTCGGCTTGTGCGAAGTTGCGACTTGCCCTCGGTCGAAGCGGCACCGCATGATCGCGGTCGCTCGATGACCGCGGCCCCAAGACCTTTCGTGCTGATCACCGGCCTGTCCGGCGCCGGCCGGGCGACCGCGCTGCGGGCACTCGAGGATTTTGGCTACGTCGCCGTCGACAACCTGCCGCTGACGCTGCTCGGCGAGCTGATGCATTCGACCGGCGGCAGCCCCGGCGAGCAAGCGGCGCCGCTCGCCTTCGGCATCGACACGCGCACCTACGGCTTCAACGCGCAGGACCTCGTGCACCGCCTGCACGAGCTGCGCCAGCGCGCCGACCTCTCGGTCAAGCTGCTCTTCCTCGACTGCGACAACGAGATCCTGCAGCGCCGCTACACCGAATCGCGGCGGCCGCATCCGCTGGAGCCCGAGCGCCCGGTGATCGACAGCATCATCGAGGAGCGCAAGCAGATCAGCTGGATGCGCGACTCCGCCGACGTCGTGATCGACACTTCGGCGCTCGCGCCGCATCAGTTCAAGCAGATGCTGGCGGGCCACTTCTCGCTGCAGGCGCCCGCCGGGGCGCGCATCGCCGTGACGTCCTTTTCCTTCCGCCGCGGCCTGCCGCGCGAGGCCGACCTGGTGTTCGACGTCCGGTTCCTGAAGAACCCGCACTATGTGCCCGAGCTGAAGCCGCTCACCGGCGTCGATCCCCGGGTCTCAGCCTTCGTCGAAGCCGACCCCGACTATGGGCCGTTCATGGCGCGGCTGGAGGGGCTGATCGGGCCGCTGCTGCCGCGTTTCGACGCCGAGGGCAAGAGCTATTTGACCATCGCCGTGGGCTGCACGGGCGGCCGGCACCGCTCGGTGGCGGTGGCCGAACGGCTGGCGGGCTGGTTGCGCAAGGCCGGCCGGTCGGTCACTCTGTTGCATCGCGACACGGACGTCCGGGGGGGCACTGTCGCGGAGAGTGGTTCGGGCAGGGGTTGATGATTGGCATCGTACTCGTGACCCACGGCAACCTGGCGCGCGAATTCCTGGCAGCGCTCGAGCATGTCGTGGGTCCGCAGCAATGCACCGCGGCGGTCTGCATCGGTGCCGACGACGACATGGAAAAGCGGCGGGCGGAGATCCTGGAGCGGGCACGGGCCTGCGATTCGGGCGAGGGCGTGATCGTGCTGACCGACATGTTCGGCGGCACGCCGTCCAACCTCGCCATCTCCATCATGGACCAGGCGCGCATCGAGGTGCTGGCCGGCGTCAACCTGCCGATGCTGGTGAAGCTCGCGAGCGTGCGGGCAAGACCGATCGCGGAGGCCGTGCGCATGGCGCAGGAGGCCGGCCGCAAGTACATCACCGTCGCTTCGAGGATCCTGGCCAAGGAAGCTTCGTGAGGGATAGCCCGTGAGCGAACCCTCGACCGATGCCGCCATCGGCGCCGCCAGGCGCACTCTCACCATCGCCAACAAGCGCGGCCTGCACGCCCGCGCCGCCGCCAAGTTCGTGCGCACCGCCGGACAATTCGACGCCGTGATCCGCGTGAGCTTCAAGGGCCAGGACGTCTCCGGCCTCTCCATCATGGGCCTGATGATGCTGGCGGCCGGCATCGGCAGCACGATCGAGCTCGCCTGCTCGGGCAAACAGGCCGCCGAGGCGATGGCCGCCCTGTCCGCCCTGATCGAGGACAAGTTCGGCGAGGACTAGGCTTCGTCGACTCAATGACCGACCGACCCACCCACCTCACCCTGAGGAGCGGCCCGAAGGGTCGCGTCTCGAAGGGTGGCCACGCGAAGAATGTCTGACGAACCCGGTGCATATGCCTACATGCTGCGCTGCTCCGACGGCAGCTACTACGTGGGCTCGGCTCGCTTAGGTCTCGACCAACGTGTCAGCGAACACAATTCCGGAGTGTACGGCGGCTACACGTCTGCGCGCCGCTCTATCACGTTGGTTTGGGCTCAGCACTTTCAGCTCATCACGGACGCCATCGCGGTAGAACGTCAGATCAAAGGCTGGTCGCGGGCCAAGAAAGAAGCCCTGATTCGCGGCGACTATGGGGAAATCAGAAACCTCGCCAAACGACGCATCTAGAGCGGCTTCCGATCAGACGGAACCGCCAAAGCGGTTCCGTCTGATCGGAAACGCGTTGATCGAAGCGCCTCGACCGTCGGCATATTCCGTTCGGCTGATTCCAGCCGAACGGAATATGCTCTAGCCTGTTGCCACCCTTCGAGACGGCCGCTGCGCGGCCTCCTCAGGGTGAGGTTTTGTGTTGTTTCGCCTATCTCCATAAAGCGCGGGGCATATCGCCATAAATTCTTGCTTATATGTTGATCCGGCGCGTTGAGGCGGTGCCGGGGCGCTGTTAAGACGGCCCCGTTCCCACCCTGAAAACCCGCCGGAGCGCCCCCATGGCCCAGGATTACGTCGTCAAGGATATCGGTCTCGCCGACTGGGGCCGCAAGGAACTCGACATGGCCGAGACCGAGATGCCGGGCCTGATGTCGATCCGCAAGGAGTACGGGCCCAAGCAGCCGCTCAAGGGCGCGCGCATCGCGGGCTCGCTGCACATGACCATCCAGACCGGTGTGCTGATCGAGACCCTGAAGGCGCTGGGCGCCGACGTGCGCTGGGCTTCGTGCAACATCTATTCGACGCAGGATCATGCCGCCGCCGCGATCGCCAAGGCCGGCACGCCCGTCTTCGCCATCAAGGGCGAGAGCCTCGCGGACTACTGGGACTACACCCACAGGATCTTCGAATGGGCCGATGGCGGCACGCCGAACATGATCCTCGACGATGGCGGCGATGCGACGTTGCTGGTCCATCTCGGCGCGCGCGCGGAGAAGGATCCGTCGCTGGTCGCCAAGCCGACCAACGAGGAGGAAGAGGTCCTCTACAAGGCGATCCTCAAGACCAACAAGGAGAAGCCCGGCTGGTACGCCAAACTCGGCGCCAACATCAAGGGCGTCACCGAGGAGACCACGACCGGCGTGCACCGCCTCTACCAGATGGCCAAGGAAGGCAAGCTCCTGTGGCCGGCGATCAACGTCAACGACTCGGTCACCAAGTCGAAGTTCGACAATCTCTACGGTTGCCGCGAATCGCTGGTCGACGGCATCCGCCGCGGCACCGACGTCATGATGTCGGGCAAGGTGGCGATGGTCGCGGGCTTCGGCGACGTGGGCAAGGGCTCGGCCGCTTCGCTCCGCCAGGCCGGCTGCCGCGTCATGGTCTCCGAGATCGATCCGATCTGCGCCCTGCAGGCGGCGATGGAAGGCTACGAGGTCGTGACCATGGAAGAGGCGGCGCCCAAGGCCGACATCTTCGTGACCGCGACGGGCAACGTCGACGTCCTCACGCTCGACCACATGAAGGCGATGAAGCACCGCGCCATCGTGTGCAACATCGGCCACTTCGACAGCGAGATCCAGATCGCCAACCTGCGTAACTTCAAGTGGCACAACGTGAAGCCGCAGGTCGACGAGGTCGAGTTCCCCGACGGCAAGCGCATCATCGTGCTCTCCGAAGGCCGCCTGGTGAACCTGGGCAACGCCACGGGCCATCCGAGCTTCGTGATGTCGGCCTCCTTCTCCAACCAGACCTTGGCGCAGGTCGAGATCTGGACCAACCCCGGCAAGTACGAGAAGAAGGTCTACACCTTGCCGAAGTTCCTGGACGAGAAGGTCGCGGCACTTCATCTCGAGAAGGTCGGCGCCAAGCTCACCAAGCTCCGCCCCGACCAGGCCAAGTATATCGGCGTGCCCGAGGCCGGCCCCTTCAAGGGCGATCTGTATCGCTATTAACCGCCCACAGGCGGCCGCATGCTAAAAAGCCGGCATCGCAAGATGCCGGCTTTTTCCATGCCCCTGCCCGATGAGGCGACGACCGAGCGGCTCGGCGCGACGCTTGCCCTGCGACTGAAGCCCGGCGATGTCGTCGGGTTGAAGGGTGACCTCGGCGCCGGCAAGACGACGCTCGCCCGCGCGATCATCCGAGCCGCGGCGGGCGATCCCGAGCTGATCGTGCCCAGCCCGACCTTCACCCTGGTCGAGGTCTACGAGACCGCGCGCGGTACCTACTGGCATTTCGACCTCTATCGCCTGGAAGCGCCCGAGCAGGTCTTCGAGCTGGGCTGGGAGGACGCGCTGGCCGACGGCATCGTGCTGATCGAATGGCCGGAGCGGCTGGGCGCGCTGTTGCCGAAGCATCTTGGCGTCACCCTGGCGTTCGACGGTGAAACCCGGCGGGCCGACCTCGATGTCTGAGCGCGCGGCCCTGCGTGCCGATTTCATCGCCCGCTCGGGCTGGGGCGATGCGCGCGAGTCCCTGCTCGCGGGCGACGCCTCGTTCCGCAAGTACTACCGCCTCACGCGCGCCTCGGGCACGGCCGTGGTCATGGACTCCCCCGCCGCGCACGAGCCCGTGGAACCGTTCGTGAGGATCGGCCGCCATCTGCTGAAGCTCGGTCTCAGCGCCCCCGATATCTATGCCGAGGACCTGGCCGACGGTTTCCTGCTGCTGGAGGACCTGGGCGACGACACCTACGCGCGGGTCATCGCCCGCGGGGGTGACGAAGCAGAACTGTATGCCCGCGCCACCGACGTGCTGGTGGTGCTCCATCAGGCACCGAACCACGCCGTGCTCCCGGAGCTCGGCGGCTATACCGGCGAGGCGCTGATCGACGCCGCGATGCTGCTGCCCGATTGGTATCTGCCCGAAGCGAGCGGCAAGCCGACGTCCGAGGAAGACTCCGCGGCCTACCGTGCGGCGTGGCGGGCGTGTCTCGGCCATCTGCCGGACGGCGCCAATGCGCTGCTGTTGCGTGACTATCACAAGGACAATCTGCTCTGGTTGCCGCGGCGGCCGGGCGTCAGGGCCTGCGGCCTTCTCGACTTCCAGGACGCCCAGCAGGGCCACCCTTCCTACGATCTCGTGTCGCTGATCGAGGATGCGCGCCGCGACGTGCCGCCCGCCATCCACGCGGCCTGCCTGGCGCGCTACATCGGCGCGACCGGTCTCGACGAAAAGGCTTTCAAGATCGGCATGGCGCTGATGGCCGCGCAGCGCCACGCCCGCATCATCGGTCTCTGGATCCGCCTGCTGCGCCGCGACGGCAAGCCGGAGTACCTGCAGTACATGCAGCGCTGCTGGCGCATGTTCGAACGCGCCTTGAGGCACGAGGCGCTCGAGCCGTTGCGTGCCTGGGTCGATCGCCTGTTGCCGCCGGACTTGCGGCGGATCGGCTCGTGATCCGGTCGGCGATGATCCTGGCGGCGGGGCGCGGCGAGCGCATGCGGCCGCTTACCGACACGGTACCGAAGCCGCTGATCCCCGTCGCCGGCCGCTCGATGCTCGACCGCGCCATGGATCGCCTCGCCGAGCACGGCGTGCGCAACGTCGTGATCAACGTCCATCACCTCGGCCAGCAGATCGTCGACCATGTCGGCGCGGGCCGCGCGCACATCGTGCGCGAGGACCATCTGCTGGAGACCGGCGGCAGCGTGAAGAACGCGCTGTCGCTGCTGGGCGACGAGCCGTTTTTTGTCCTCAACGGCGACGGCTTGTGGAGCGACGGCGTCGTGCCAATGTTGCGTCGCATGGACGCCGCCTGGAATCCCGACCGCATGGATGCGCTGCTGCTGCTCCATCCGCTGGAGAAGGCGATCGGCCGCGAGCCCTCCGACAAGGGCGACTATTTCCTCGACGACAACGGAAAGGCGCGCCATCGGGGCTCGGAACCCGCCGCGCCCTACATGTTCGCGAGCGTCTCGATCTGCGACTTCCGTCTCTTCCGCAATTCGCCCGACGGCCCCTTCTCGCTGGTGAAGCTCTGGCATCGCGTCCAGGCCGCGGGCCACCTCTACGGCCTCGCGCACGACGGACAATGGTTCCACGTCGGCACGCCGCAGGCGCTGGCAGAGGCCGAGAAGGTGCTGGCGTGAAGGGCGTCTGGTCGATCGGCATCGACCGCCGCTTCGCCGACGAGCTGGCGGCGGGCGTCCTGGCCGAGTACGGACGCGAGCCGCTGGCCCTGGCCGATCTGCTGATCCTGTTGCCGACCCGCCGCTCAGTGCGCGCCCTCTCCGAAGCCTTCCTGCGCGCCGCCGACGGCAAGCCGACGGTGCTGCCGCGCATGGCGCCTCTGGGCGACTTCGACGACAGCGACTGGACCGATATCGCAGCCGACGGCGAGGCGCTCGAACTGCCGCCCGTCCTCGATCCGGCCGAGCGCGAGGCGCTGCTGGCCGAGCTGGTCGGCGCCTTCAGGGACGATCACGGCCAGCCCATCGCGCAATCGGCTGCGCAGGCGTTGAAGCTCGCCCGCGAGCTCGCGAGCCTGCTCGACGAGCTCGCCATCGACGGCGTGTCGTTCGACAAGCTTGAAGCGCTGGTCGAGGGCAACTTCGCGAGCCACTGGCGGCGCACGCTCGAATTCCTCGCCATCGTCGGCAAGGCCTGGCCCCAGGTCCTGGCTGAACGCGGCCAGATCGACGCGCTCGACCGCCGCACCCGGGCGATCCGCGCCCAGGCCGCGCGCTGGCGCGAACATCCGCCAGCAACGCCCGTCATCGCCGCCGGCTCGACCGGCTCGCAACCCGCGACGCGCGAGCTGCTGGGCGTGATCGCGGGCCTGCCGCAGGGGGTCGTCGTGCTTCCGGGCCTCGACCGCGACATGGACGAGCCGAGCTGGAAGGCGCTCGAACCCTCCCATCCGCAGTTCGGCCTCAAGGATCTCCTGACGGCCCTCAAGCTGGACCGCCGCGACGTTGCCGAATGGCCGGGCCACGACGGCGATGTGGCGCGACGGCAATTGATCACCGAGCTGATGCGGCCGGCGGAGACCAGTGAAGGCTGGTCGAAGCCCCGCGCCGCGACCCTTGAGCATCTGACACGCGCCGACTGCGCCACGCCGCACCAGGAAGCCGTGGTGATCGCGCTGGCCTTGCGCGAAGCGCTGGAGACGCCGCGACGCACCGCGGCCCTGGTGACGCCCGACCGCGACCTCGCCCGCCGTGTCGCGGCCGAACTCAGGCGCTGGCATGTCGATATCGATGACTCTGCCGGCCAGCCGCTGGCCGATTCACCTCCTGCGACTCTGCTGCGTGCCCTGGTGACCGCCCTCGATGCCGGCTTCGCGCCCGTCGATCTGCTCGCCCTGCTGAAGCATCCGCTCTGCACGCTCGGCCTCTCGCGCGCCGCCCTGCTCGACGCCACGCGGCGCCTCGACCGCAAGTGCCTGCGCGGCCTCAAGCCCGCGCCCGGTCTCGATGCGTTGCGCACGCTGGTCGACGGCAAGAAGCGCGAGTTCGGCGAAGCGGTCGATCATCAGGCGGTCGTCGATCTCATCGACCGGCTCGGCGAAGCGACGTCCGCGTTGGCCGCCTTGATGGTTGAAGGCGCCACGCCCGCCGAACTGCTGGCCGCGACCATTGCCGCCGCCGAAAAGCTCGCCCCGAGCGATACGCTGTGGGCCGGCGAAGCGGGAGAGGCCCTGGCCGACACGCTGGCCGGCCTGGCGACGACCTGGACGCGCTACCCTTCCATCGCTGGCGGAGAGTGGCCGGCGTTGCTGGCGACGATGCTCTCGACGGCGATGCTGCGGCCGCGCTTCGGCCGGCATCCACGGCTCGCCATCTGGGGCCCGCTGGAAGCCCGCTTGCAGCGCGCCGATCTCCTGATCCTGGGCGGCCTCAACGAAGGCTCCTGGCCGCCCTCGGTCGAGACGGGCCCGTGGATCAATCGGCCGATGCGCACGGCCCTCGGCCTGCCGCAGCCCGAGCGCCGCGTCGGCCTGTCGGCGCACGACTTCGCCTCGGCACTGGCCGCGGAACGCGTGCTGCTGACGCGCGCCGAGCGCGAAGGCGGCGCGCCGACCGTGCCATCGCGCTGGCTGGCACGGCTCGATGCGCTGTTCGGCTACGATCCCGGCAGCCCCCTGCCGCCGCCGGAATATATCCAGCGCGGCCGGCGGACCTGGCTCGCCTGGGCCGAGCAGCTCGACGATCCCGGCATCTACAAGCCGCACGAGGCGCCGATGCCGCGCCCGCCGCTCGACGCCCGGCCGACGCGGCTTTCGGTGTCCAGCATCGAGCAATGGCGGCGTGACCCGTACGGCCTCTACGCCCGGCGCATTCTGGGCCTGGAGCCGCTCGATCCGCTGGAGGCCGAGCTCGGCGCCGCCGATCGCGGCATCGCGCTGCACGATGCCATCGACGAGTTCCTGCGCACGCTCGGGCGCGGGCCGCTACCGGACGACGCGCTCGCGCGCTTCGAGGCACTGGGCGAGAAGCATCTCGCAAGCGTGCTGGCCGCGCCTGCCGAACGCGCCTTCTGGTGGCCGCGCTTCCAGCGGCTGGCGCACTGGTTCATCGCCACCGAGCGCGCGCGGCGCGCGGCGGGCACGGAGCTGCTGGCGAGCGAGACCAAGGGATCGATGGTCGTGGGCCCGCTCACGGTCGAAGCACGTGCCGATCGCATCGACCAGATCGAGCCGGGCGGCTGGGAGATCATCGACTACAAGACCGGGCGCGTGCCTTCACCCAAGGAGCTGGAGGGCCTGTTCGCGCCGCAGCTCCTGCTCGAGGCCGCGATCGCCGAGCGCGGCAGCTTCGAGCACATCCGCGGGAAGGCGCGCGCCGTGCACCTCTCCTACTGGCAGGTGAACGGCCTCGGCGAGGGCGGCGAGACGAAGGAGATCAAGAAGAGCGAGGAGCTGGTGCCGGCGATGATGGCGCTGCTCGCCAAGATGATCGACCATTTCGGAAATCCGGCGACGGCGTACGAGGCGGTGCCGATTCCGGAGTTCAGCCCGCACTTCAACGACTACGAGCATCTCGAGCGCACCGCCGAGTGGTCTGTTTCGGGCGGTGAGGAATGAGCGCCGTCGACCTCGACGTCTTCGTCCGCGCCAGCGCCGACCAGCGCCAGGCGACCCGGCCCGAGCAATCGGCCTGGGTGGAAGCCAATGCCGGCACCGGCAAGACCAAGGTGCTGACCGACCGCGTGACGCGTCTCTTGCTCTCGGGCGTGCGGCCCGAGCGCATCCTCTGCCTCACCTTCACCAAGGCGGCAGCGGCCGAGATGCGCAATCGCCTGGCCACGCAGCTCGGCGCCTGGGCGATGGCCGATCCCGTGCTTCTCGACGGAGAGATCGAGAAGCTGATCGACGGCAAGCCTGACGAGAAGCAGCGCGTGATCGCCCGCCGCCTGTTCGCCCGCGTGCTCGATGCCCCGGGCGGCATCAACATCCTCACCATCCATGCCTTCTGCCAGGCGCTCCTGAAACGCTTCCCGCTGGAAGCGGGCGTGGCGCCGGGCTTCGAGGTCATGGACGAAGCCGAGGCCGCGACTCTGCTGCGGCAGGCGCAGGACGCGCAGGTCGAGGCGCTGGCCGAAGACGGCGCGCCGGCCGACCTCAAGGCGGCGCTGGCCACGGTCGCCAATCGTGTCTCGATTTCCGAATACGCCGAGCTGATGACCCGGCTCTTGAGCGAGCGCGCCTGGCTGCTGGCCCGCATCGGCAAGCCGGACGGATTCGAGCGGCTCCGGCGCCGCCTCGCCCGCCATCTGCGCTGCGACCAGCCGCTCGACTCGAAGCCCGACGAAGCGGCGCTGCGCCTGGCGGCCACGGCACTGCTCAAGGGCGGCAAGCAGGATGCGGCGCGCGGTCGGATCATCGCGGACTGGCTGGCGTCGGGCGATCAGGACACCAAGGCCCTCGCGACCTATGCAACGGCCTTCTTCACGACCACCGGCGACATCCGCAAGACGCTGGCCAGCAAGGCCGCTGTCGCGGCGATGCCGGGCATCGTCGACGTGCTGGAAGCCGAGGCCGAGCGGCTGGACGAGGCGCTGAACCATGCCCGCGGCTGCGCGCTGGTCGATCTCACGCTCGCTTTGCTGCGGCTCGGCCTCGACATCACCAAGCGCTACGACGCGGCCAAGCGACGGCGCGCGGCGCTCGACTACGACGACCTGATCGTGGCGACGCGCCGGCTGCTGGAGAGTGCCGAGAGTGCCGCCTGGGTGCTCTACAAGCTCGATGGCGGCATCGACCATGTGCTGGTCGACGAGGCGCAGGACACCAATCCCGACCAGTGGGAAGTGATCCGCCAGCTCACGGCGGAGTTCTTCGCCCAGCAAGCGGGCACGTCGGAGCGTGAGCGCACCATCTTCGCCGTCGGCGACACCAAGCAGTCGATCTTCGGCTTCCAGCGCGCGGACCCGCGCAAGCTCGCCGAGATGCGGGGCTGGTTCGAGGACCGGAGCCGGCAGGCGAGCCACGGCTTCTCGCCGGTCGATCTCACCGTCTCCTTCCGCTCGACGCCCGCAGTGCTGCAGGCCGTCGACTGGGTGTTCGACCAGCCGGAGACGGCGCGCGGCGTGGCCGAGCGGGTGCTCCATCGGCCCGTGCGCCAGAACGATCCCGGCAGGGTCGAGCTGTGGCCGCTCGTGCAGGCGACCAAGACGGAGATCGACCCGACCGATCTTGCAGCGCGCCATCGGGGCGAGGCACCAGCGGAGCGTCTCGCCAACCGGATTGCGGCCCATGCCAAGAGCCTGATCGGCACCGAGCGGCGCGCCCGCTCCGACGACAAGGGCGGTGAGCTGCTGCATGCCGGCCACTTCATGGTGCTGGTGCGCCGGCGCAACACATTCGTGACGGCGCTGGTGAAGGCGCTGAAGCGCGAGCAGATCGAGGTCGCGGGCGTCGACCGCCTGTATCTCAACGAAGAGCTCGCGGTTCAGGACCTGCTCGCCATGGCGCGCTTCGCCTTGTTGCCGCAGGACGACCTCAACCTCGCCTGCCTCCTGAAGTCGCCGCTGATCGGCCTCGACGAGGAACAGCTCTTCACGCTGGCCTACAAACGCACCGGCACGCTGTGGCGCGCGCTGCGCGACAAGTCGAAGGATCCTGCCTTCGCCGAGGCCGGGGCGCGGCTGCTCGCCTGGCTCGGGCGCGCCGACCTCACCACGCCCTTCGACTTCTTCGCCCAGGCGCTCGGCCCCGAGCAGGGCCGCAAGCGCCTGCTCGAACGGCTGGGGCACGAGGCCTCCGATCCGATCGACGAGCTGCTGGCGCGCGCTCTGCAGTACCAGAAGACGGAGACGGGCTCGCTGCAGGGCTTCCTGCGCTGGCTCGAGGCGGGCGGCAGCGAGATCAAGCGCGACCTCGATGCCAATCGCCGCCGGGAAGTGCGCATCCTGACCGTGCACGCGTCGAAAGGCCTGCAGGCGCCGATCGTCTATTTGCCCGACACCACGCGCGTGCCGCGCGACAACGAACGCCTGCTGTCGACGCCCAGCGGCAAGACGCGGCTCTGGCTGCCGCGCACCGACGATGCCAACGACGCCGCCCGCCTGTGGCGCGCGGAGTCGAGGGACCGCTCGCTGGAAGAACAGAACCGCCTGCTCTACGTCGCCATGACCCGCGCCGAGGATCGGCTCTATGTCGCGGGCTGGATCGGCGTGAAGCGCCAGGACACGGGCTGCTGGTACGACCGCATCGCCGCCGGCCTCGCCGCCAGCGCCGCGAGCGACGACAAGAGTCGCCTGCAGGCCCAGGCGAAGGAGTTCGACTTCGGCGAGGGCTGGACGGGCGAGGGCTTCGAGCTCGTGAACCAGGGCAAGATCACCATTCCGGAGCAGCAGGAGCTGGCGCTCGACGCCACGGCTCCGCTGCCGCCCTGGCTCGCCAAATCGGCGCCGTCCGAGCCCGATCCGCCGCAGCCGCTGGCCCCCTCGCAGCCCCTGCCCGACGAGGCCGCCGCCGAGCCGCGCGCCTTCAGCCCGCTTGCCGCCGATGACATTCGCCGCTGGCAGCGCGGACGGCTGATGCACGAGCTGCTGCACCACCTGCCCGCCCTGCCGGCCGCCGATCGCCCCGAGGCGGCGCGCCGCTTCTTCGCGCAGAAGGCGCATGGCCTGGCAAGCGACGTGGCCAGACAATGGGCCCAGGAAGCGCTCGCCGTCACCGAAGCGCCGGATCATGCCGCGCTGTTCGCCGAGGGCTCGCGCGCCGAGGTACCGCTGATCGGCACGGTGAAGAC
>DATJWN010000243.1:0-8068 GCA_035501235.1 Reyranella sp.
TGACCAAGAACCAGCTCGCGACCATGCACGACGTCGTGCAGCGCATCATCGAGGCCGGCATCAACACGACCACGGATGCATCGCAGTTCTTCTCCCAGCTGCGGCAGGCGATCGGCGTCATGACGCGCGATCCCAGCCGCCGGGTCGACAAGGACTTCACCACCTTGGGCGGCGCGATGGGCGAGTTCCTCGACGGCCTGCCCTATGCCCAGGCGAGCCCGGTCCTGTCGATGGACGAGCAGGAATGGGCGCGCCTCGGGCCCTCGCGCTGGCTGGAGATGCGCAACGATCTCAGGCGCAAGCTCCGCTTCTTCGAGCTCTGGCACAACACGTCGGAGAACTGGGTGGCGCTCAGCCCCGGCGTGCCCGAAGGCGAGAAGGTCACGGCGTTCCCGCTCTCCGAGCTGCCCTAGCGGGCTCGCGGCGGCGATCATGACCTGGCTCTGTGCGCACGGCGTTGCTCAGACCCTGCAGGACGGCCAGCGCACCTTTCACCTCGACATAGCGGCCATGACGCTGGGAGCGGGCATGCGCAAGGCGATCGTCGGGCCGAGCGGCAGCGGCAAGACGACGGCGATGGACCTCCTGGCGCTGGCCGGCCGGCCGCGTGCCGCCGAAAGCTTCTGGCTGATCGGCGAGGACGGCAAGAACTCGCTCGATCTCGGCCAGCGCATGGGCCGCGACCGCCGGGACCGGCTGGCCTCGGTCCGCGCGCGCTATTTCGGCTACGTGCTGCAGACGGCCATGCTGCTGCCGTTCCTCACGATCGGCGAAAACATCCTGCTGGCCCAGCGCCTGGCCGGCGTGAACGACCGCGACTTCGCCCGCGCCGTGCTCGACGAGCTCGGCATTGCCATGCCGTTCTCCACCTTTCCGAGCGCCTTGTCGGTCGGCCAGCGCCAGAGGGTCGCCGTGGCCCGCGCGCTGGCCCACAAGCCGCGCTTCCTGTTCGCCGACGAACCGACCTCCGCGCTCGATCCCGAGGCCGCGCGGCGCACGCTCGGCACCTGCCTCGACATCGCCTCGGCAATCGGAGCCGCCGTGCTGGTCATCACCCACGATCACGCGCTGGCCCGCGAGCTCGATTTCGAGACGGTCGAGATCACGACCCGCACGCAGGACGATCTCGTGGCCGCCGTGATCGACGACGGCACGCCGCCGCCGCCCAAGGCCGCGGCATGAACGTCTTCTTCCTCGGCCTCAAGGCGCTGTGGCGCCAGCGCACCTTGCTGCTCTTCACCAGCGCGGGCCTCGCCGCGGTGCTGGGGCCGCTGCTGCTGCTGTACGGCTTCAAGTTCGGCGTGATCGCGGCCCTGCTGGCCGATCTCCGCAACAATCCAACCAATCGGGAGATCGTGCTGCGCGGCAACTACGTCGTGCATCCGGCCGATATCGCCAAGTACCGCTCCTGGAAGGAACTGTCGTTCGTCCAGCCGGAGACGCGCAGCATCGCCGCGCGCATGGAGCTGGTCGTGCCGCCGCCGGGCAAGGAGACGCGCGTGGCGGGCGTGCTGCCGAGCGGCGAGGGCGATCCGCTCCTGCCCAAGGGCATGGTGCTCGCGTCCGATCAGATCGCGCTCTCCGCCTCGCTTGCCGAGCGGCTGCACGTGAAGGCCGGAGATCGCTTGCTGGGCCGCAACCAGCGCGGCGTCGACAACGGGTACGAGACCTTCGAGGCGCCGTTCACCGTCGCCTACGTCATCGACCGGCGCTTCGCGCCCGGCGAGCGCGCCTATACCACCGTCGACATGCTGGTGAAGCTCGAGGCCTTCCTTGACGGCTACGAGGTTCCCGATCTGCATCTCAAGGGCAAGCCGCTCGGCGAGCGCCCCGATACGATGGAAAGCGTCCGACTGTACGCCCGCACCATCGAGGACGTGCTGGAGCTCGACCATCGCTTCGCGGCGCTGGGCTTCGACGTCTACACCCATGCCGACGAGGTCGCGGGAGTCCTGAACCTCAACACCAACCTCGCAGCGGTCTTCACCCTCATCGCCGTGATCGGCAGCCTGGGCTACACCGTGTCCCTGGCGGCGAGCCTGCTCGGCAATATCGCCCAGCAGCGCAAGCTGCTCAGCCTCATCCGCCTCATGGGCGCGGGGCGGGGAACCCTGATCCTGTTTCCGCTGGCACAGGGTCTCGCCATCTCCGGTGCGGGCTTCGCGCTCTCTGCCGCGCTTTTCCTCGCCGTCGCCCGGCTCGCCAATCTCCGCTTTTCCGGCATGCTTCCCGACGGCGCCCTGGTTTGCCGGCTCGAGCCCCTGCAGTTCGCCGCGGCGCTGGGCGGTACCTTCGCCGTGGTCGGCGTGGTGGTGCTGTGGGTCGGTCGCACGCTGCTGTCGGTCAGCCCGGCGGAGGTGCTCCATGCGGAATAGGCGTTGGCCGGCGGCGCTCCTGGCGGCCAGTACGCTTGCGTCGATGCCGGTCCTGGCCCAGGCGCCGCGGCCGCCCGCGCCGGCGTCGCCCGCGATCGCCTGGACCCGCGACGACTGGAACCCGGCCCCCAAGCCCGACGATTTCATCCTGCCGCTGCCTTGCAAGGGGGCGATCGCGCTGCGCCGCGTCGTCACCGGCCCGCCGCGCGCGCCGGGCAAGACCAACCAGCTCGAAGACCGCATGGTGACGCTCGGCAGCGCCGACGATCCGCTGAAATACGTGGACTATCTCTACAACGACTACATCGCCGGCGGCTTCTTCGCGCCGGATGGCCAGCGCTACTACCTGATCGGCAAGTACGAGGTCACGGTGCAGCAGTACGAGGCTGTGATGGGCGACGGAAGCTGCAAGCCCACTGTTTCGGACAAGGCCGGCCTGCCGATCTCGTCGGTGAGCTGGTACGACGCGGTCGAGTTCACGCGTCGCCTCAACAAGTGGCTCTATGCCGAACGGCTGGATGCGCTGCCCCGCTCGAACGGCCGGCCGGGCTTCGTGCGGCTGCCGTCCGAGGTCGAATGGGAATTCGCCGCCAGGGGCGGCACCGCGGTGTCGGACGCCCAGCGTGCCGCCGAGACCTTCGTGCCGGCGGGAGGCAATCTCGGCGAGTATGCCTGGTTCGCCGGCCCCGAATCGTCGGCCGGCCAGCTCCGGCTCATCGGCGGCCTCAAGCCCAACCCGCTCGATCTCTACGACATGCTGGGCAATGTCGAGGAGCTGATGCTCGAGCCGTTCCGGCTCAATCGCGCGGGCCGCCTGCACGGGCAGCTGGGCGGCGTCGTGGCGCGCGGCGGCTCGTTCCGGACGCCGCGTGAATCGATGCGCACCGCGGCGCGGACGGAATTCGCGGCCTATGACGAGACCAGCAAGCAGGAATTGCGGGCCTCGACCTTCGGCTTTCGCATCATGATCGGCGCCACGGCGCTCAATCGCGAGGAGCAGGCGGCCACCATCGAGAAGGAGTGGACCGAGGCGCGGCGTACCGACACCTCCGTTGCCGGCAAGGACGCGCTCACCATCCTCGACGGTCTTCTCAAGCAGGCGAACCAGGCCGAGAAGGCCCGGATGCAGGCGGCCGTCGAGCAGCTCAACAAGGAGATCGTGCAGCGCAACGAGCTGCAGGGTCGCGCCGCCAAGACGCTGATCTCGAGCGCCACGATCATCCTCAGCAACATGCGCTACATGGCCGACAACTTCGACCAGTTGAACAAGCTCTCCGCCGGCGCCGACAAGCCGGGGGTCGTGGGCGACATCGCGCGCAATTCCAAGAAGAAGCTCGAGGAACAGGAGCCGAAGTTCGAACTCTGGTCGAGCGTCTATGCCGACGTGATCCAGCAGCTCGCCCGGGATTTCCGCGACGAGGAAGTGAAAGCCCAGGGCGAGGCGCTGAAGGCGGAGCTGGCGGGCCGGGGCCGCGACTACGACCGGCCCGGCGTCGACGACGTTCTCGCCTCGGTGGCGGAGTACCGTCAGAACCGGCTGACCGATCCGGCCAAGATCCTGCGCAAGGCCGTGGGCCAGCGCCCTTGGCTCAAACCCTTATGATCGAGCCCTGATATTGCCGCCCTGCCGGCTTCCCTATAGGTTTCCTGCAATATGCGCCCGGGGGTAGGGCGTCTATCTTGGGGAGAGGGCAATGATGGCATTCATGCGTCCCGTGGTTGTGGGTGTGACGGTGGCAGCGCTGGCGCTCGGCGGCTGCATTCCGGACGAGGGGGCGTCGACGTCGGCGGCTTCGATGGATCAGTCGACCATGAGTCCGGCCGAACGCGACCTGCAGGCCAAGACCGAACAGCAGCGCAAGACCGATGCCGCCATCGCCGGCGGCGTGGGTGGCGCGATCCTGGGCGCCGCACTGGGCTACGCCCTCGGCGGCTGGCAGGGCGCGGCCCTCGGTGCAGCGGGCGGCGCCATGACGGGCGCGGCCGTCGGCTACGGCTATGGCTCCTACATGAACGCGCGGGCGCGGCAGTATTCGAGCCAGGAGCAGCGTGCGCAGGAAGTCACCAAGTCCGCCAACTCGACGGTCGACTACTACAATCAGGTGAACGCCTCGGCACGCACCATCCTCGCCGAGCAGCAGGCGAAAGTCGCCCAGCTGAACAACGACTACAAGGCCGGCGCCATCACCAAGGAGCAGTATCGCCAGCAGCTTGCCAATGCGGGCGCCAACCAGACGAACCTGAAGGCTCAGATCAGCGGCATCGACAAGCAGATCGCCGAGATGAAGGGCGACGAGCAGTCGGCCGTCCTGACGTCGCAGGTCCAGCAGCTTCAGGCGCAGCGTGATCAGCTGCAGAGCACCTACGATGGCCTCGTCCAGCTCTACGGCACCGTGCCGTCCGAGGTGCAGCAGGGATCGGCGATCGTCGTCTCGAGCAAGTAGTCCGATCGGGGTTGTGCGATGCGAACGAACCTGAGCTCCGGCGTCGCAGGCTTTGCGCTGCTGGCGCTGGCTGTGGGCGGCTGCTCGAGCGCACCGTGCACGGGCAATCCCGCAACCGACAGCCTCATGTGCGTGCAGCAGGGCATCAACACCGGCGCCTATGACCGGCGGGTCGCGGATGCCCGCGCCGAGGCGAGCGAGGCCCAGCGCCGCGCCGCCGACGCGCGGGCGGAGAATGAGCGCCTGCAGGGACAGATCGCCGATGCGCAGGCCCAGCAGCAGGCGTTGCGCGCCAAGATCGCGGGCCAGCGCCGTGACCTCGACCAGATGTCGGCCCGCATCGCCAAGCTGCAGGCCGACGGCGCGCTGTCGCCGGGCGAGAGCAGCCTGCAGCTCGCTCAGCTCGACTATCTGCGCAAGCGCCAGCAGGAGCTGGCGCAGTCCCAGGCGGCGACGCGCGAGCTGCAGCAGAAGGCTGCGGCGTTGCAGGCCGACATCGACGCCCTGAATGCCGCGCTGGCCAAGGTGAAGGGCTAGAGCGGCTTCCGATCGAGTTGAACCGCCAAAGCGGTTCAACTCGATCGGAAACGCACTGCACGAAGCGCCTCGACTGTCAGCATGGTCCATTCAGCTGATTCCAGCTGAAGGGACTATGCTCTAGGCTAGAGGGCATCGCCGAACCGAATTATTGTCGGCGCGCATGTCTTCGATTCCGTCTAGGTCGCGCCGCCGCGAGGTTATTTTCAAGACAGTGCTGGTCGCGGGCAGCGTGCTGTTCTGCCTGTTCGTCGGCGAGATCGGGGCCCGGCTGGATCGGGGCCCGGAATGGCTTTTCAAGTTCCCCAATCTCGTGCGCTATGAGCGCGTCGCGATCCGCCACTACAGCGGCGCCAAGGCGCAGTACGATCCGCTGCTGGGTTTCGTCGGCATTCCGAACTACGCCAGGCCGGACTTCCACTACGACGACAAAAGCTTCCGTGTCACGCCTGCGCCGGCTGGCCTGACGCTCAAGGAACCGCCGATCCTGGCGGTCGGCGGATCGGTGACCCTGGGCGACGAGGTCGCCGATAACGAGACCTACCCGGCGCAACTTCAGCCCTTGATCGGCCGCCGTGTGATCAACGCCGGCATGGATGGCTACGGCCTCGACCAGATGGTGCTGCGCGCCGAGGTCGTGGCCAAACAGGAGAAGCCGGAGGCGATCGTGCTGGGCTTCGGCGCCGACAACCTCCGGCGCAGCGAGATGAGCCGCGTCTGGGGTGTCGAGAAGCCGTATTTCGAACGGGTCGGTGGTGGGCTGGTGCTGCGCAACGTTCCCGTGCCGCCATCACCCGATCCCGCAACCACGCTCGACATCTGGCAGCGTCTGTTCGGCCGATCGGTTCTGCTCGATCTGGTGCTGCGGCGCCTGAAGCTGCAATACGAATGGGCGCTCGATCATGTGCGTGTCCGGCGAAGCGGCGAGGGCGCGAGCGATTCCTGCCTGCTGTTCATGCGGCTGGCCGCCTTGAAGCTGCCGACGATCGTCGTGGCCGAATACGATCCCTATCTCTGGACCGATCCGCCCTACATGCGCGAGCAGAAGGCGCTCACCGCCGAGGTGCTGCGGTGCGCCGGGCAGGCCGGGTTCGCGACCATCGATCCGTTCGACGAGATTGATAAGACGATGCGCACGGCCGGCCGCGATGCCCTTTTTCGCGTCGGCGAGCATCCCAATCCCGCCGGCCAAGCGCTGACCGCCCGGCTGGTCGCGCAGAAGCTCCGTGAACTCGGTCTTCAATGACCGGAGCCCTGCCTTACGCCCTCGCCGCGCTCGCGTTCTATGGCTTCGGCGACTTCATCTACAAGCGGGCGGCGGGGCGGGGGCTGCGGGCCGATCACCTGCTGATGAGCCAGGCCTGGTTCTTCCTGCCGCTCGTCGTCGCCTACGCATGGTTGACAGGCACGCTCGTGCCACGGCCGGCGGCGCTGTGGGGATCGCTGGCGGGCGCCTTCGTCTTCGTCGGCTTCTACAATTTCATCAAGAGCCTCGCGACCGGCTCGGTCAGCATCAACGCGCCGATCTTCCGGCTCAATTTCGTGGTGACGGCGGCGCTCGCCATCGTCGTGCTGGGCGAGCAACTGAGCGTCACGAAGCTCGCAGGTCTTGCCCTGGCGCTCGCGGCGACGTGGCTGTTGCTGGGCGCCCACGCCCCCGACGAAAGGACGCACGAGGATCGCGCCGCGATGCTGCGTGTGCTGCTCGCCACCCTCTCCTTCGGCACGGCGAATTTTCTGCACACGGTCGGCCTCCGCCAGGGCGTGGTGCCCGAGACCATGCTTGTCGCCCAGGCGATCGTCTTCATGCCACTCACCAACCTTGCGGTCGTGGTGGTGGATCGGAGGATCGCGGCACCAAAGGCTGCTTGGGGCTATGGCCTGATCATGTCGTTCGTGCTGCTGGGTGCCTTCGTCTGCCTGCTGCATGGCGTGGCGCTCGGCCAGGCGAGCGTGGTCGTGCCGATCGCCCAGATGGGCTTCATCGTCACTGCGTTGCTGGGCGTTCTTTTGCTGGGCGAACCGCTCACGCCGAGAAAGCTGCTGGGGCTCGTTCTGGCCGCCGGCGCGCTGGTGGCTCTGGCCCTGAGAGAGTAGCCTTTCGCATATACACAGGGTCCGAAGGAGGAAGCCGATGGCGTACGACGTCGTGATCAAGAACGGCACCGTGGTCGACGGCACCGGCGCCAGGAGCTACCAGGCCGATGTCGCCATCGCGGGCGGCAAGATCGCCGAGATCGGCAAGGTGAGCGAGGGCGCCAGGCGCACCATCGATGCGCACGGGCTGGTCGTGGCGCCGGGCTTCGTCGATCCGCACACGCACTACGACGCGCAGATCTGCTGGGACGGCGCGGTGACGCCGTCCTCCTGGCACGGCGTCACCTCTGTGGTGATGGGCAATTGCGGCGTCGGCATCGCGCCCTGCAAGCCGGCGACGCGCGAGGTCGCCATGCGCGACCTGGTGAACGTCGAGGCGATCCCGTTCGACGTGCTGAACGCCGGCATCACCTGGGACTGGGAGACCTTCCCCGACTATCTGAACGCCGCGCAGACGCGCAAGCCCGCGCTCAACCTCGCCTTCCTCGCGCCACTCACGCCGTTCCGCCACTACGTGATGGGCGAAGCGTCGATGGAGCGGTCTGCAAGTGCGGAAGAATTGGGCTCCATCAGGAAGCTTCTCGGGGAAGCGATGGACGCCGGCGCCTTCGGCTT
>DATJWN010000244.1:0-43497 GCA_035501235.1 Reyranella sp.
CGTGGGCTTCCTGGTCGCCGCCTTCCTGGAGGCGGCAGCGCGGGCTGAGAAGGTCGACCTGCTCACCATCGGCCCGCTCACCAACATCGCGCTGGCGCTCCAGGCCGAGCCGGCCATCGCGGACGGCATCGGCCAGCTCACGATCATGGGCGGAACGGTCTATGGCCGCGGCAACACAACGCCCGCCGCCGAATTCAACATCTATGCCGACCCCGAAGCGGCGGCTGTCGTCTTCGCCGCCGGCCTCGACACGGTGGTCGTGCCCTGGGAGCCCTGCACCACCCATTATATGACCGGCGCCGAAGTCGACGCCCTCTTCGCCGGCCTGCCGGACAACGGCTACAAGGCCTTCTCGCAGGCTCTCGCCAACCACGCGCGAAAGACGCTCGACGAGCACGGCAAGGGCGACTTCTTCCGCTTCGTCGATCCCCTCGCCGCCGCCGTCGCGATCGAGCCCGGCATCGTCACGCGCTCGCTGCGCGCATCGGTCGACGTGGCGCTGGCCGACGGCGTCACGCGCGGCATGACCGTCGTCGATCCATCGGGCCGGCTCGGCACGCCTGCCGTGACCGTGGTGGAAGAAGCGCGGCTCGATCGCGTGATCGCGCTCTACGCCCGATCCGTCAGCCACGAGCCTTAGGACGAATCGCCTTCTTCCCCGTTCATACGGGGAAGTATCTGCGTCTGACTCCAGCGATGATGGCGCGTGAGTCGCAAGCGCGATTTCGCCAGTGGCCCATGTCCCCTCCGGCCCTGCGGGCCACCTCCCCTCTGAAGGGGGAGGGAAGAGACCACTACATATAGTGGGAGTTACTAAAGGTTACCGTTAAACATATCAAATTTAGCCAGAATCTATGGCCCGACGCTTCCTGCCACCGCGCTCGATCTGCCCCACCGTGCAGCGTCTCCTTGGTGATTTGGCCGCCTTGCGGCCAAATCACCAGGCCCCCGCGCTTTCAGCCGATAGCCGTGGATCCGGGTCTCCACTCAGGCGCGGAGACTAATAGCCCACGCCCGCGGTCCCTATTCTGATCAATGGATCGCGTATCGCGGGCCGGACGGGTCAAGCGATCTTCACGTCTTCCCAGAAGCCGATCCAGTGATCGACCGGCTTCATCTTTGCCTGCGGCGCCTCGTAGGACCAGGCGGCGCGGGCGCTGGTCTTGCCGGGCTCGGTGACGTCGTAGAACTGAACGCCGTGCGGGCATTTCAGGTCGTTCTCGGTCTTGGGCGTGCTCTTCAGCAGGTCCATGCGCACCGTGTCGCGCGGGAAGTACACGTAGCCGTCGACCTCGAGCGTCTTGTCGCTCTTGGCGATCACCTTGCCGTTCCATGTCGCGGTATGGGCCATGATCGGTCCTCCAGAATGTCGGTCCGGTCCCTAGGTGGGCCCTCTCCCCTCGATTGGCAAGCTCAGTTGGCGAGCGGCAGCTTCATCGGTGGCTCGGTGGCGGCAACGCTCGGCCGCGCCGCGATCTCGCGTCCCCAGCGCTGGCAGTTCGGCGCCTGGTCGGCGATCGCCTTCAGCTCGGGAATGTCGGCGAGGTAGAGGTAGAACGGCGCGAACAGCACGTCGGCCGCGGAGAACGTGTCGCCGGCGAGGAAGCGCGTGCTGGCGAGCTGGCGGTCGAAGCCCGGGATCACCAGGCGCGTCTTGTCGAGATAGCGCTGCACCATCTCGGCCGGCGCCGGGGCGAGGCCGTAGCGCGCCGCCATGTAGAGTTGGGCCGAGCTGCGCACCGAGTCACCCACGACACCGATCCATTGGTCGACGAGGGCGGCGCCGTAAGCGTCGTCCGGCCAGAGCTTCGGCCCGCCGAAGCTGCGATCGAGATAGCGCAGGATCGCCGGCGTCTCGTAGAGCGTGATCGCGCCGTGGCGGATCACCGGAATCTTGGCGAAGGGGTTGATGCCCCCCGCGCCGCCGGGCCGCGTCAGCTCGAGCGTGTAGTCGACGCCCTTCTCGACGCAGCCCATGCACACCGCGCGCGTGAAGGTGCTCTGCGGAGCGCCGTAGACGGTGATGGTTGCCACGATCAGGCTCCCAGGAACTTTTCGAGCTTCTCGAAGCAGCCTTGCCAGCCCTCGTTGTGGCCGTCGAATCCCGGCCGGTCGTCGAACGGGCCGTGCACGAGGGTAAGCTCGGTCTTGCGGCCCACCGCCCGGAAGGTGACCTCGACCGTGGTTTCCTGGCCGCCGCCGTTCGTGCAGCCGTCGCCCGCCTGGTGCGGCCAGGTGAAGACCAGGCGTTCGGGCCGCCTCACCTCGAGATAGACGCCCTGCTTGGCAAAGCGCGATCCGTCGGGTCTGAAGCCATGCGCCAACCATGTGCCGCCCGTCCGCGCATCGAGCTCGCAGCGGTCGAGGCCCGAGCCGGGCGGGCACATCCAGCTCTTGAACTGTTCGGAACTGGTCCACGCCTCGAAGACGCGCTCGCGCGGCGCGTCGAAGACACGGACGAGGCGGATGGTGCGGGTGTCGATCATCGTATCCATGTCGCTCTCCTAGTACATGTCGTGGCGCTTCAGCCACGCCATCGTGAACTTGAGCCCCGCCTCGTCGCGCCCCTTCGAGGTGATGTCGAGCAGGTGATAGGTGCCGTTCAGCAGATCGAGGCCGCGGGCGTAGGTCGAGTAGGTGCGATAGATCGCGCCGTCGTCGCGCCGGAAGGCGGTGATGCCCGGCATCTCGCCCTTGGCGTCCATGGTGCCGAAATTGTACTTGTCGCCTTCCTTCAGCGAGACGCCGAAGTCGAAGTTGAAATCGTTGTCCAGCGACGAGACCCAGCGGAAGGTCCAGCCCATGCGCTGCTTGTAGGCCATGATCTTGTCGAGCGGCCCGCGCGACACGGCGACGAAACTGGTGTCGCGCGCGGCGAGATGCATGTCGATGCCGTTGAAATTGTCCGCCCAGAAGGAGCAGGCGGGGCACGCCTCGTTCCAGTCGGGACCGAACATCAGGTGCTGCACGACGAGCTGGCCGCGGCCGGCGAACAAGTCGGCGAGCGTCACCTTCCCTTCGGGCGCCTCGAAGACGTAGTTCTTCTCGATCTTCTCCCAGGGCAGCTTGCGCCGCTCCTCGGCCATCTGCTCGCGCAGCCTGGTGAACTCCTTCTCCTTGGCAAGCAGCGCCTGGCTCGCCTTGATCCATTCGTCGTGGGAAACGATTTGATGCTTGGCAGTCATGCGGTCCTCCCGAGGAAAGTGACGAGTTTGTCGAAGGAGCCTTCCCAGCCCTGCTTGTGCTGGTCGTAGCCGTCCACGAACGCGCCGTGGATCAGGGTGAGCTCGGTCTTGTTGCCCCCAGTTTTGCTACTTAGGGCGCGCAGCTCGATGCGCACGGTCGTCTCATGGCCGCGCGGCTTGGTGTAGTCGCCATCCGCGTGATGCGCCCAGGTGAAGACCAGCCGTTCGGGACGCTTGATCTCGACATATTTGCCCGACGAGGAGAATACCCGGCCGCTCTCGTTGCGGCCCTCGACGCGCCAGGCGCCCCCCACGCGCACGTCGATCTCCATGAGCGTGATCGTCACGCCCGGCGGGCACATCCACTGGATGAAATGGTCGCGCTTGACCCAGGCGTCGAAGACGCGCTCGCGCGGCGCGTCGAAGATGCGCGTGAGGCGCAGGGTCGAGGTGTCGAGTTCCGAGACGCTCATGCCGCTCTCCCGACGAATGCGCCGAGCTTGTCGAAGGATTCGGTCCAGCCGCGCCGATGGGCGGCGAGCGCTTCCTCGTCCTTGAGCACGGCCTGGGTGAAGACCATTTCGGTGCGGTCGCCGACGGCGTTGAACAGAACGGTGACGACGCTCTCCTGGCCGCGCGGCGACGCGAAATCGTCGCGCTCGTGCCACGCCCAGGTGAAGACCAGCCGCTTGGGCGGCTCGACCTCGAGATACCTGCCCGACACGGTGGGCCGCACGGTCCCCGCCCCCGGCTCGCGGCCCGGAATGTCCTTGCCCTCGCCCATCAGTCGCCAGGCGCCGCCGACACGGGCATCGATCGCGCAATCGACGGTCTTCATGCCGACGGGACCGAACCACTGGCCGAACTGCTCGGGATTCGTCCATGCCGCGAACACGCGCTCGGGCGCGGCATCGAAGGTGCGCGTCATGCGCAGGATGAGATTGGCAAAGGATTCACCCACGGCGAGCTCCTTTCCTCGGCTTCTTTCCTTCGGGTTTCTCCGGCGCCGTGCGCTTCAGGAAGGCATCGAGCCTGTCGAAGCTCTGCTCCCAGAACTTGCGGTAGAACTCGATCCAGTCGGCGGCGGCGCGGAAGCCCTCCGCCTTGAGCGCGCAGCGGCGCCATTGCGCCTCCGTGCTGCGCTCGATCAGGCCCGCATCGGTCAGCACCCGGAGATGCCGCGACACCGCGGGCAGCGACATGTCGAACGGCTCGGCGAGCTCGCCCACCGTGGCGGCCCCCGTGGCGAGGCGCGCCAGGATGGCCCGTCGGGTCGGATCGGCCAGGGCCGAGAAGGTTTGAGAGAGCGTATCCATATTTAACAACATCGTTAAATACAAAAAAGACCGGAGTCAAGGCCCATTACCTGCAGCGTTATCGCTTCTTCTCCGGACCGGGCGCCTATTGGCGGCGCCCTCGAAGAGACCGGAGGTCCCGATGAACAGACGCACGCTCCTCGCTTCCCTGCCCGCTGCTTTCCTGGCTTCGATGACGCCTGCACGCGCGGCCAACGGCCTGATACCGACCCGGGACGGCCAGCAGCTCTTCTGCCGAGAAGCAGGCGTCGGCCGGCCCGTCGTCTTCATCCATGGCTGGACGCTGAGCTCCGAGATCTGGCGCGAGCAGTTCGCGGCGCTGGACGGACAGGGCCTGCGGCTCGTCGCCTACGACCGCCGCGGCCATGGCCAGTCGACCAAGCCCGCGAGCGGCTACGACTACGACCGGCTCGCCGACGACCTCGCGGCGGTGCTGGACGCGCACGATCTCAGCGACGTCACGCTGGTCGGCCACTCGATGGGCGGCGGCGAGGTCGTGCGCTATCTCGCGCGCCATGTTGATCGCGCCGACCACCCCCTATCCGCTCAAGACCGCCGACAATCCCGACGGCCTCGATGCCGCCGTCTACGACAAGTTCGTGGCCGCGCTCGAAGCCGACCGGCCCGCCTACATGAAGGCCGGCATGGGCTTCTTCCTCGGTGCCCATCCCGATCCGGCGATCGCCGACTGGGCCATGGGCATCGCATTGCAGGCCGCGCTGCCGGCGCAGGTCCAGTGTCTGCGCGCCTTCAGCACGACCGACTTCCGGGCGGAGCTGAAGGCGGTCACCGTGCCGACGCGCATTGTCTGCGGCATCGCCGATTCGCCGATCGCGCCGATCAATGCGCGGCGCACGCATCAGGGGATTGCCGGCAGCCGGCTGGAAACCTATGAGGGAGCGCCACACGCCCTCTTCATCACCGACCGGGATCGCTTCAACCGTGAGCTCCTGGAGTTTGCCCGGAGCTAGAGTACCGAATGGAAGCGATCTACCGCGTCGACGGCAACAAGGTCGAGACCAGCGCGCGCGCCGGCGGCCCGTGGGATCCCAAGCTGCAGCACGGATCGGCGCCTACCTCGCTGGTCTGCTGGGCCGTCGAACGCCTGCCCTCGCCCGTGCCGATGCGCGTCGCGCGCCTCACCGTCGACCTGATGCGGCCGGTGCCGGTGGCGCCGCTCACCGTCGAGACGGAAGTGCTGCGCGAAGGCCGGAAGATCCAGCTCGTCGCCGTGCGCCTGCTGGCGGACGGCAAGGAGGTCGTGCGTGCCTCGGCGCTGCGCATCCGCAGCGAGCCGCGGCCGCTGCCGAGCACCGCCTTCTGCCCGCCGCACGATCTGCGCGCGCCCGAGCTCGGCCATCGGCCGAACAGCGCCATGAGCGCGACGCCATTCCTGCGCGGCATCGACATGAGCACCGTGCGCGGCGCCTTCCAGCAGCCGGGCCCCGCCGCGGTCTGGTACCGCGCGCGGCTGCCGATCGTCGAAGGGGCGGAAATCTCGCCCTTGATGCGCGCCGCCATTGCCGCCGATTTCTGCAACGGCACCTCGGCCGTGCTCGACTTCCGAGACTGGACCTTCATCAACGGCGACCTGACGATCAGCCTGGCGCGCGAGCCGGTGGGCGAGTGGATCCTGGTCGACGCCGAGACCTGGGCCGGTCCTGACTCCATCGGCATCGCCGCCGCGCGCCTCGCCGACCGCGACGGCTATTTCGGCCGCGCGGCGCAGAGCGTGCTGTTCGAGAAGCGATGAGTCATTCGACCGCGCGCATCCTGCGCGCTCATGAGCGGGCTGGAAGCCCGCAGTCGATTGACCCTACCCTCTTTTCCAGGTCGTGCCCTTGGGCCCATCCTCGAGCACGACACCCTTGGTTTTCAGCTCGTCGCGGATGCGGTCGGACTCCTTGAAGTCCTTGGCCTTGCGTGCCGCCTGACGGGCGGCGATCGCCGCTTCGATCTCGGCGTCGCTCGGACCGCTCGATCCCGCCGGCGTCCAGCGGAACCAGGCCTCGGCATCCTGCTGCAACAGGCCGATCGCATTGGCGCCGGCCTTCAGCTGCGCCGGATCGTCGAGCTGGTGGAGCGCACTGATCGCGAGCGGCGTGTTGATGTCGTCGCTCAGCGCGTCCTCGACCGATCGCGGCACCGTTGTCGCCGCCGTCACGTCCTTGCCGCGCAGCTGGTTGTACCAGCGGTCGAGCGTCGCCTTGGCTTGCGTCAGTCCCTCGTGCGTGAAGTCGAGCGGCTGGCGGTAGTGCGCCGAGAGCAGCAGCAGGCGGATCGCCTCGCCGGGATGCTGGTCCAGGAGCTCGTGCACGGTGAAGAAGTTGCCGAGCGACTTGCTCATCTTCTCGCCGGAGATGTTGAGGAAGCCGTTGTGCATCCAGTACTTCGCCATCAACGGATGGCCGAAGGCGGAGCGGCTCTGCGCTATTTCGTTCTCGTGGTGCGGGAAGATGAGATCGAGGCCGCCGGCATGGATGTCGAAGGTCTCGCCCAAGAGCGTGCCGCTCATCGCCGAGCATTCGATATGCCAGCCCGGCCGGCCGCGGCCCCACGGGCTCTCCCAGCCGGGCTGCGCCGGCGTGGAAGGCTTCCACAGCACGAAGTCGGCCGGGTCCTTCTTGTAGGGCGCCACCTCGACCCGCGCGCCGGCCACCAGCTCGTCGCGCGTGCGACGCGAAAGGCGGCCATAGTCCGGCATGCTGGGCACGCTGAACAGCACATGGCCCTCGGCGGCATAGGCGTGGCCGTTGTCGACCAGCCGCCGGATCAGGTCGATCATCTTGCCGACATACTCGGTGGCCCGCGGCTCATGGTCGGGCGAGAGAGCGCCCAGGCGCTTCATGTCGCTCTGGTAGGCGTCGCCCGTGCGCCTGGTGAGCGCCTCGATCGGCTCCTTGTTGTCGGCGGCGCGCGTGATGATGCGGTCGTCGATATCGGTGATGTTGCGGACGTAAGTGACGCGCGGATAGCGCCTCTTGAGCAAACGATAGAGCACGTCGAAGGCGACGACCGGCCGGGCGTTGCCGATATGGACGTAGTCGTAGACCGTCGGGCCGCAGACATAGAGGCGGATGTGGCTCGGATCGAGGGGCGCGAACACTTCCTTGTCGCGCGTGAGCGTGTTGTAGACGATGAGGGTCATGTCCCCTTACTCCCGATGCAGATGTAGACGAGCGCTGACGAGCCCCTGTTGGGGGTCAGGCCTCGAAACATCGCGGGAGAAAGATCGGCGACATGGCGCCTCTTTATACGAAGCGTTCTGGTTGCGCAAAGGGCCGTCCCGAGAAAGTTATGCGGTGTTGCCGCGCGAACGATCGGTATCGTCCAGGCGCAAGATGAACTGTCCGCGCAGCCTCCGTGTGCAGAGCCGGTTGAACAGCGCCGCCCGGATATTGCCGACATGCAGAAGGCCCGTCGGGCTGGACGCGAAACGGACGATCGGAGCCATCATCACGCGGACTTGTGACGATGGCCGGTTGGCGGGTCAAGTTGCCTCAGCTAGTGTGCAATCCGTCTTCGCAGGCTCAAGGAGTTGTTGTTAATGAAGCGTCGCCAATTCGTCGTCGCCGGTCTCGGCGCGATGACCGCCCCCGCGCTCGTCCGCGCCGAGGGCAAGTATCCCGAGCGTCCGATCCGTTTCGTCATTCCCTTCGCGCCCGCCGGGCCCACCGACATCATCGGCCGCATGGCCGCGGAGAAGATGTCCGGGCTGATGGGCCAGACCTGGATCGTCGACAACAAGGCGGGGGCCGCGGGCTCGATCGGCGCGGTCGACGTGAAGAACGCCAAGCCCGACGGCTACACGCTCCTCTGCGCGCCCTCCTCGACGCATGCCATCAACCCGACGGCCTTCGTGAAGCCCGCCTACGATGCGGTGAAGGACTTCACGCCCATCGCCTCGATCTGCGTCAACCCGCTGGTGCTGGTCGTGCGCCCCGACATGCCCGACACGGTGCCGGGGCTGGTCGATCTCATGAAGAAGAACCCGGGCAAGTATTCCTACGGATCCTCGGGCGCGGGCTCGATCCTTCATCTTGCCGCCGAGTACTTCAAGCGCGAGGTGGGCGGCATGGATGTCGAGCACGTGCCCTACAAGGGCTCGATGCCGGCGCTGAACGACATGATGTCGGGCCAGATCGCCTGGATGTTCGAGACCTTCTCGACGACCTTGCAGCTCCACCGCTCGGGCAAGGCCCGCATCCTGGCCTATGCCTACTCCAAGCGCGCGTCCATCGCGCCCGAGATCCCGACCATGAACGAGGCGGGCGTGAAGGGCTACGAGGCCTATACGTTCAACCTGATCCTGGGACCGGCCGGCATGCCGGCCGATGTCGTCGGCACCATCGATGGCGCCGCGCGCAAGATGATGCAGGATCCCAAGGCGGTGAAGTTCCTCGAGGACATCGCGGCAGTCCCCGTCACCGACACGACACCCGAACGGACGGCGACGTTCATCAAGAACGAGATCGCCAAATGGGCGCCGGTCATCAAGGCCGCCGGCGTGAAGATCGAGTAGCCGGCTCTACCGCGTCAGGGGCGTCGGCGGCGTGGTGCCCGGGAGCGCCGGCACGGTGACCGCCGGCGTGGTCGGCACGGGCGCCACCATGGCGCCCGGTGCGATCGTGGCACTTCCCGGCCCGTAGCCCGCGCCCTCGCGCGCACCTTCGCTCGGCGCCATGACGCTGCCCTCGGCGGTCTTGCCGGTGCCGCTGATGTAGAAGCCCGCCATGGGATTGGAGGTCTGGCTCGCGGTCTTGGCCTCGACATCGACGACGTCGAGCCGCCGGCCCTGCTTGTCGACACGATAGCCCTGGGCGTCGAGCGGGACGCCGGCATTGTCGATCCGCACGCCATTGTCCGTGCGATACGAGGCCGGGGTCTTGATCAGCGAATAGAGGGGCGTGGGCAGCGAATTGATGTTGTCGCACCCGGTGATCGCCAAAGCCGCGACGATCACCCCCACCGTGGCAGCAATCTCGAAACGCACTCCCGCCATTACGCCCCCATCAGGTCAGCCTAGGGCTGGGTCGAGTGCGGGCTGATGATGTTGCCCGACGCGTCGATCCGGTTCCCCTGGCCATCATAGCGGAAACCGTACTCGTCCCTAAAGGCCTGAACGCCGGCCGGCGGGGTGGTCGCCGGGGCCGAGGCGGTATAGGGCGGCGCCGTGTTGTAGGTCGTGGTCACGGTCGTATAGGTGCCGTAGCCGGGCTCGACATAGGCCGTCTCGCGCCAGCGGCGGGCGTCGATCTCGCGGCCCACGCAGCGGTCATAGCTCACCGTGCCGGGTTCGAGGCCATAGGAATAGCAGGCGGCGCGGGCATCGGCGTTGAGCTGCGACACGGCATAGCCGCGCGACACGCGGCCGGCCACGCGGGCGGCGTGCTCGCGGCTGACGCAGCGGTCGTAGGACCCGGTGCCCGGGGTGAAGCCATAGTCCACGCAGGCCTGCTCCGAGGCCGTCATCGGGCCCGGCGCCACGACGGCCTGGGACTCATAAGCCGTGCAGGCGCCGGCGCTCAGGCCAAACGCCGCCACGACGAAAAGCTTGGTCGGGTTCATGTCCATCCTCCAGCGGAATTCATCTGCCCGGGTGAACGTGGAGGGGGAGCGGAGGTTGCGTGCCGCCGCCTTCAAGCGGCCTTCTTGAGCATCTCCTCGCGCAGTTCCCGGCGCAGGATCTTGCCCACGTTGGTCTTGGGCAGCACCTTGCGGAACTCGATGAATTTCGGCCGCTTGTAGCCGGTGAGCTCCTTGCGGCAGTAGGCCTCGAGATCGGCCTTGGTGAGCGCCGGCGTGCGCGGCACGACGAACAGCATGACCGCCTCGCCCGAATGCACATCCGGCACGCCGACAACGGCGCATTCGAGCACGCCCGGATGGCTCGACACGACGGCCTCGATCTCGTTGGGGAAGACCTTGAAGCCGGAGACGACGATCATGTCCTTCTTGCGATCCACGATGCGCACATAGCCGCGCTCGTCCATCACGCCGATGTCGCCCGACTTGAAGTAGCCGTCCGGCGTCATGACCTTGGCGGTCTCGTCGGGCTGCCGCCAGTAGCCCGACATGACCTGCGGTCCCTTGATCGCGATCTCGCCCGACTGGCCGAGCGGCACCTCCCGGCCGTCGTCGTCGAGGATCTTGATCCAGACGTTGGGCATCGGCAGGCCGATCGAGCCGGTGAAGGCGTCCGAGTCGGTCGGATTGCAGGTGACGCCGGCCGAGGTCTCGCTGAGACCGTAACCTTCGACGATGGGACAGCCGGTGATGGCGAGCCAGCGCCTGGCGACCGCCTCCTGCACCGCCATGCCGCCGCCGTTGGAGATGGCGAGGCCGGAGAAATCGAGCTTGGCGAACCCGGCATTGTCGGCGAGGGCGTTGAAGAGGGTGTTCACCGCCGGGAAGATGTTGATGCGGTGCTTGGCGAGTTCCTTCACCAGCCCCTTGATGTCGCGCGGATCGGGGATCAGCAGGTTCACCGCGCCGGTGCGCATGCCGAGCAGGCCGCAGGTGATGAAGGCGAAGACGTGATAGAGCGGCAGCGCGCAGACGATGGTGAACTGGCCGGTGAGGTTCTTGGCGCGGAGCCCCGGCTGCATCCAGGCCTCCGACGCCAGCAGGTTGGCGACGATGGTGTGGTGCAGCAGCATCGCGCCCTTGGCGATGCCCGTCGTGCCGCCGGTATATTGCAGCACCGCGATGTCGTCGGGCGCGAGATCGGGACGCGCGTAGCTCATCGCGCGCCCGGCCGCGATCACGTCGCTGAAGGCGAGGTGTCCCGGCAGCGACCACGGCTTCACGATTTTGCGCACGTGACGCACGACGAAGTTCACGATCGCACCCTTCGGGAAGCCCAGCAGGTCGCCCATGGTCGCCACGACGACGTGCTTCACATCGCAGGCGCCGCCCGCCAGAGCGGCCTCGAGCGTCGAGGCGAAGTTCTCCAGCACGATCACCGCCTCGGCGCCGGAGTCCTTCAGCTGATGTTCGAGCTCGCGCGCGGTGTAGAGCGGATTGACGTTCACCGCGATCAGCCCGGCGCGCAGCACGGCCGCCACGGCGACCGGATACTGCAGCACATTGGGCATCATGACCGCGACCCGCGCGCCCTTCGCCAGCCCCCGCCCCTGCAGCCAGGCGGCGAGGGCCCGCGAAAGCTCATCGACCTCGCCGAAGGTCAGCGCCTTGCCCATGCAAATGTAGGCCGGGGCGTCGCGGTACCTGGCGAAGCTTTCCTCGAGCAGCGCCACGACGCTTCGATAGACCGACGCGTCGATGTCCGCCGGAACGCCGGCTGGATAGTTCGCGAGCCAGAACCGCTCCATCGCTCCCCCTGTTCAGGGGAGAAGCCTACTTCTTTTCGAGGCCGGAACGAATCTCGTCGTAGGACTCGTGCATGCGGTCGTGCAGGATCTTGAGCGCATCGGCGCCCGACTTCTGCACCAGCTCGGCGACGTCACGCGTGTTGGAAATCGCCGCTTCCATCATCTTGGAGGCGAACTCCGTGTGCTTGGCGAAGACTTCCTGCGGCGCGCCGGTTGGCTTGTACTCCTTCGCCATCTCTGTGACGTGGTTCATGGTCGCCTCGAAGATCTCGCGCTGCTTGTTGGCGACTGCCGCGGCGCCGCTCGCCATCGCCTGCCAGGAGCGGCCCATGGCGTCGATGTTCTTCTGATGATGCTCCATGATCTTGGAGACATCGAATTGCGGAATTTTGAGCTGCTCTCCGAGCTTCTGGAACATGTCCGTGAAGTTCTGCGCCGGATCGGCCATGGGAACCTCCTGTCGGTTGGGCACGAAGCTTCCGCCCGCGGAGCGGCAGGCGCAAGCGCAAAGGCGCGACGGAATTGTGACGAGGCCCTATAGTGCGCCACTGCGAACCAAGGCGGAGGGAAACGTGAAGGTCGGATTCATCGGCGTCGGCAACATGGGCGGCCCCATGTGCCGCAACATCATCAAGCGCTCCAACCACCAGGTCACGGTATTCGACCTGAACGCGGCCGCGCTGAAGGCCTGCACCGACATCGGCGGCACGGCGGCCAAGTCGGTGGCCGACGCGACCAAGGGCGCCGACATCGTGCTGACCTCGCTGCCCATGCCCAAGGATGTCGAAAAGGTGGCGCTGGGCGATGGCGGCGTGCTCGCCAACATCGGCAAGGGCCAGACCTACATCGACCTTTCGACCAACGCGCCCTCGATGGTGAAGAAGATCGGCGACGCCTTCGCGGCCAAGGGCATCCCGATGCTCGACGCGCCCGTGAGCGGCGGCACGACCGGCGCGGAGGCCGCGACCATCGCGATCATGGTGGGCGGCGACAAGAAGGTGTTCGACGACGCGCTGCCCGTGCTGCAATCCTTCAGCGCCAACGTCCTCCATATGGGCGGCCTCGGCAGCGGCACCGTGACCAAGCTCTGCAACAACATGTTGTCGTTCTGCAACATGGCCGCGCTCTGCGAAGCCATGATGCTCGGCACGGGCTACGGCCTCGACCCGGAGAAGCTGCTCAATGCCATCGCCAATTCGAGCGGCAACTCCAATGCCATCAAGAACTTCACCCTGCGGCCGTTGAAGAGCTTCTACAATCCGCCCTCCTTCGCGCTCGACCTCGCCTACAAGGACCTGCATCTCGCGCTCGAGCTGGGCGACGAGCTCGGCGTGCCCCTGCAGCAGGGTGCCTCGACGCACAATCTCCAGCGCCTCGCCAAGGGCATGGGCTGGGGCCCCGAGGACAGCACCTCGATCCTGCGCGTCTACGAGATGATGCTGAAGCGCAAGGTCAAGCCGTAGGCGGTTCTCGCTTCGGTTGCATGACGAAGCCTGTTACGCTCCCCGCCCGAGGGGGAGCGTGACATGGCCGCCAATACGATCGACCTGCCGCAGGTGATGGCGAAGATCCGCACGGCATTCGAGAAGCGCAACAAGCTCTATCGCACGACCAAGTGGTCCTATGGCGGCCGGCTCGAAGAGCTGAATGCCCGCATGAGCAAGCTGATCGCGGACACCCATCTGAAGTTGCCGGTGTCCCAGCAGATCTCGCTCGAGGCGCAGTGGGTCATCAATTATTCCGACGACTGGCAGCGCGCCGACGACACGCTCAAGCGCCTCGCGGCCTCGCTCGACAAGGCCGCGAGCAGCAATGCCAGCGAAACCCTTGATCAACAGGATGACGGTTCCTGGGGCCCGGGCGCCACGGAGTTCTACCGCAAGCTCGAGCCGACCGTCGATTTCCTGCAGAACGAAGACTTCACCGGGAAGTCGCCGAAGCCCCTCACCTTCATGAAGTGGCTGATGAAGCCCGACGAGGTGCGGACGAAGCTCGAAGCCCTTCGCGTCACCCGCATCCACCTCGACGGCCGCAACAACCGCGACGAGTTCGGCTCGATGATCACCTCGCTCACGCAGCTCTTTTTCAAGAAGGCGATGCGGGACTTCTTCACCCAGCATCCGACCACCGAATTCAGCGTGTCGGACGATTCGGTCATGAGCCTGCAGAAGTATCTCTGGAAGATCCAGGGCTCGACCGGCTACTGGGGCCCGACCTACGATTTCGAGGACGAGGTGATCGATGTGCAGGACCTCTCCTACACTTTCCATATCGTGAAGTACTACAACGACGGCGAGAAGAAGAAGCTGCCGAAGATCGACGATATCGTCGCCACGACCACCGAGGTCGACAGCTACTCCTATCCCAACGGGCTGAAGCCGCCGCCGCCCGACTACAGCGACCATAACAATTACGACCTCGTCACCATGTTCGCCCAGATGTGGGATTTCATGGATCAGACGGCACGGAACACGGCGATCGCGGAGATCAAAAACCTGATCGAATGGTGCCTCACCACGTCGCTGGTCGGCGACATGTTCGCCCCGAGCAAGGACATGTCGATCGTCAACTCCTTTAACTGGGGCGTGCAGTTCCTGCAGGTGTCGGGCTATTGGCCTCCGCAGAAGCCCTTCTGGGCGGACGACCGGTCGAGCTTGCCGTCGACCCCCAATCCGCACGAGCTCGCGGCCCGCCTTCTCGCGCGGTTCATGCGCCCCGACATCAACGACCATTCGCCCGTGGCAAATAAAGTGATCAAGACGCTCCAGGCGGCGATCGCCGCGCCGATCGCCTGAGCGAAAAAATTTTTATCGAGCGGCGCCACTGCGCCAACTGGGCCCTTCCCGTTAAACAAACGGAAAAATAACGGGACTGGGGTCCTGGAAGGTCTTTTTTTTGCTGGATTGGAGTCGGCCGCCAAAAGCCGGCAAACCGGAAGCGGTCTCTTGCCCGACTATGCATGGGCCGCCGCAAAAGTAAAGTGTTAATGTACCATTCTACGCGAGAAACGGGGCAACCAGTGCGGCGACCTCCCCGGCATGTGTCTGCGCCACATCGTGATCGCCGCCGGAAACGACGTGCAGGCGGGCATCGGGCAGGCGCCCGGCAAGATGGCGACCGACCGCGACCGGGCTGATCGGGTCGACGTCGCCCCAGATCAGCAGCGCGGGCTGGGCGATGCGCTCGACCGGGAGAGCAGTCGCGGCACCCGGCGCGGTGATCCAGTCGACGGCATCCGGAAACGAACGGCGATAGTCGGCGCGCCAATCCGAAGCGCCGAGCGCCGTCATGTCGACGCCGCCTGACGTGACGCAGAGCACCAGCCGCCGCACGAGGGCGGGCTTGGCGAGCGCGAGCCGCGCCGCCATCACGCCGCCCATCGATTGCGCCACCAGGTCGACCGGCTCGGTCATCTCGTCCGATACCATCTGCACGAGATCGTCGAAGCTGCGGATCTTCGGATCGTGCCGCTGGCGCCCGAGCCCCGGCCAGCCGAAGTAGCGCTTGGACCGGTCGGCCGGCAGGCGATCACCGACGGGCTTCCAGAAATCCGGCGAACCGCCGGCGCCGGGCAGGAAGAAGATCGCGGTCATGCCACGAGCCTCGCGAGGAAGTCGGGCAAGGGCCTGTCCTGAGAGCGCAGATAGCGGCCCATGGCGCCGGCCACCGTCGCGACCGCGGGCCGCGCGCTCATGCGCTCGCGCCAGCGCCTCAAGCCGGGATGGCCGTCGGTCAACGGCACGCCCCAGCGCTCGCCGAAAAGCTGCGCCATGTAGAAGCCGATGTCGGCATAGGAGTAGCCTCCGGCGAGCCACTCCTTGCCGCCGAGCGCGCGTTCCATGTCCTCGTAGAAATTGCCGGCCGCCGCACGCGCCTCGACAGCCGCCGGATCGTCGGGTGTCGCGGCCAATCCCATCAGCCGCACGATATGCGGGAAATACACCTCGTCCGACTTGAGCTCGAGCAGCCGCGCACGTGCCCGATCCATCCTGTCGCGCGGCCACAGCGCCGGCTCAGGCCTCAGCTCCTCGAGATACTCGAAGATCTGCGTCGAATCGAAGATCTCCAGGTCGCCGTCGACCAGCACCGGCACCTGCCGCTTGGGATTGATGCGCGCCACCTCGGGATGCTTGGGGCTGTAGAGCGTCTTCATCTCGAACGGCACCATCACCACGTCGACATCGAGTCCTTTTTCGAGGACGGCGATCTCGGCCTTGGCGCCGAACATGCTGAGCGGGCCCGAATAGAGTTTCATGCCGATGACGCTAACACCGCTTGCCGGCCGGACGGCATGACCTAAGCTAGGCCCGCGGCCGAGATTATCCATGGCAAGAATCGTCATCCTCTCGCTGGCGCTGTTCACGCCGGCTCTTCCGGTGCTGGCGCAAACCACGCCTTGCGATGCGCCGGCCGCGATCGACGATGGTTGGACGCGCGCCACCCCCGCCGAGGTCGGCCTCGACGGCGAGCGGCTCTGCGGCCTCGACACGTTCATCCATCAATGGCCCCAGGCCAACATCCACGCCGTCGTCGTGGTGCGCCACGGCAAGCTTGCCTTCGAGCGTTACTACAAGGGGCCGGACGAACGGCTCGGCCATACGAACGGCGTCCACCAGTACGGCCCCACGGAGAAGCACGACCTCCGCTCGGCCACCAAGAGCGTGACGTCGCTGCTGATCGGCATCGCGCTCGGCGAAGGCAAATATCCAGACCTCGACGCGTCCGTCATCGACCAGCTCCCGCAATATGCCGCGCTGCGCACCGCCGACAATGCTCGCATCACCAGCCGCCACCTGCTCACCATGTCGGCCGGCCTGGAATGGGACGAGGACCGTCCTTACTCCGATCCGAGGAACAGCGAGACGATCATGGACCAGGCGCCCGACATGTACGCCTACGTCCTGCAACGCCCCGCCATCGCGCCGCCGGGCACGGTCTACACCTACTCGAGCGGCGGCAGCGCTCTCCTGGGCCTGGTCCTCACCAGGAGCGTCGGCGAACAGATCGATGTCTATGCCCGCGAGAAGCTCTTCCTGCCGCTCAAGATCACCGACACCGAATGGTTCGGCTTCTTCGGCCGTCCGGAGCCCGCCTCCTACGGCGGCTTGCGCATGCGCCCGCGCGATTTCGCCAAGATCGGCCAGCTGCTGATGACCGACGGCAAATGGGGCGACAGGCAGGTCGTACCCGCGGGCTGGGCCGCCCGGTCGACGAAGCCGCGCATCAACGGCGCGGGCCTGTTCTTCTACGGCTATCAATGGTGGCTCGGCCGCAGCTTCATGAACGGACGCGAGCTCAAGTGGAGCGCGGCTGTCGGTTGGGGCGGCCAGCGGCTGTACATCGTCCCGGATCTCGACCTCGTGGTCGCGATCAACGCCGGCCACTATGGCGGGCCGCTGCAGGGCGTGATTCCGGCCGGCATCCTGAACAGCGTGGTGCTGCCGGCGGCGAAGGACTGATCAGCCAATTCCCGGAATGAGGTCGCGGCCGGCGCGGAATTCGATACTCGAGCCCTTGAAGTCGTCGCCGACCGACTCGACCGAGCCGCCGAGATGCTTGGCCAGGAACGCCTCGGCCACGGCGGTGAAGGACAGCCGATTCTCGACCCGGCGGAAGCCGTGGCCCTCGTCCTTGTAGAAGACGTAGGTCACGGGGATGTGGCGCTTCTGCATGGCCGCGACGATCTGGTCGGACTCGTCGGCCGTGACGCGCACGTCGTTGCCGCCCTGGCCGATCAACAGAGGCGTCTGGATGCGGTCGACGAAGGTGAGCGGCGAGCGGCTCTCCAGGAACTTGCGGCCCTCCTCCGTCGAGACGTCGCCCATGCGCGTCTTCAGCACGGGCTCCCACGGCTTCCAGTAGGGCGGGATCGCCTTGGCGAAGCTCACCAGATTGGAGATGCCGAACAGATCGATCGCGCAGGCGAAGCGGTCGGGCGTGAAGGTGACGCCGACCAGCGCGGAATAGCCGCCGTAGCTCGCGCCGTAGATCGCGACCTGCGAGGGGACGGCGATCATCTCGGTGGTCGCCCATTCGACGGCGTCGATCAGGTCGTTGTGCATCCGGCCGGCCCATTCGTGGTTGCCGGCGTTGACGAAATCCTTTCCGAAGCCCAGCGAGCCGCGATAGTTGACGCTCAGGACGCTGTAGCCGCGGTTGGCGAGCCACTGGTGCGTGGTGTTGAAATCGGGATAGTCGCGGAACCACGGCCCGCCATGGACCAGCAGCACCAGCGGCGTCGCGCGATCGCGGCCGACATGGGGCGGGCGCGTCAGGTAGCAGACCAGCTTCAGTCCGTCGCGCGCCGGGATCACCACCGGCTCCATCGGCATCAGCGTCCTCTTCTCGAGCGCGGGCCGGCTGGAAAAGAGCAGGTTCACCTTGCCCGCCGCACGGTCGTAGTGGAGGAAGCGGCCGGGCTTCGCCGTCGGCTCGCCATAGACCACCCAGTGCGAGCGGTCGTTGCAGAGGTTGAAGCCGCCCAGCTCGCCCTGGATCGACGTCTTGATGATGTCGAGATCGGGCAGCGCCGCCGGATCGAGCACCTCCCAGCGGCGATGTCCGTAGACGGCGGGCGCCGCGATCGGCACGCGCGTCACCGGATCGAGCACCGGCTCGCCGTAGTCGGCGTAGATGTCCTCGGACATCACGTGGAACTTGCCGCTCGCCAGGTCCTGCGCCACCAGGGCCGAGCGGTCGCGATTGGTCGAGTCGAGCCAGTAGAGCGTGCGGCCATCGTCGGAGAACTCGATCGGCCCCGTCGTGTAGGCATCGTCCGCCTCGATGCGCCGGAACAGCGTGCCGTCGGGCTTGATCAGGTCGTAGCCGCCGTCAGGACGGTAGAGAAAGCCGAACGCCACGTTGAAGTGCGGATCGGTGAAGAGCGCGGCGAAACGGTCGTTCCGATAGACCAGCTTGCTCTCGCCGGTCGCGACATTGACGCGATGGACGTCGAAGAAGCGCTTGTCCCGCGCATTGTGGCCGACCAGCAGCTCGCCCGGGAAATGCACCGACGTCTGCTGCACGTAGGAGGTCACGCCCGGCCCCGGCGTGAGCGGCTTGATCTCGCCGTTCGTCACGTCGACGGCATGGGCCTGCCAGTTCTCGTCGCCGCCCTGCTCGCGGAAGTAGACGACGTGCCGGTTGTCGTAAGGCCAGACGATCTGGCTGTTGACGTCGCGGTCGGAAATCTTGGTCAGCGCGCGCTCCGACCCGGGATCGGCGAGCGGCGCCACCCAGACGTTCTGCACGCCGTCGACCGGCCGCAGGAAGGCGATCAGCTTGCCGTCGGGGCTGATATTGACGCGCGTGCGATCGGGCGCGCTGAACAGCAGCCGGCGCGGGATGAGGTCCGGCAAGGCAAGCTGCGCCCGCGCGGGGTGGGCAAGCGCCAGCGCGCTTCCGGACAGGATGAATTCTCGACGTCTTATTCTCTTCATGCAGGACCCACATCCCACGTCCTGCCTTATACCGCAGTCACATCAGCACGAACATGCCGACGGCGGCGGCTCCCATCATCGCGGTCGTGATCCAGCCGAAAACGCGCTGGCTGAGGGTTGCGACGAATTCGCCCATCTGCTCGGGCCGCGAGGCCACGATCATCACCGCGATCAGGATCGGCACGGTGATGACGCCGTTCACGACGGCGCTCCAGACGAGCATGCGGAATGGCTCGAGGGGAGAGAGGTCGACGGCGACACCCAGCACGATCGAGGCGGCGATGACGCCGTAGAACGCCTTGGCCTTTCGCGGCGGATTTTCGAGGCCGATGGTGAAGCCGCCGAACTCGCCCGCCGCATAGGCCGCCGATCCCGTCAGGATCGGCACCGCCAGCAGGCCCGTGCCGATGATGCCCAGGCTGAAGAGGGCGAACGCCCAGTTGCCGGCGATCGGCTTCAGCGCCGCCGCGGCCTGTTCCGAGGTCTGGATGTCGGTATGGCCGTGGGCGTTGAGCGTCGCCGCCGTGGTCAGGATGATGAAGAAGGCGACCAGATTGGACATGCCCATGCCGACCCAGGTCTCCCAGCCGATGCGTTGCAGCTCGTGCGGCGCCTGCTGCGGCTTCTTGAGCAGCGGCGCGGCCGCGGGATCACCCTCCTCCTCCTCGACCTCCTGCGAGCTCTGCCAGAAGAAGAGGTAAGGGCTGATGGTCGTGCCGAAGATGGCGACGATCAGGGTCACCGCATCGCCGCTCAGCTCGAAGCGCGGCAGGAGCGCACCGATCGCCACCGCGCGCCAGTCGATATGGACGGCGAAAACCACGCCGACATAGGCGAACAGGCTGAAGGTGAGCCACTTCAGCACGCCGACATAGCGGTGGTAGGGCACCAGCACGACGCTGAGCAGCGTCACCACGGCGAAAAGCAATGTGTAGAGATGCTGGTTGCCGCCCAGCACCAGCCGCGTGGCGGCGCCCATGGCCGAGAGGTCGGCGCCGACATTGATGGTGTTGGCGATGAACAGCAATCCCACTAGGCCGCCCACCACCCAGCGCGGGAAGACGCCCAGCATGTTGGCAGCGAGACCATGACCGGTGACGCGCCCGATGCGCGCGCTGACCGACTGGACGGCGACCATCATCGGCCAGGTGAGCACCACCGTCCAAAGCAGGCTGAAGCCCGTGGCGGCGCCCGCCTGCGAATAGGTGGCGATACCGCTCGGATCGTCGTCGGCCGCGCCGGTGACGACGCCGGGCCCCAGCCGCTTGAAGAGCTGGTTCAGCTGGCCGGAGGACTCAGCCACGGAATCCATTGACGATGGGATAGCGGCGCTCCTTGTTGCTGATCAGGCGCGACGTGATCTTCACGCCCGGAGGCGCCTGCCGCCGCTTGTATTCGGCGGCCTCAAGCAAACGCCAGACGCGGTTCACGGTTGCGCCATCGAACCCTTCGGCTTCCAGTTCCTCGGCGCCGAGGTCGCGCTCGATCAGCCCGCGCAGGATGGCGTCCAGCTCCGGATAGGGCGGCAGCGAATCGGAGTCCTTCTGGTCGGGCCGCAGCTCGGCCGACGGCGGCTTGGAGATGATGCGCTCCGGGATCACCGGGCCGCGTGCGCCCAGAGCCCCGACGGGCAAATGCCCGTTTCGCCATTTGCAGAGCTCGAACACTGTCGTCTTGTAGACGTCCTTCAGCACGTTGTAGCCGCCGCACATGTCGCCGTAGAGGGTCGCGTAGCCCACGGCCATCTCCGACTTGTTGCCCGTCGTCACCACCATGCCGCCGAGCTTGTTCGACACCGCCATCAGCGTGACGCCCCGCGCGCGGCTCTGGATGTTCTCCTCGGTCACGTCCTCGGCCCTGTTGCCGAACAGCGGCGTCAGCATCTTGCGGAACGCCTCCATCGCGGGCTCGATGGCGACGATCTCGTATTTCACGCCGATCGCCTCGGCGCAGGCCTTGGCGTCCTCCAGCGAGTCGCGGCTCGTATAGGGCGACGGCATCATCAGCGTATGAACGCGGCCCGGTCCCAGCGCATCGGCGGCGACCGCGGCCGTGAGCGCGGAGTCCACGCCCCCCGAGAGGCCGATGACGACGGAAGGAAAGCCCGTCTTGTTCACATAGTCGCGCAGGCCGAGCATCATGGCCTGATAGATCGATTCGATGTCGTCGAGCTCCGGCGCGATGGCCGCGGGCTGAGCGTCCCAGCCTTTGCCGTTGCGGCGGAATTCGACGGTCGCCACTTCCTCGCGGAACGAGGCCAGCTTGGCCTTGAGCTGGCGATCGGCGCCCAGCACGAACGAGCCGCCGTCGTAGATCACCTCGTCCTGGCCGCCGACCTGGTTCACATAGGCGAAGGGCAGGCCGCTTTCGATCACGCGCTTGACGCCCAGCTGCACGCGCACATCGGTCTTGCCGATCTCGAACGGCGAGCCGTTGGGCACCAGCAGGATCTCTCCGCCCGTCTCGGCGATGCATTCCACGACGTCAGGCGTCCAGACGTCCTCGCAGATCGGCACGCCGATGCGCACGCCCTTGTAGATCAGCGGTCCCGGCATGGGCCCCGGGGTGAAGACGCGCTTGTCGTCGAACACGCCGTAGTTCGGCAGGTCGACCTTGAAGCGCTTGCCTATGATCTCGCCCTTATCGAGCGCGATGATGGCATTGTAGAGCTTGTCGTCCTCGCGCCACGGCGTGGTGACGAACAAGGCCGGCCCGCCGTCGTTGGTGTCGGCGCGCAGCGCCTCGACCGCTTCCATGCACTGCTTCTGGAAGGACGGCTTCAGCACCAGGTCCTCGGGGAAGTAGCCCGCGATCACCAGCTCCGAGGTGATCACCAGATCGGCGCCTTGCTTCTTCGCCTCGGCCCGCGCCGCGCGCACCTTCGCCAGGTTGCCGACGATGTCGCCGACCTTGGGGTTGAGCTGGGCCAGCGCGATCTTGAGGCTGTCGGTCATTTCGCCGGAGCGCCGTAGAACTGATAGAACGCCGAATAGGGCGAGCGCGCCTCGGCCCCCTTGTGCGCGGCGTCGCAGCCAGCGGGCGCCGATTGGCCGCCGCGCGTGAGCGAGCGGCGGATGAAGGCGACATTGGCCATCACGCCCGCGCCGTCATGGCTCCTGGCCTTGAGCAGCAGCCAGGGGATCGCGCCGCTGTCCGGCGGATCGTCGCGCACGATGACCTGGCCCACGACGCTGCTGCCGTCGGTCGCCTTCCAGGTCGGCCCGGCGAAGTGCGTCGCGACCTCGTGGCCCTGCTTGTCGACAAGCCTGGCTTCGGGCGCCTTGAATTCCCAGTAAAAGCCTATTTCGTTCGGCTTGCAGACATAGATCTGCACACCCTCGCCTATCGCCTCGAGCAGGAGCCTGGTGCCGGCCGGTGGAGGCGCCATTTCCTGGGCCGCCGCCGCGCCGAAATTGAGCAGGATGGCGGCGAAGGTGGCGATTGCCCTCACTTCGCGGCAACCACCTCGACCTCGATCAGCATCGCGGGATCGGCGAGGCCGGCCACGATCAGCAGGGTCGAGGCAGGATAGGGTTCGCTGGTGATGAACTGGTCGCGCACGGCGCGGTTGGGCACCACGAAGCGCGAATCGGTGAGGAACGTCGTCATCTTGACGATGTCCTTGTAGCCCATGCCGGCGCTCTTCAGGACCTGGCCGATATTCTTCCAGACCTGCGCCGCCTGCTTCTCGAAGGTGGGCTGCAGCTTGCCGCGCGAATCGACGCCGACCTGGCCCGAGACGAAGAACAGCCGCGCATTGGGCGCGACCTCGGCGCCCAGGCTGTACTTGCCGGAGAAGGAAACGGTCTTCGGATTGTGGAACTTGATCGCCATGTCGGGCTCTCCCATGTATGACACTTCAGTCTCAGGTTGGAGCACATGACGTCAAGCGCCAAGCAGCGCCCGGTGCATATCGTCGGCGGCGGCCTCGCGGGCAGCGAGGCGGCGTGGCAGCTCGCGGAAGCGGGCGTGGCCGTCGTGCTGCACGAGATGCGGCCCGTGCGCGGCACCGAGGCGCATCAGACCGATCAGCTCGCCGAGCTCGTCTGTTCCAATTCGTTCCGTTCCGACGATGCCTACAACAATGCCGTGGGCCTCCTGCACGAGGAGATGCGGCGCGCGGGCTCGCTGATCATGCGCGCGGCCGATGCGCACAAGCTGCCGGCCGGCGGCGCGCTCGCCGTCGATCGCCACGGCTTTTCCGCTGCAGTGCAGGACACGTTGCTCGGCCATCCGCTGGTCGAACTCAGGCGCGAGGAGATCGCAGGCTTGCCGCCGGCCGGCTGGGACAGCGTCATCGTGGCGACGGGCCCCCTCACCTCGTCCTCGCTCGCCGAGGCGATCGGCGGGCTGACCGGCGAGGAGTCACTCGCCTTCTTCGACGCGATCGCGCCCATCGTGCATCACGAGAGCATCGACCAGTCGATCGTCTGGAAGCAGTCGCGCTACGACAAGGGCGGCCCGGCAGGAGACGGCGCCGACTACTACAACTGCCCGATGGACAAGCCGCAGTACGAAGCCTTCGTCGCGGCGCTGCTCGCGGGCGACAAGACCGAATTCAAGGAGTGGGAAGCGACCACGCCCTACTTCCAGGGCTGCCAGCCGATCGAGGTGATCGCCGCGACCGGCCCGCAGAGCCTGCGCTTCGGGCCGATGAAGCCCGTCGGATTGCGCGATCCGCGCACCGGGCGCCGGCCGTGGGCCGTCGTGCAGCTCCGCCAGGACAATGCACTCGGCACGCTGTGGAACATCGTGGGCTTCCAGACCAAGCTGAAGCATGGCGAGCAGACGCGCATCTTCCGCACCATTCCCGGACTCGAGAAAGCCGAATTCGCGCGGCTGGGCGGCTTGCATCGCAACACCTTCCTGAACAGCCCGCGCCTGCTCGATGCGACGCTACGGCTGAAGGCCGATCCACGCCTGCGCTTCGCGGGCCAGATCACGGGCTGCGAGGGCTATGTCGAAAGTGCTGCCGTCGGTCTGATGACCGGTCGCTTCACGGCCGCCGAACGTCTTGGCCAGACGCTCGCTCCCCCGCCGCACACGACCGCGATGGGCGCGCTGCTCGGCCACATCACTGGCGGCGCCGACGCCACGACTTTCCAGCCGATGAACGTCAACTTCGGTCTGTTCCCGCCGATCGAAGGCTTCAGCAAGGGCAAGGAACGCAAGCAGGCGATGGCCGCACGCGCCTTGCGCGATTTCGACGCCTGGATCGCGCCCCGGCCGCTCGCCGCGGAGTGACGTCGCAATACCGTCATCCGGCCGCGCTACGGTCGGGACATGATCACGGTTCCCGAGCTTGCCGCCGACGCGTTGGGCGAGTTCCTGAGCGGCTACATGAAGCGGCGATTCAGCTCGTCGCGCGAACGCCACCTCGTCGAGGTCGTGCCCTCGATCGCGCGCATCGCCATCGAGTGCATCGGCAACAGCGACGCGCTCTACCACAATGTCGAGCACACGATGCTGGTGACCCTCGCGGGCCACGACATCATGCGCGGCCGGGCCCTGCACTCGCACATGTCGGCCGAGGACTACGCGCATGTGATCATCGCCTGCCTGATGCACGACATCGGCTATGTGCGCGGCCTGTTCAAGTCGGACGACGCACAGGGCTATGTGGTCGATGCGACGGGCCAGAAGAAGGCCTTGCCGCGCGGCTCGTCGGACGCCGCTTTGCTCGCCTGGCATGTCGACCGTTCCAAGCTCTTCGCCATGGATCGTGTCGTCGGCGTGGACATGCTCGATCCCGAGCGTATCGCCCGCGCCGTCGAGGGCACGCGCTTTCCCGCGAGCATTCCGCTGCCCGGCGAGAAGATCGACGAAGAGCCCGCGATCCTGCGCGCCGCCGACCTGATCGGCCAGCTGGGCGACCCGCATTACATCCGCAAGGCCAATGCGCTCTATGTCGAGTTCGAGGAGGCAGGCCTGAACCGTCAGCTCGGCTACAGCTCGCCGGCCGATCTGGTGAACCTCTATCCGCAATTCTACTGGAACAGCGTGGCGCCGCATGTGCAGACCGCGATCCGCTACCTGAACGTCACGTCGAGCGGCCGGCAGTGGATCGCCAATCTCTACAGCAACATCTTCCGCGCCGAGCGCGACATCTCGCTTTCCGGTCCGCAAAAATAGGTGGAACCGGGCGGGCGTGCTAGCAACGCCGCCATGACTCCCGCCGACCGCCGGCAGATGATGCTGGCGGGCCCGATCGTATCGACCATCTTGAGCCTCGCGGCACCCAACGTGCTGAACGTGGCCCTGCAGAGCCTGGTCAGCATCTCCGACAGCTGGTTCGTGGCCCAGCTCGGCCTCACCGAACTCGCGGCGCTCGCCCTCGTCTTCCCCTCGCAGATGGCGATGCTACAGATGTCGGCGGGCGCCATGGGCGGCGGCATCTCCTCCTCCGTCGCGCGGGCGCTGGGCGCAGGCAATCGTGCCGCAGCCGAAGCTGCGGCCGTGCATGCACTGGTCATCGCCTGCATCATGGCCGCCCTCTTCGCCATCGGCTTCGCGGGCTTCGGCCGGTCGATCTACGGCGCGCTCGGCGGCAGCGGCCGCGCGCTCGACGAGGCGCAGGCCTTCGCGACCGTGCTCTTCCTGGGCTGCATCGCGCACTGGATCGCCAACTCGATGGCCTCGATGCTGCGCGGCACCGGCGACATGGCGACGCCGGGCGTGGCCCTGGTCGCGACGGCGGTCGTGCAGATCCCGCTCACCGGCGCACTGACCCTGGGCTGGGCGGGCCTGCCGCGGCTCGGCATCTGCGGGCCGCCGACCTCGTCGGTGATCTCCTACATCATCGCCGCCCTCTGGATGTCCTCGCGCCTCGTCGGTCCCGGCGCGACGCTTCGCCTGCGCTGGCCCGCCGATGGATTCCGCTGGCGCGCCTTCCGTGACATCCTTAAGGTCGGGCTGATCGCCTGCCTGGTCGTGCTGCTGACCAACGGCACGGTGCTCGCCGTCACCGGCCTGGTCGGCCGTGCGGGCGACGCCGCCATCGCGGGCTACGGCATCGGCAGCCGCCTCGAATACATGCTCGTGCCCATCAGCTTCGGCATCGGCGCCGCGCTCACGACGCTGGTCGGCACCAATATCGGCGCTCGGCAATATGCCCGCGCCCGCGCCGTCGCCTGGGCCGGCGCGCTGATGGCGGGCGCCATCGCGGCCGCCATCGGCCTTGTCGTGGCGATCTGGCCCGATCTCTGGCTCGGCCTGTTCACGCACCATCCCGATGCGCTGGCCTCGGGTCGCACCTATCTCAGCACGGTCGGGCCCGTCTATGGCTTCTTCGGACTCGCCATGGCGCTCTACTTCGCCTCGCAGGGCACGGGCGAGATGGTCTGGCCGGTCGCCGCCAATCTGACGCGCATCGCCATCGCCGTGCTGGGAAGCCTTTTGGCGCTCGACGTGCTGCATTGGGGCACACGCGGCCTGTTCGGCTTCGTGGCGGCCGGCATCGTGGCCTTCGGCTGCATGCTCGCCTTCTCGACGACCCGGCCTGCCTGGCGCGGCTGATTTTTCCTATTATGGTCCCCGATCCAACGGAGAGAGAACGATGACCGACACGGCCCTGGAGCTGCGCTCCCTGATCAAGAAGACCGGCGAGCTGGAACTGTCGCTGGCCAAGGTGGCGATCCCCGAGCCCGGCCCCGACCAGGTCCTGGTGAAGGTCGAGGCGACGCCGATCAACCCGTCGGACTTAGGGTTACTGCTCGGCCCCGCCGACATGAGCGCGGCCAAGGTCACCGGCAGCGGCGCCGACATCGTCGTCACCGCCAAGGTCCCGCAATCGACACTGCCCTTCCTCGCCGCGCGCCTCGACGAGTCGATGCCCGTCGGCAACGAAGGCGCGGGCACGGTCGTGAAGGCGGGTTCATCGGACGCCGCGCAAGCGCTCAAGGGCAAGGTCGTGTCGATGATCGGCGGCGCGATGTACGCGCAGTATCGCCTGCTCAACGCGCGCGACTGCCAGCCCCTGCCCGCCGGCACGACCGCGGCCGACGGAGCCTCGTGGTTCGTCAATCCGCTGACGGCGCTCGGCATGACCGAGACCATGAAGCGCGAGGGCCACAAGGCGCTGGTCCACACCGCCGCCGCCTCCAACCTCGGCCAGATGTTGAACAAGATCTGCCTCAAGGACGGGATCGGCCTGGTCAACATCGTGCGCAGCCCCGCGCAGGCGAAGATCCTGCATGACATCGGCGCCAAGCATGTCGTCGATTCGTCCTCGCCGACTTTCCTCGAGGACCTGACCCAGGCGCTGGTCGACACCGGCGCCACCATCGCCTTCGACGCGATCGGCGGCGGCAAGCTCGCCGGCCAGATCCTGACGGCGATGGAGATCGCCATCAACAAGACGGCCAAGACCTACAGCCGCTACGGCTCCAGCGTGCACAAGCAGGTCTATATCTACGGCGGCCTCGACGTCGGCCCGACGGAGATCAAACGCACCTTCGGCATGATGTGGGGGATTGGCGGCTGGCTGCTGACGCCGTTCCTGCAGAAGATCGGCCGCGACGACCAGAAGCGGCTGCGCGAGCGCGTGGCAAACGAGCTCAAGACGACCTTCGCCAGCCACTACACCAAGACGATCTCGCTCCCCGAAGCGCTGCAGCTCGACAATATCGCCGTCTACAACAAGCGCGCGACGGGCGAGAAGTATCTGATCAATCCGAACAAAGGCTGAGCGTGGCCTTCACCGCGGCGCACTGGGACGAGCTTCATCGCGACGGCTACACGATCGTCAGCCACGCGATCGAGGACCGCCTCGTGCGCGACGCGGCGGCGGCGGCGGAGGTGCTGAATGCCAGCCATCCCGACGGCGGATGGAAGCGCACCGCGGATGAGTCCTGGCGCGAGATCTGGCATTGCCCGCATCCGGCCTTCGTCGCCATCGTCGAGACCGTCCTCGATCCGCTCGCAGAGGAGATCCTGGAATCGGTGCAGACGCCCGACCGCATCCAGTTCGCCTCGACGACGCCGGGCTTCGTGAGCGAGACCAACATCCGGCGGCACTTCCATATCGACGGCGGTCGAGGACCGTCGCTGGCGGCGTTCAATTTCGTGTTTGGCGTCGCGCTGACGAACGTGTCGTCCAACACGGCGGGCGGATTTCATGTGCTGCCGGGATCGCATGACAGGTTCGCCGAGGTCTTCCGGAGCCAGGTCGCGCCGGTCCACTGGGGCAACGTGAAGATCGCGACGCAGGACGAGATCCTGAAGGACGCGCGCATGGTCGTGCCGCGGCTCAGCCCTGGCGACATCATCGTGGCGCACAGCTTCCTGGGGCACGGCACGTCGTCCAACACGACCAACGTGCGGCGCGACATGATCTTCCAGCGCCGCGCGGCCAAGCCCCTCGCCGATCCGGCGACGCAGGCCGCCGCTCGCGAGGCGTTCATGCGCGATCATTGGTCGTTCTTCCGGGCGAGAGGCTCATGACCCACCGCGACAATTGGGGCTGGCGGGCCCGCATCGGCATTTTCATCGTCGGCAACGAGGCCGTACCCGAAGCCGAATGGTGGGCGATGGCGCCGCCGGGCGTCTCGGTCCATGCCGCACGCGTGACCTCGAAGTCGCCCTGGGCGGCATGGCGTGCAGACAAGTCGGGCGTGGAGCTGTCGGACGACCTGATGCGCGGCGCCAAACAATTCGCCGCCATGAAGCTCGAGGCGGTGGTGCTCGCGCATACGACCAGCAGCGTCGTCGGGGGCAAGGGTTGGGACGATGCGACGGCGGCGGCCCTCGCCGCCGTCATCGGCTCCAACACGATCGCCACCACCAACGGCACCGACACGATGGCCGCTCTCACGGCCTCGAAGGTGAAGCGGCCATTCCTCGTGATGCCACCCTGGTATCCCGACGATACGATCAAGAAGGCGATGACCTACTACGCCGACCACGGCTTCGAACCGGCGGGCAGCCTGCGCTACGATCCCGGTCCCGGCTGGCGTGACCTGCCGCCGAACGACCTCTACGCCCACGGCATGGGCTTCGCGCAACAGATCGAGCCGCTCTACGCGCAGATCCGCGCCGGCTGCCCCGACACGGCCGACGGCGTGCTGTTGGGCGGCACGGGCTTCCGCTGCGTCGGTATCCTCGAAGCGCTCGAACAGGACCTCAAGCGGCCGGCGATCTCGGCCAACCAGGCGAGCCTCTGGCATTGCCTGCGCCGCGCGGGCGTGCACGACCGGATCGACGGCTACGGCAACCTGCTGAAATTGTAGCGAAGGAAGACGAAGCGATGCTCCCTCTCGAAGGTGTAAGGGTGATCGAAGTGGGCCAGGCACTGGCCGGACCGCTGGCCGGCGTGATCCTGGCCGACATGGGCGCCGATGTGATCAAGATCGAGAAGCCCGAGGGCGGCGACGATGCGCGCATCTGGGGCCCTCCGTTCGGGCCCGACGGCAAGACCTCGCTCTACTTCTACAGCCAGAACCGCAACAAGCGTTCGGTCGTACTCGACCTCAAGCTCGCGGCCGACATCGACAAGCTCCACGCGCTCTGCGAGACCGCCGACATCCTGATCCAGAATCTCCGGCCCGGCGTCGTCGACGAGATCGGCATCGGCCCCGAGGCGATGCTCGCCCGCCACCCGCGGCTGATCTACTGCTCGATCTGGGCCTTCGGCTACCAGGGGCCGCTCAAGATGAAGCCGGGCTTCGATCCCCTGCTGCAGGCCTATGGCGGCATGATGAGCGTGACCGGCCGGCCCGAGGATCCGCCGACCTTCTGCGGTGCCTCGATCAACGACAAGGCGACCGGCATGTTCTGCACCATCGGCGCGCTGGCAGCGCTCCGGCAGCGCGACAGGACCGGCAAGGGCTGCCTGGTCGATACTTCGCTGTTCGACTCGGCCGTGCACTGGGTCGAGGGCGGCGTGAACAGCTACATCGCCAACGGCACCATCTCCAAGCGCCACGGTACCGGCGGCACGGTGATCGTGCCCTACCAGACCTTCGATTGCGCCGACGGCCTCGCGCTTTGTCTCGCGCCCGGCAACGACCGGCTGTGGGCGCGCTGCGCGCAGGTGCTGGGTCATCCCGACTGGGCGACCGATCCGAAATTCGCCAAGTCGGCGGCGCGCGTGGCCAACAAGACCGAGCTGCTGCCCATGATCGACGCCGCGATGAAGAAGAAGACGCGGCCTGAATGGGTCGAGGCGATGGAGAAAGCGGGCGTGCCCTGTGCTGCCGTCAACGACATCGGCGAGCTGGTGAACGCACCGCAATTCGCCGCGGCAGAGATCGTGCAGCAATTGCCGGGTGGCGATCCCAAGGTGGTCGGCCTCCCCATCACCTTCGACCGCAAGCGGCCGGTCTCGGCGCGTTCCTCGCCCAAGCTCGGCGAGCATACCGACGAGGTGCTGGGCGCGCTGAAGCGCTAGCCCGGCACGACGCCCCTGCAGGCCCAGGCCGAGGCGATGAAGGAGCGCGGGCCGTCGGGCCGGCTGCTGAGATAGATCTCGCGCATCTTCTGTTCGAGCACGGCGCGGTCGGCGGAAGTCAGCCCCATCACCATCTCGCCGAGCGGGCCGTCGCCGCCGAGATAGGGCGACCAGTAGTCGTGGAAGTCCTGGAACACGAATCGCATCGTGATCTCGTCCGGCACCACGTCGACGAGGCCCGCCGCGCACCACGCCTCCGCCATCTCGCCATCGGTGCTGAGCGGGCGGATGATGCTGTGCGGCGCCTTGAGGAGGCCCAGGGTCGCCGCCGTGTCCCACAGCATGCGGATATGCGGCTGGCCGCCATAGGCATCCCACACGCAGGCCGCGACCAGACCGCCCGGCCGTACCACGCGCTTCATCTCGCGCACGGCCTTGAGCGGATCGGGCACGAATTGCAGCACGAGCTGGGAGACGGCGCGATCGAAAGTGGCGGCTTCGAACGGCAAGGCCGTGGCGTCGGCGATGCGAAAGCTGATGCGCGGATCGGTGTTGCGCTCGCTGGCATAGGCGACGAACGGCTCCCCGACATCGACGCCGACGATTTCCTTGTGCTTGCCGCGCGCGGCCAAGGCAAAAGTGAGGCTGCCGGTGCCGCTGCCGACATCGAGGATCCTTTCGTCCGCGCGATATCCCGTGAAGGCAATGAACTGCTGCGCGAGGCTCGCGCTGAAGCGGCCCATGATCTTGTTGTAGCCGTCGGCGTGGACGGCCTTGAAAGCCTCGGCCACCGCTACTTCGCGCGCGCGAGAATGCCGGACGACCGCGCCAGCTCCTCGACCTTCGCAAGCACGGCGCCGGCCCGTGCGACGATCGCCGGCTCGTCACCCGCAAGATAGCGGCCTTCGTTCACGACCGGTTTGCCGTCGATCGCGCTCGCCCAGACGTCGGTCGCATGCACCCGCCAGATCATCGCATTGCGCGGATCGGTCACCGGCACGACATGCGCGCCGTCGAGCCGGATCGCCGCAATGTCGGCCTTGGCGCCGACCGCAAGTCGACCGATATCATTGCGGCCGAGTGCCGTCGCCGCCATGGTCGTAACCGCATCCACGAGCTGCGCCGCCGTGGCGACGCCCGGATCCTGTGCCGCGAGCTTGGAAACCATGCCGGCCGCGCGCAGCTCGCTCACCATGTCGGGGACGTAGCCGTCGGTGCCGACGACCGTGCGCAGCCCGCGCCGCTGGAAGCGCCCGAACGCCGCCGTCGCCCCGCCGCGCGCGAAGGTGCGCGGGCAGTTGATCACCGTGGCGTCGTGGCGACGAGCGATGTCGAGATCGGAGTCGCTGGAGAAGAGGCAATGCGCCAGCAGCACGTCCGGCCCCAGCAGTCCCACCGACTCGAGCAGCTCCGTCGGCGTGCGGCCATGGAGCTGCCGGCTCTTGGCCACCTCCTCGCGGCTCTGCGCGACATGGATGGTGGCGAGGCACTTGTGCTCGTCGGCCAGGCCGCGGACCTTGCGCAGCAGATCGGGACTGCACGTGTCCGTGGCGTGAGGTGAGAGCGTCACGCGAATGCGGTCGTCGTGGGTGCCGTGATGGCGCTGGTAGAGCGCGCGCCACTGCTCGATCGAGGCCGCATCGGCGTCGCCGCCGCCATCCTTGTAGGTCGGCCTGCCGTCGGCATCGATATCGAGGTCGGGCGTCGAGAAGAGATAAGGGCCGGCATAGAAGCGCAGGCCCGCGCGCGTCGCTGCCGATACGAACGGCTCGGTGAGGCCCGAACGAAACGATTCCATCAAGGTCGTGACGCCGCTCTTCATGAGCTGCATCAGGCCCATTTCGGCTATCGCCTCGCAGTCGGCGGGCGACAGATGGTCCATGGCGAGCTTGCCGAGCGGCATCAGCAATCCGTAGACGAGATTGGTTTCGTACAGGTCCTTCGAAAGATCCTCCGAGCGCCCGCGGATCAGCGCCTCGGTAAAGACGTGGTTGTGCAGGTTGATAAGCCCCGGCAGCACGAAGAGATCGGGCCGGTCGATCACGATCTCCGCCGACGGCTTGTCGGCGACAATGGCCGCGATGCGATCGCCCTCGGCCACGATCCAGCGATCGGTGACGATGCGAGCGGCGCCTTCCTCGTGGACAAGCGCCCAGCGGGCGCGGACGGCGAGGCTGCTCACTACTCGATCACCTGATCGGCCGCGGCCAGGACGCGCGGCGGAACCGTGAGGCCGAGCGCCTTGGCCGTCTTGAGATTGACCACCAGCTTGAAGCGCGTCGGCTGCTCGAACGGAAGGTCGGCGGGGCTGGCGCCCTTCAGGATCCGGCCGACCAGCGCGGCGGCACGCTCGGAGGTCTCGTCTGGATCGGGGCCGTAGGACATCAGGCCGCCTGCCACGGCCAGGAAATCCATCTCGTAGATCGTGGGGAGCTTCTGCGCCATCACGTACTCGAAGATGCGCTTGGTGTTGCCCATGGTGAGCATGTCGGCCACCACCAGCAGGCCGCCCGGCTTCTCGCTGGTCAGCTCGCCGAACACCCGATCAAAATCGCCCGCGGTGTGGATGCCGAGCTTCTCCACGTCGATCGACATCGACTTGGCGCCCGCCTCCGAGGCCTGCGCGCGGAGCTGCATGCCGTGATCGCCATCGTTCCACAGGATGCCGACGCGATTCAGATTGGGCGACACCGCGCGCAGCAGGTCCATGCGCTTGGGCGTGAGTTCGGCCGAGACATCGGAGACGCCGGTCACGTGGCCGCCCGGATGAGCGAGGCTCGGCACCAGGCCCGTCGCGACCGGATCGCCGCAATTGATCGCCACGACCGGGAGCGTCGTGCCGTCCTTGGCCGCCAGCGCGCAGGGATAGGAGCTGGTCATGATCACATCGACCTTGGCGGCAGTGAGCTCGGCCATGATCGCCGGCAGGCGATCCAAGTGGCCCTCCGCACCGCGCGGCTCGAAAGCCAGGTTCCTGCCCTCGACGAAGCCCACCTTGGCGAGGCCCTGAAGCAGCGAATGGCCAAGCGGCGTCTTGTCGGTCGGCGCCGCGGCCGGCAGCACGAACGCCACGCGCGGCATCCGCTGGGCCAGCAGGACGCGCGGAGAGCTCACGACGGCGGCGCCCAAGGCCGCCAGCACAGAACGCCTTTGCATCATGCCCCTCACTCGACGCCAGCCGGGCTACCTTTACTAAACCGGCGCCGCCGCGTCATGCAGATAGAGCCAGCCGATATTGGCGATCGAGCGATCGCCCGACGCGGCCATGGCCGCATCGCGCGCCTCCTGGTCGGGCCCGTCAGGAAGATGGAAGCGCGTGCGGTTGGCGGCGCTCGCCTGCTGCAAACGCGTAGCGCGCGGCTTGCGGATCTCCTCGTAGCGCCGAAGCACGGTCGGAATCTCGTCTGGCGTGGCGGCCAGCAACGCGGCGAGTGTCGCGCCATCCTCGATCGATTGCGCCGCGCCCTGGGCCATGAAGGGCAGCATGGGATGGCAGGCATCGCCCAGCAGCGTCACGCGGCCCGCGGTCCAGTGCGGCAGCGGCAGGCGATCGTGCAGCGCCCAGACATAGGTCTCGGGAAACGAGGCGATCAGGCCACGCACCAGCGGATGCCAGTCGGCATAGCGCGCCGCGGCGTCGGCGACATTGCCCTTCTCGGTCCAGCTTTCCGACGTCCAGTGGCCGTGCTCGGTGACGCAGACAACGTTCATGAAGCGGCCCGCCCCGACCCAGTAGTGGACGACGTGGCCGTCAGGCCCCATCCAGTTATGCGAGGCGACCTCGATACCGAGATGAGCGACCTTCTCCGCCGGAATAAGCCCGCGCCAGGCGACGCAGCCGGTGAAGCGCGCCTTCTCCGGACCGAACACGACGTGGCGCACGCGGCTGTGGATGCCGTCGGCGCCGACCAGTAGGTCGAACTCCTCGCTCGCGCCATTCTCGAAGCGCGCGATCACCTTCTCGCCCTTCTGCTCGAGATCGACGAACTTGTGCCCGACATGCAGGCGCTCCGCTGGCAAGGCGTTGGCCAGCAGGTTGGCGAGATCCGCGCGATGGAAGTGATAGTACGGCGCGCCGAACGTCTCCTCGACCAGCTTGCCAACCGGCGCGCGCTGCAAGGTGCGGCCATCGTCCCAGCGGCGCTGGTGCACCGCCTGCGGAAAGACGCCGGCCGCGTCCATCGCGGGCTTCAGCCCCAGCCGGATCAGCAGACGCGAGGCGTTGGGGCTGATCTGGATGCCGGCGCCGATCTCGGTGATGCGCGATGCCTGCTCGTAGACCTGCACGTCGAAGCCCGCACGGACGAGATGCAGTGCCGCCGACAGCCCGCCCAGGCCGCCCCCGATGATGGCGATTTTCATCGGCATGCGGACCGCGGGCCTCCAGGCCCGCTCGTGATTTGAGCGGGCCTGGAGGCCCGCGGTCCAATGAACATCATGCCAATACCTGCCGCCATACGGCGCGGCCGTCGGCGCAATCGTTGCCGCGCCAGGCGACATGGGTGTCGGGCCGCACCAGGACGAGCTTCGCCTCGTAGATCGGCGCGATGGAGGGATCGTCGACGATCACTGTCTCCAGAGGCGCGGGCGCCGCGTCGATCAGCGGCGAGGGATCGGCATCGCCGAAGCGCAGCAGGGTGAACCACGGGCCGAGGCGATCGTAGAGCGCCGAACCGTCCCTCAGGAACACGCTCGGCAGCCGCGCACCCGGCGCCGTCGTCGGTTCGTAGACGGTGGGATTAGGTTCGACGCCGTCATAGCGATAGCCGAACTCGATGCCCCAGCTCTCGTTCTCGGCATTGCCTAGTCCGGCGATGGCGCGCGCGAGCACGTCGGGATCACGCTCCTTCTCGTAGAGCTCGGCGATCTTGATGCGCACAGCGGTGTGGCGTTCCGAGGCGAGCCGATTGCGATAGCCGACCGGCCGCCGCTCGCGGTCGTAGGACGCCAGCAGGCCCGGTCCGCCAAAGCCCTTCACGGCGGCGGCGAGCTTCCAGCCGAGATCGATGGCGTCGCCTATGCCGGTGTTCATGCCGTAGCCGCCGGTTGGGATGTACTGGTGCGCCGAGTCGCCCGCGAGATAGACGCGGCCGCCACCGTAGCTGTCGGCCAGCAGCAGGTTGGTGAACCAGGGATTGGCGACCAGGATCTCGCGCGGAAAGCCGCCGCGGCCGACCCAGGCGTCGAGTACGGCGTTGGGATCGGTGTCGCCATCGGTCGGCATGCGCATCTGCAAGGTCCAGGTGTCCTTGTCGTCCTGCGCGATCAGGGTGCCCATGGCGCTCTGATAGTGCCAGGCGACGCCGAAGGCCTGCAGGAGGTCGAGCGCGTCGCTGTGGAAATGAACCATGTAGCGATGCGCGACATTGGCCCGCCCCGAGAGCGCGATGCCGAGCTTCTCGCGCACGATGCTCGAGCCGCCATCGCAGCCCGCCAGGAAATCGCAGCGCACCTGCTCGGTCTCGCCCGTCGCGACCGTCCGCAGGGTGCAGGTGACGCCTTCCGCGTCGGCCACGAAATCCTCGAAGGCCACGCCCCAGCGCGCGTCGACCAGCGGATCCCTGACGATGGCGTCGCGCAGCACGGGCTCGATCCTCACTTGGCTCACCCGCATGGCGGGCTCGCGCGGCTGAGTGCCGTCGTTGCGTGCCAGGATCTCGGCCCGCTTTTCCGTCACGCTCGGATAACGGAAGCGATGCAGTTCGCGATCGCAGAGCGTGGTGATCCAGGAGACGTCGAAACAATTCTCCTCCGGCACGGCCACGGCGCGCAGCTTGTCGGCCAGGCCCAGCCGCCGGAACAGCTCCATCGAGCGGCCGTTGGTGATGTCCATCTTGGGATGCCTGGTCGTCGAGGGCTGACGCTCGACCAGCAGGCAACGCACGCCGAAATGTGCCAGCGCCCGCGCCAGCGTCATGCCGACCGGTCCGCCGCCTGCGATCAGGACCGGGACGCCCTTCATGCCTAGCCCTTCAGGACGACGACGCAGACGACGACCCAGGCCAGCACGCAGAGGGCCAGAGGCCAGTCGCTGAACACGGCGTCGGTCGGCGATTCGCCGCCATCCTTGCTCTCGACCACGAACCAGTAGCGGAACAGGCCGAAGATCACCAAGGGGATGGTGGCGCTGAGCTTGTTGTTCGTCGAGATGACGAACAGGCTGTAGAAAACCAGCGCCCCCATCGCCGACATCTCGGCGTAGCGGTCGACCAGTGCCACCGAATAGTGGCGCAGCACGCTGCGCGCTTCCGTCCCGGTGCTGTTCAGCTCCTGCCGCCGCTTGATCGAGGCGAGATAGAGCGCGAGGCAGAGCGTGGTGATGGCCATCCAGCTCGACAGCGGCACGTCCAGCGCCTCGGCGCCCGCCCAGACGCGCAGCACGAAGCCCACGGCGATCGAGAAAATATCGAAGACCGGCTGATGCTTCAGGAAGAACGAGTAAGCCACCTGCAGCAGCAGATAGGCCATGATCGGCGCGATCAACGCCGGCTGGAAGACGAAGCCCGCCGCCAACACTGCGTAGAACAGTGCCAGCAGCAGCACTGCGGTCCGCACCGACAGCAGTCCCGCCGCCAGCGGACGCGACAGGCGCTTCGTGGGATGATTGCGGTCGTTCTCGACATCGTGGATGTCGTTCACGATGTAGCAGGCCGACGAAGCGACGCAGAACATCACGAAGGCGAAGGCCGCGAGCTTGATCGCATGGAGATTGGAGTACTCACGCGCGAAGACGAGGGGCGCCACCACGAACGCGTTCTTGATCCACTGCTTGGGCCGGATGAGGCGCAGCAGGGCCTTTGCTTCCGTCGAAATCGATGCCGCTCCCATTCGCTGCGTTTCTCCCTATACTATCAGCGGCGAGGGCAAAGTCATGAGGCCAATGTTTTGAGACCAGTGTCGTCGTGGGGGCGTCTCAGCGCCGCACCGCACGAAGCCGTTCCCCTCACCGATCGCGAAACGGTCGCCGCGGCATTGGCGAGTCACCGGCCCGGCATCGCCTACGGCATGGGACGAAGCTACGGCGATGCCTGTCTCAATCCCGACGGCACGGTCTGGACGACCCGAGGGCTCGGCCGCTTCATCGCCTTCGATGTGATCGCCGGCCGCCTGACCTGCGAGGCCGGCGTCACGCTTCGCGACATCCAGCGCATGGCGGTGCCGCAGGGCTGGAGCCTGCCGGTCGTGCCGGGCACGCAGCTCGTCACCGTGGGCGGCGCCATCGCCAACGACGTGCACGGCAAGAACCATCACGTCATGGGCACGTTCGGCGAGCATGTCCGGCGATTGAAGCTCGTGCGCAGCGACGGCGAGACGATCGAGTGCGGCCCCGACCTCAGCCCCGACTGGTACGCCGCCACCGTGGCCGGCTTCGGCCTCACCGGACTGATCGTCGAGGCCGAATTGCAGCTCCGCCCCACCACAGGGCCTTGGCTGGACACCGAGACGATCGCCTACCAGGGCCTCGATGCCTTCTTCTCGCTGTCCGACCAGTCGGAGGCGGCGTGGGAGCACACCGTGTCGTGGATCGACTGCACCTCGGCCGAGCTGCGCGGCCTGTTCATGCGCGGGCGCCAGTCGATGAGCGGCGGCAAATCCTGGCACGAGCGCCAACGCCGCATGCCGCTCACGCCGCCGGTCTCGCTGGTGAATCGGCTCTCCCTCAAGCCCTTCAATGCGCTTTACTACGCCATCAACAGCCGGCGCACCGGCATGCGCACGATGCACTACGAGCCGTTCCTCTACCCGCTCGATGCGGTGCTCGAGTGGAACCGCATGTACGGCCCGCTGGGCTTCTACCAGTATCAGAGCGTCGTGCCGCGCACCGTGGCCCTCGACGCGACGCGCGACATGCTGGACGCCATCGCGCGCTCGGGCGAGGGCTCCTTCCTCGCCGTGCTCAAGACCTTCAGCGATCGTGCGCCGGCGGGCCTCATGAGCTTTCCCCGGGGCGGCGTGACGCTCGCCCTCGACTTCCGGAATTCGCGCGCGGTCCCTGCATTGTTCGAAAGGCTGGATGCCATCGTGACGGCGGCGGGCGGACGGCTCTATCTTGCCAAGGACGCCCGCATGCCGCGGCCGATGTTCGAGGCAGGCTATCCAAACCTCGGTGCCTTTGCGCGCTTCCGCGACCCGGGCATGAGCTCGGGAATGTCGCGCCGGCTGATCGGGAGCTGATCGGAGCTGACATGAAGATCGTCGTCGTCGCCGGAACCTCTGCCATCGCCGAGCATTGCTGCCGCCTCTGGGTCGCCCGCCAACCGGTCGACCTCACCCTCGTCGTCCGCGATGTCCCGAAAGCCGAGAAGATCGCCGCCGACCTGCGCGTGCGCAGCCCGCAATCGACGGTCAGCATCGTCAAGGGCGACTTCCTCGATCCCGCCGCAATAGGTGCCCTGGTGAGCGATGTCACCGCATCCGGCCCGGTCGACATCGCGCTGATCGCCCAAGGCTGGCTCGCCGACCAGCAGAAGAGCGAGAACGATCTCGCCTATTGCCGCGAGTCGCTCGAGATCAACGCGCTCTCCCCTGTCCTCTTCGCCGAGTCCTTCGCCAGGTATTTCCGGGCCGCCGGTCGCGGCACGCTGGCGATCATCGGTTCGGTCGCGGGCGATCGCGGGCGCAAGGCGAACTACACCTATGGCGCCGCCAAGGGCTTCCTCGCGCGCTACGCCGAGGGCATGGAGCATCGGCTGGCGGGCACCGGCGTGAAGGTGGTGCTGATCAAGCCGGGCCCGACCGAATCGCCGATGACCTCCGACATCCAGGCCGAGGGCCGCCGTGTCGCCTCGACCGAGGATGTGGCGCGCACGATCGTCAAGGGCATCGAGCGCGGCTCGCCGGTGATCTATGCCCCGCCGATCTGGCAGGCGATCATGCTGGTCGTCCGCCATATCCCGCGCTTCATCTTCAACAAGCTCTCGATCTGATGTCCGGTCCGGCCGAGGCGGTGATCTCGCTCTACGAGCGCAACGCCCGGCGCTTCGACAAGGACCGGCTGAAGATCCTGTTCGAGAAAGGCTGGCTCGACCGGTTCCTCGCCCTGTCGACGCCCGGCGACGCGATCCTCGATATCGGCTGCGGCAGCGGCGAGCCCATGGCGCGCTATCTGATCGAGAACCGGCGACGCGTGACGGGCGTCGATTCCTCGGTCGCCATGATCGCGATGTGCCGCGAGCGCTTTCCCGATCACGAATGGCTCGTTGCCGACATGCGCAGCCTGGCACTCGGCCGGCGCTTCGGCGGCCTTGTGGCCTGGGACAGCTTCTTCCACCTGACCCAAGACGCGCAGCGACGCATGTTCTCGATCTTCGCCGCCCATGCCGCCCCGCAGGCGCCGCTGATGTTCACGAGCGGCCTGGAGCTGAGCGAATCCGTCGGCTCCTATGCCGGCGAGCCGCTCTATCATGCGAGCCTCAGTACAGCGGAGTATCGCTCCCTGATCGAGGCCAGCGGCTTCGAGGTCGTGCGCCAGATCGAACACGATCCGGAGTGCGACCGCCACTGCGTCTGGCTGGCCCGATTGAGAACCTAGGCGCGCTTCGCCGCCGCTTCCTTCTCGGCCATCTTGGCCTTGAGCTGCTCGGGCGTGAGGCGGACGATGTGCTCGTTCTGATGGCTGTAGATGTCGTACTTCTGGACATCGAGATCCTCGAGCACGATCTCGCGCCTCAGCACCTTCTCCTTCCAGGCCGCATGCTCGGACTCGGCGGCATGGAACTCGGGCATCACTTCCTTGGCGAACAGCTCGAGGGAGTCGCAGATATCCTGGTGGCTGGTCTTGCCGGCCTGGTTGAGCAGGATCACCTGATCGACGCGGCTCGCCTGGAACTGGCGCAGCTTCCTGCGGATCGTCTCGGGCGAGCCGATCAGCCCGGACTCGAGCGCCTTCTTCTCCTCCGGCCCGCCCTTCCAGCTCTGATACTCCTTCCAGAGATCGGACGTGCCCGGCGCATCGACGCCTTTGCGGCCGTAATAGGAGAGCGCGAAGATGAAGAAGGTCCAGCCGGCGGCCTTGGCCTCGGCCTCGGCGTCGGTCGGGGCGCACATGAAGCCCGACACCATCGCGACATTGGGATTGCTCGGATAGTCGGTGAGCTTGTTCGAATTGTTGAGCAGGTTGTTGTAGTACTTGTGCACCCAGGCGCGTGCCGCCTCCGGCGTCACGAAGGTGAAGCCGAGCGCGCCCATGCCCCACTCACCGGCCTTGCCGATGGTTGCGATGTTGGAGCAGGCGACCCAGAGCGGCGGATGCGGCTTCTGCAGCGGCTTGGGAATCACGTTGCGCGCCGGGAAGTCATAGTACTGGCCGTGGAATTCCCAGCTTTCGCGGGTGAACATCGGCACGATCGCCTTGACCGCCTCCTCCCAGCGTTCGCGCTTGTCGCGGACGCGGATGTTGAAGGGATGAAGCTCGGCCGGCCCTGCCGCCTCGCCCATGCCGAGATCGACCCTGCCGCCGGACAAGAGATCGAGCGTCGAGATCTTCTCGGCGACGCGATGGGGCTGGTTGGTCGTGAGCTGCACCACGCCGTGGCCGAGGCGAATGCGCTTGGTACGCTGACTCGCCGCGCCGAGGAAGACCTCGGGTGCGGAGGAGTGCGAGTACTCCTCGAGGAAGTGATGCTCGACTTCCCACGCATAGTCGTAGCCGAGACGATCGGCCAGCTCGATCTGCGTGAGCGAGTCCTGCAGCAGCTGATACTCGCTGCTCTGGCCCCAGGGCCTAGGCAGCTGGTGCTCGTAGAAGATGCCGAACTTCATGTCATTTGCCCGTGCAGAAGGTCGTGATGCGATCGATGATCCGGGGATTGAGCGCGGCCGGGAAGTTGTGGCCCCACCCGGGATAGGTCTCGAGCTCGGCGCCCGGCACGAGGGCCGCGACGTCGCGGCCGCACTCGACCGGCAGCAGCGGATCGTCTTCGCCGTGCATGATCAGCGTCGGCACCTTGATCGCCTTCAGGAGATCGACGCGATCGCCCGAGGCGATGACGGAGACATATTGCCGGGCCGTGCCTTCGGGGTACCATCGCCGATCGACGTTACGGCCGACGAAGGCGTTCAGCTCGTCGTCGGGAATGGGATAGCCCGGGCTTCCGATCGTCTTGCGCAGCTTGACGCCATGGGCGATGCGCTGCTCGCGCGACGGACCCTCGGGTTGCGACGTCAGCATCGCCACCGCCTCGGGCTTGCCCTGCGGCAGCCCGCGCCGACCGCTCGTCGAATAGATCGATACCATGGAACGCGTGCGCTCCGGATGCAGGGCCGCCACGATCTGCACGATCATGCCGCCCATCGACGCGCCCACCATGTGGGCACGCTGGATGCCGAGCGCATCGAGCAGGCCCAGCGCGTCGGCCGCCATATCCTTGAGGTGATACGGCGCCTCGACCTTCTCCCCCTTCATCGCCTTCTGCAGCGCCGCGGGAATGTTGGGCAGGCCCCACGCGCCGAAGTCGGTCGAGAGGCCGGTGTCGCGATTGTCGAAGCGGATGACGTAGAAGCCGCGCTTGGCCAGTCCGTGGAAGAAATCGTCGGGCCAGATGGTGAGCTGCGCCCCCAGCCCCATGACCAGCAGCATCGCGGGATCGTTCCTGTTGCCCGCGGTCTCGTACTCGATCTCGATGCCGTTCGCCTTGACCTTCGCCACGTCGCCTCCCAGCGGGTTTCGCTCAGTATCGCCCGCGGCTCGCCGCCCACCAATAGGCGAGCGGCTTGCGCCAGGCGCTGATCTCGCGATCGATCGCGAGCGCCGGCAGCAGGATCGGCAATGCCCGGCGGTCGATCCCGGACGCCAGGGCGCGCGCTTCGGCGAGCCGCTGTGCGCGGGCTGCTCCCTGCTCCATCAGCCGTGCCGCGGCCACGCCATGCGCCGCCGTGCGGCTTGCGGCATCGCCGACGCCCAGCACGGCGAGCTCGAGATCGGCCAGGGCCGCGCCGGCCAGAGCCGGGTCGAGCGTCTCGTTGACCACCGCTTCGCGGGCGTCGACGAGGGCGATCAGCATGGCGGGCGCCAGCCCGATGCGTCGCGCCGTTTCGCTGAGCGATTCAACAACGGGATGGGCGCGCGGCATGCCCTTTTCGGCGGCTTCCGCCGCCGCCTCACGCCACCATTGGAAGCGGATCAACGCCAGCATCGGCTCGCGGGTCACGCCGCGGATGCGCGCCAACTCCTGATCGAAGGCGAGCAGTGCCAACAAACCCGCCCGTGCCGGCTCAGGCGCAAAGAGTGCCGCGAGAAAACGGTCGCGGTCGCTCGTGCGCACCATTTCGAGCGCATGCCGGTGGGCGGCAGCGGAGGCGCGATAGGCAGGACTCATGTTCGCTGAAGCTACGGGCGAAACGGCCCGGGATAAACGGCTGCGTGCCGACGTTGAATGGAGGGCGCCATGCGACTACAATCCGGCAACTGGGATTCGCAAATCCCTTCAACGACATAGGGGGATAATCTCCATGGGTGCTATCTTCACGTCGCCAGGTCGCACGGTCGGCGCCGGCATTGTTGTGCTCATCGTCATCATGCTCATCATCGGCGGCGCGACCGGCCAGTGGACGCACATCGACCATGCCTGGGGCACCGCCGCCATGGTGTGGCTGCATGTCATCAGCGGCGTGCTGTGGATCGGCCTGCTCTGGTACCTGAACTTCGTGCAGGTGCCGACGATGCCGAGCATTCCTGCGGAAAACCGCGTCGCCATCACCAAGCACATCGCGCCGAGCGTGCTGTTCTACTTCCGCTACGCCGCGCTCGCGACGGTGATCACCGGCCTGCTGGTGGCCTTGATGCAGCACTACATCGTCGAGGCGCTGACCTTCCAGCGCGGCTTCATCGTGATCGGC
>DATJWN010000245.1:0-4766 GCA_035501235.1 Reyranella sp.
GCGCGGCATCTCACCGTGCAGGGCGTGAACCAGAACGAGGATGGCACCTACAGTTGGAAGTTCGACAACTATGTGCGCGTGAACCCGCCCTACGACATGAGCTATCCCGAGATCGAGACGCTGTGGACGCAGATCACCTGCCCGACGCTTCTGGTCTATGGCAAGGAGAGCTGGGCTTCCAATCCGGAGAGAGATGGTCGGCTCACCTACTTCAAGACGGCGAATGTCGTCGAGTTCGAGAATGCCGGCCATTGGGTCCACCATGACCGTCTCGATGCCTTCGTCGACACCGTCCGGGCATTTATTGCGTAGGCGGCATCATGTTCATATGGACCGCGAGCCTCCGGCTCGCTCGGAATCATGAGCGAGCCGGAGGCTCGCGGTCCAGAAGAACGGGGGGAATGAAATGAAGGCAGCGATCTTCCGTGGCGGCGACATCGTCGTCGACACGATGCCCGAGCCGGTGCCGGCGCAGAACCAGGCGTTGGTGAAGGTGCTGGCGTGCGGCATCTGTGGTTCGGACCTGCATGCGGCCAAGCACGCCCATCGCATGGTCGAGGTGACCAGCCGCATTCCGGGCCGCGTACCGATGGATCTGTCGCGCGACATCGTCATGGGCCACGAATTCTGCTGCGAGCTGATCGACTATGGGCCGAAGACCGAGAAGAAGCTCAAGCCCGGCATGCGCGTCTGCTCCATGCCGGTGATGCTCGAGTCCGATGGACCCAAGGGCATGGGCTATTCCAACACCTATGTCGGCGGCTACGCGCAGCAGATGCTGCTGTCGGCGCCGATGCTGCTCGAAGTGCCGAATGGTCTGGCAACCGAGCATGCCGCGCTCACCGAGCCTCTCGCGGTCGGCGTGCATGCGGTCGAGAAAGGCGCGCTGAAGGGCGACGAGACTCCGCTGGTCGTGGGTTGCGGGCCGGTCGGGCTGGCGGTGATCGCAGCCCTTCGTCTCAAGAACGTGCGACCCATCGTGGCGGCCGACTTCTCGCCCAAGCGCCGCGAGCTCGCGGTGAAGATGGGGGCCGACATCGTCGTCGATCCGGCGAAGGAGGATCCCTACGCCAAGCTCGCGCCGGGCAAGCGCGCAGCGATCTTCGAATGCGTAGGCGTGCCGGGCCTGCTCGAGCAAACCATGGAGAAGGCGCCGCGCGATGCGCGTATCGTCGTGGTCGGCGTCTGCATGGAGCGCGACACGATCGAGCCCATGTTCGGGATCATGAAGGAGCTCAGCCTGCAATTCGTGCTCGGCTACACACCCGAGGAATTCGCCCGCTCGCTCCGGTTGCTGGCCGAGGGCCAGGTCGACGCGCCCTCGCTGATCACCGGAAAGGTCGATCTTGCGGGTGTGAAGGGCGCTTTCGGCGAGCTCGGAAACCCTGAGCGGCACACCAAGATTTTGGTGGAGCCTTGGCGGTAGGGTTGCTCTTGTTCCTCTCCCCCGCTAGGGGGAGAGGCCAGGTGAGGGGGCATTGGAGGCTGTGCGCCACCCCCTCACCCGTCCTCTCCCCCTAACAGGGGAGAGGTGTAAGAGAGGGGCAGGGAGGACGTTCCATGAAACTCTATAATTCCGGCGGGCCGAACCCGCGGATGGTCCGCATGTTCATGGCCGAGAAGGGCATCGAGATCCCGAAGGTCGAGGTCGACCTGATGGCGGCCGAGAACCGGCGCGAGCCCTATCTCAGCGTCAACCCCGCGGGGCAGACGCCGGCGCTGGAGCTCGACGATGGAACGGTGCTGGCCGAGATCACGGCGATCTGCGAATACCTCGACGAGATCAAGAAGGACACGCCGTCGCTGATCGGCGACACGCCGGCCGAACGTGCGGTCACCCGCATGTGGACCCGCCGCATCGACCTCAACATCTGCGAGCCGGCCGGCAACGGCTTCCGCTTCGGCGAAGGGCTGAAGATGTTCCAGAGTCGGATGCGCTGCATCCCGCAGGCCGCCGATGATCTGAAGGCCGTGGCGCGCGACAAGCTCGCCTGGCTCGAGGGATTGATGGGCAGCAAGCCCTTCATCGCCGGCAACAGGCTCACCATGGCCGATATCCTTCTGTTCGCCATCCTCGATTTCACCAAGGACTGGAAACAGCCGCTCGATCCGGCGAACAAGAACCTCACGGCCTGGTTCGGCCGCATGAAGGCGCGACCAAGCGCCGCCGCCTGAGGAAATCTGCATCAGAAAATCACTTCGCCTTCTTTTCGTCGCTTTTGGCGGACTAGCTTCGCGCCGCTGAAAACGGGGATGTTTTCAAAAAGACGCAGGGACTTAACAATGCGCCGTCTGATCGCTCTAGCTGCTCTCATCGCCACGCCGCTCCTGACGGCCGTCCAGGTCTTCGCGGCACCGCCACCCCCACCACCAGCAGCAGCGGCCGAACCGCCTCCGAAAGGCCTGTGGCTCCTGACCGACTACCCGTCGCAGACGGTGCGTGCGGGCGAAGTCTCCACTGTGCGCTTCAAGCTGCAGAACGCGGGCTTGCCGCCCGAGCCGCTGGCGCTGTCGGTGAGTGGCGCGCCGGCTGGCTGGAAGATCGACGTGCAGGGCAGCGGCCAGAACGTCGCCGCGGCCATGCCGGGCACGAACGAGAGCGTGAGCCTGACCTTGCGTGTCGACGTGCCGAAGGAAGCCAAGCCCGGCTCCAACACGATCACGGTCCATGCCCAGGGCAAGAGCCAGTCGATCGACTTGCCGATGACCTTGACGATCGGCGACATCGCGCCGGCCAAGCTCACCATCAAGTCGAAGCTGCCCTCGCTGATGGGCACGCCGAAGTCGTCCTTCGACTACACGCTGTCGGTCAGCAACGACAGCGGCAAGGACTTGACGGTGGCACTGGCGGCCCAGGCCCCGGCCAACTTCCAGACGACCTTCACCGAGGCCTACGGCACCAACGAGATCAGCCAGATTCCGATCGAGGCCGGCCAGTCGAAGGACATCAAGGTCAAGGTGACGCCGCCGCGCGACGTCAAGGCCGGCACCTATCCGGTGCAGGTCAAGGTCTCGGCCGAGAGCGCCTCCGCCGAGCAACGCGTGACGCTCCAGATCACGGGCCAGGGCAAGCTCGCCCTCACGACCAAGGACGGGCGTCTCAGCGGCGAGGCGCAGGTCGGCAAGTCGTCGGAGTACACGCTGATCGTCGGCAACGACGGCACCGCGCCGATCGAAGACGTCGAGATGTCCGGCTCGGTGCCGACCGACTGGAAGGTCGACTTCAACCCCAAGAACATCCAGAGCGTGAAGCCCGACGAGAAGAAGGAAGTGAAGGTCACCGTGACGCCGTCCGACAAGGCGATCGCCGGCGACTATGTCGCCTCCTTCCGCGCCAACGGCCGCGGTGAGTCGAGCTCGGCCGACTTCCGCATCACCGTCACCACCTCGACCCTCTGGGGCATCGTCGGTGTCGGCGTCATCGCCGTGGCGCTGCTGGTGCTGCTGGGCGCGGTCGCGCGCTTCGGCCGGCGGTAAGACGTCGTGACGGGCGACAATGTCATCGAAGCCCGCGGACTGCTGAAGACCTACGGATCGGCCCGAGCGGTCGATGCGATCGATCTCAGCATCCGGCGTGGCGAGATCTTCGGCCTGCTCGGGCCCAATGGCGCGGGCAAGACGACGACGATCCTCATGATGCTCGGGCTCACCGAGACCAGCGGCGGCTCGGTCGAGGTGCTGGGCTTCAACCCCGTGCGCCAGCCGCTCGAGGTCAAGCGCCGCGTCGGCTACCTGCCCGACGCGGTCGGCTTCTACGATCACCTGACGGCGCGCGAGAACCTCACCTACACCGCGCGCCTGCTCGATATCCCGCGGCGCGAGACCGACGGGCGCATCGAAGAGGCTATGAAGGCCGTCGCGCTCGACGACGTGGTCGACAAGCGCGTCGCCACCTACTCGCGCGGCATGCGCCAGCGGCTCGGCATCGCCGAGATCGTCATGAAGAAGGCCGAGGTCGCGATCCTCGACGAACCGACCTCGGGCCTCGACCCGCACGCCACCTTCGAGCTCCTGGAGATGATCCGCGGCCTGAAGAAGGCGGGCGTCGCCGTGCTGCTTTCCTCGCACCTGCTCGACCGTGTGCAAAGCGTGTGCGATCGCGTGGCGCTGTTCAACAAGGGCAAGATCGCCCTGATGGGCACCGTCGTCGAGCTCGCGAACCAGGTTCTGGGCGCGGGCCATCCCCTGTTGGTCGAAGCGACCGGCGCCGATATCGCCGGCACGCTGCAGGCGATACCGGGCGTGCAGAGCGTCGCCCAGGCTCCCGACGGCGCCTGGCGGGTCGTGGCGTCGCGCGATGTGCGGGCCGACGTGGCTCAGCGCATCGTCGCCTCCGGCGGTGCGCTCACCAAGCTCGCCGACCTGCAGCCCAGCCTCGAAGAGGTCTACACCCACTACTTCCAGAAGGAGGCCCGCCATGCCGCGTAGCGCTGGCCGCGAGGGCTCGCCCTTCACCGGCGTCGGGCCGGTGTTCGTCAAGGAACTGTCCGATCATCTGTCGAGCGTGCGCATGCTCGTGCTCACGCTCTTCGTCATCGTTTTCGGCGCCTTCCCTGTCGCCTCGTCGCTGCAGCAGCTGCGCACGGTGGTGGGGGCGGATGCGTATCTCTATCTGCGCATCTTCACGATCGAGCCGGAGCAGGTGCCGATCCCGTTCGTCCAGGCGCTGGGCTTCATCATCCCGATCATGGCGATCGGGCTCGGCTTCGATCTCGTGAACAGCGAGTTCAATCGCCGGACGCTTTCCCGCGTACTGTCGCAGCCGA
>DATJWN010000246.1:0-23599 GCA_035501235.1 Reyranella sp.
ACTGCCGCTTGCGGACCGGACGTCCTTTTGGGGATGGAGTCCGGTCCTGACCGGTGACTGCAGTATGGTCCATCCATCTCATGGCGGCGTGTTCGTGCAGCCCGAGTGCCGCCCGGCGGTCGGACGCGACACCATTCGGCAGGACTTCAAGGGCAACTTCGCCGCCCTGAAGCTCGACGTAAAGTTCACGGTCTGCAAAGTCCGGACACTGGCGGTATGGAATGGCTGCGCTCCTATCAAGGCCCTGGCGACCGGCGGAGGTGTCGACCGACGGCTACACCCGCTCGAGGATCGACAGGCCCCGGTTGCGGTCGATCAGATAGATCAAGCCGCGGCGGTCGACATAGACATCGTTGCTGCTGACGCGCTGCGCGCCCGGCGGCACGTCGGGCATCCACCAGGCGGCCTGCTTCATCGACAGCGGATTGGAGATGTCGATCACCCTGAGGCCGCTCGCGAACCAGGCGGCGGGGACCTCGTTGCCGACGATGGTCTCGACGGGCTGATGGCAGGCCGTCATCAGGGGCGTCTCGACCCCGACCAGTTCCGGCAACTGGAAGCAGCCGACCGGCACCGGCTTGGTCTCGTCGGTGATGTTCACCATCCAGAGCGCCGCGGGCAGCTCCGGCGAGAGCTTGGGATCGAGCGGCTGCACGTGCTCATCGGCGACCAGCATCCAGCGATGGCCCGCGATCGGCACGTCGATCGGCACCAGGCTGTGCGTCGGCCAGCCGAACGGCGGGCTCCAGTCGATATGCGAGATCAGCTTCGGCTTGCTCATGTCGCTGATGTCGAGAATGACACCGCCGCCGTACCAGTAGCTGACATAGAGGCGATCGCCGCGCCGGATCGGGTGGTGGCAGCGATGGTTCTTGGCCTTCCAGCCCGGCGTCTCGCCGCCGGCCGTCCACTGTCCCTCCATCCACCAGCGGCCGACTTCCTCGGGTCTCGTCGGGTCCTTGAGGTCGAGGATCATGACGATGGTGCCGACATAGCCCTCCTGCTCCGTGGAGATGTAGGCGTAGCGGCCATCGAAAGTGAAGCGGTGCACGCCCGACCCGGCACACTGCCAATGGCAGATGTCCTTCGGCTTGCCCGGCTGGCTGACGTCGAAGATGCGCAGGCCCACGAAGTCGCCTTCCGGCTTGTCGCCGCGCGTGCGCTCGCGGTTCACCACCATGATGTCGTTTGCCACACGCACCTTGTGCGAATGCAGTCCCGGCGGAATGTCGACCGAGGCGACGACCTTCGGGTTCGCCGGATCCTTTACGTCAATGACGGACGTCCCATGCGGCGGTTGCATGTGCCCGACATAGGCATGGTCGCCGTCCAGAACGACCTGGCCGCCGCCGGCAATATCGACCCAGGCGACCTCGCGAATCCCGGAACCGTGACCCATCGTATGTTTTCCTTTCGATTCAGCCCGCGGGCTGTTGTTCGAGCAGCCGACCCTTGCCGGGAAGCGGCGCGGCGAACTTCATCGTCTGCAGCACTGCCCACAACGCCGCCTGATTGGTGGTGATCACCGGCTTGCCGAAGTGGCGCTCCCAGGCGGCGATCCGGTCCATGGTCGGGAAGTTGCCGCCCGGCACGACCAGAGCATCGATGTCCAGCCGGTCGATCCGGCGGAACGCTGCTTCGGCCGCGCCGGCGTCCATCTTGCCGATGGCATAGGCATCGGAGGCGCCCAGGCTCTCCGACGCGACCGTGGCGATGCCGTACTTGGTCTCGTAGTAGCGGCGGGCGCGTCCGATCACTTCTTCAGAGTAGGGCGTCGCCATGGCGATGCGCGACGCCTTGAGGGCGTGCAGCGCGCGGCCGATCGCCTGGGCGGAGGTGAGCGAGGGCACGCCCGACGCTTCGGTCATCCGCTTCACCGTCACTTCATCGTAGTCGTCGGCGAACAGGCTCGCCGAGGTTTGGGCCAGGACGATCGCCTCGACCCGCGCGTCGCCCAGGAGCTTGGACTGGTAGGCGACGTCGGCATCCTTGCTCGGCGAGAAGGGCGTGTCGCCGCCCTTGCCGAGCCGGCCCGTGTGCACCTGCAGCTCGGAAGGCAGTCGGCAGAACTCGATCTCGCATGTGGTGTTGGTCGAGGGGACCAACATCCCGAAATGCCGCGGCATGACATTGTCCCCCTTCGATGCCAGCGTGGCACACGGGGCGCGGGGTTTCCAGATGGCTAGAGGTCGAGATGACAGGCCGTGTAGTGGCCCTTGCCCGTGACCCGCAGCAGCGGCTTCTCCGCCGCGCAGCGCGGCATGGCGTGCGGGCAGCGGTCGCGGAAGCTGCAGCCCGAGGGCGGCTCGCGCGCATCGGGCACGTTGCCGTGGATCGGCAGCGGCGCGCGCGGCTGGTCGGGATCGGGTACTGGCACGGCGGCGACCAGGGCGCGGGTGTAGGGATGGCGCGGCCGGCGCACGATCTCGTCGGTCGGCCCGTCCTCGACCACGCCGCCGAGATACATGACGATCGTGCGCTCGCAGAGATAGCGCACCAAAGCGAGGTCGTGGCTGATATAGACGGCCGTCAGCCCCATTGCCTCCCGTACTTCGCGCATCAGCGCCAGGATGCCGGCGCGCACGCTGACATCGAGCATCGACACTGGCTCGTCGGCGACCAGGAAGCGCGGCTCGAGCACCAGAGCGCGGGCGAGGACCACACGCTGCAACTGGCCGCCGCTGAGCTGGTGCGGGTAGCGGTCGAGGTAGCGTTCGAGATCGGGCAGGTGCACGCGCCGAAAGGCGTCCGCCACGCGCTCGGCATGCTGGCGCGTCGGGACACCGGCATTGCGCAACGGCTCGGCGACCGCGCGATAGATGGTGAAACGAGGGTTGAGCGAATCGAACGGGTTCTGGAAGACGAGCTGTGCCTGCCGGCGGAAGACCTTGAGCTTGTCACCGCTGAGCCGCGCCAACTCGCCGCCTTCGAAGCTGATCGAGCCGCCGGTCGGCTCGGCGAGCTTCAGCATCAGCCGGCCTAGCGTGGTCTTACCGCAGCCCGATTCGCCCACGATCGCCACGGCATCGCCCGCGCCGATGTCGAAGCTCACGCCGTCGAGCGCCCGCACGACCGGGTGCTGCCCACGCGCCAGCTCGCCCAGCGTCCGCGCCACCGGGAAGTGCTTGCTGACGTCGCGCAGCTCTACGAGTGCTGCCATGTCGCAGGGTCCATGGCGGCGGCACGGAGTTGATCGGCCTCGTTGTCGCGGCGGCAGGCTGAACGGTGGCTTTCGGCAGCAGCGTCGGCGAGCGCTGCGGTGCCGGCTCGGCAGGAGTCCTGCGCGAAGGGGCAGCGCGGCGCGAAACGGCAGCCGTCGAGCGTCGCGCCGAGATCGGGCGGGCCGCCGTAGATGGGCACCAGCTCCAGCGCATCCGACAGGAGGTCGGGAAAGGCATTGCGCAGGCCCATGGTGTAGGGATGCCGCGGCCGCGCCAGCACCTCGCGCACGGGCCCGCTTTCCACGACTTGGCCCGCATACATCACCACGACCTCGTCGCAGAGATAGGCCACGACACTGATATCGTGCGTGACCATCACCATCGAGAGCCGCAGGCGCTGTTGCAGGTCGCGCAAGGTGTCGAGCACCTGGCGCTGCACGATGACGTCGAGCGCGGTGACGGGCTCGTCGGCCAGCAGCAGGCTCGGCTCCAGTGCCAGTGCCATGGCGATCGCCGCGCGCTGGCGCATGCCGCCCGAGAACTGGTGCGGATAGTCGCCGAGCCGGCGGTCGCTCAAGCCCACCAAGTCGAACAGCTCGATGGCCCGCGCCTTTGCCGCCGCTGCCGACCGGCCGCCGCGCTTGGTCAGGACCTCGGCGATCTGGCGGCCCACCGTGTAGACCGGATCGAGCGAGTTCATGGCGCTTTGCGGCACATAGGCGATGTCGCGCCACAGGAGTTGCTTGGTCGCCGCCTCGTCGACCACTCGGCCTTTGAAGGCGATGCGCCCGCCCGCACGCCGGCCGTTCTCCGACAGCACGCCCATGATGGCGCGCACGGCAGTAGTCTTGCCGCAGCCCGACTCGCCCACCAGCCCCACGATCTTGCCCTCGGGCACGGCGAACGATGCGCCGTCGACCGCGCGCACGGTGCCGCCCTGCGTGGCGTAGTGGATGCGTAGGTCGTCGACCTCGAGGATCATCGTCCCCTTAGCCTCGGCATGAAGACTTCCTCGTAGCCGCGGCTGATGAAGAAGCCCGCCACCACGACCAGGATGATGCAGAGGCCGGGTGGCATGAACCAGGCATACTGGCCGCGCGACAGGGCCTGCGAGGAGAAGGCGTCCTGCAGCATCATGCCCCAGGACACGTTGGTCGGATCGCCGAAGCCCAGGAAGCTCACCGAGGCCTCGGTGACGATCGCCCAGCCGATGGCGATGGCGGCGTAGACAAAGCTGAGCGGCAGGATGTTGGGCGCGATGTGCACGAACAGGATGCGCGCCTGGCTCGCACCGGTGACGCGCGCCGCCTCGACATAGGCGCGCTCGCGCAAGGTGAGCACTTGGCTTCGGATGACACGCGCCGAGCTCGGCCAGAGCAGCAGCACGACCGCCAGCACGATGTTGGAGGTCTCCGCGCCCAGGAAGCCCATCAGCACGATGACGAAGGGCAGGAAGGGCAGGCTGAGCGCCATGTCGGCGATGCGCATCAGCAGCGCATCGATCCAGCCGCCGAAATAGCCCGAGACCAGCCCGACCACCGTGCCGACCAGGGCGACGATGACGGCGGCGGACAGGCCGACAGCGAGAGCGCTCTCAGTGCCGTGGATCAGCTGGGCGTAGATGTCGCGACCGAGATTGGTCGTGCCGAGCGGATACTCGGCGCTGGGGCCGAGATTGGCCGCGACCTTGCCCGCCTTCGTGAACAGGATCTCCATCGGATCGGTCGGCGCGAGCTGGTCGGCCGTGAGGGCCACGATCGCGAACAGCAGGTAGATCACGATGCCCGCGAAGGCGAATGGATCGCGCAAAGGCATCGCCGCCATGCGGCGCAGCACGGGGAGAGTGGCGCTAGCTGCGGCGGCCATGGCTCACGCGGGGATCGAGGACCATGTAGAGCAGGTCGGCGGCGAAGTTGGTCACGGCGAGGACGGCCGCGATCATCAGGAACGCGCCCTGCGCCAGAGGATAGTCGTGTACCGAGACGGCCTGCACCAGCATGCGGCCGATGCCGGGCCAGGAAAAGACCGTCTCGATCACTACGTTGCCGCCCATTGACAGGCCGACGCCCAGCGCGAAGGCGGTGGCCACGGGGAGCAGCGCATTGCGTGCGGCATGGCTGATCACGATGCGCCATTCGGAGAAGCCCTTCATGCGCGCCATGGTGACGAACTCCTCGTGCATCACTTCCAGCATGTTGGAGCGCATCAGGAGCAGCGGCAGGCCCTGCAAGTAGAGCGCCAGCGTGAGCACGGGCAGTGCCAGGTGCTGGACGTAGTCGAGCGAGAAGATGCGCTGCCAGTTGCTCGTATAGGCAAGGCCTGGGCTGCTGGCGCCGCCCGACGGGAACCAGCCGAGGTTGAAGCTGAGGAAAGCGAGCAGCACCATGCCGATCCAGAATTCGGGCGCGGCGCGGGTCGCAAGCACGACGGGCACGGCGGCACGCTCGATCCAGGTGCCGCGCTTCCAGGCGAGCCAGGCGCCGGCCAGAACGCCGAAGATGTAAGCGATGATCAGCGAGCTCAAGGTCAGGATGATCGAGTTCGGCAGGACCTCGAGCAGGATCGCGGTCACTTCCCGGCGCTGGAAGAAGGAGAGGCCCATCTCGCCCTGCGCGAGGTTGCCGAGATAGATGAAGTATTGCTGCCAGATCGGCTTATCGAGCCCGAACTGGGCCAGCATGGCCTGTTGCTGGTCGGCGTTCAGGTTGTCGTTGATGAAGGCGGCGAGCGGCGTGCCCGGCATCAGCCGGAACATGAAGAACAGGATGGTGATCACCGCCAGCAGGGCGAGCGCATTGTGCGCAAAGCGCTCGAGGACCTGCTTCATTATTCGGTCGTCAGCTTTTCCTGCTTCCCGGCCGGATAGTAGAGCTTGCCGCCCGACAGCCGGTAGCCTGCGTCCTGCAGGATCTTCTTGGCGACGGCCAACCCGGTCTTGATGTTGTCCACCGCGGGGTCGTGCCAGTAGGAGAGCACCGGTGAGACATGGCTGTTGGCCGGCACCGCGAAGTCCTGCCAGGCCGCCGACACCATCAGGCGACGGTCGATGGCGAAAGAGAGCGCGCGCCGGAAGGCGGCATCGTCGAACGGCGCGCGGCGGCAGTTGAAGGCCACGAACTCGAAGCCGACATCTGTCTCGGTTCGGACGACGATATCGGGGTTCTCCTTGGCGAACTTGACCAGCACCTCGGGGTCGCCGCCGAAGAAGCCCAGGAAGTTGAGCTCGCCGCGCTTCAGCATGCCGAGCGTGGCCTCGGCATTGGGCACGATGCGCATGATCCAGCGCGCGATCCTGGGTGCCTTGAAATGATCGGGGAAGGCCTCGAGCACGATCTCCTCGTTCGGCATCCAGCGCACTATTTTGAACGGGCCCGAACCAGTGCGGTTGACCTCCTTGAGCTGCTCGGCGTTCTCGGGCTTGCCCTCGAGGTCCTTCAGCACCGGCTCCCAGACGTGCTTGGGGATCAGGTTGATCTTGCTGAGCGTCGCCGTGAAGAAGGCGGCGTTGGGGTTCTTGAGTTTCATCTTGAACCCGAGATCGCCCGTCTTCTCCATGGAGACGATCTCGGTGACGAAGGGCTTGTACATCGGCGCCTTGTCGCCGGCCGGCGCCATGAAGGAGAAGATCGCGTCCTCGACCGTGACCGGCTTGCCGTCATGCCACTTCATGCCGGCGCGCAACTTGATGTCGATCGTGGTGTCGTCGGCCCAAGTGGCGCTCTCGGCGGCCCAGGGCTGCGGCGTGCCATCCGGACCGATGCGCATCAGCCGATCCCAGATCAGGTCGGTGATCCAGCTGTCGACCGCGCCGCCTATGTAGAGCGGGTTGCAGGCGTTGAGCGATTCGGAGCTGTTGATGATCAGATCCTTCTGCGCGCCGAGCGGCTCGATGGTGGTGAAGGTCCAGATGTTGCGGATGCCGACGCCGGTCTGATTGACGACCGTGTCTTCCTTGAAAACCGCCTTGTTGAAGGCGAGCGGGTACTTCGGATGGACGAGGAAGGCGTAAGGCTGGTCGCGGTTGATCATCTCCTGCGCCTGGAAGATGGTCTTGCGCCGCTCCTCCTTGTCGATCTGGCCGCGCTGCTTTTCGGCGAGCTTGTCGTAGTCGGGGTTCTTGTATCCGATGAAGTCGTAGCCCTTGTCGGCGTAGCTCGAATGGAAAAGGCTGTAGACGAACTCGTCGGGATCGGCGCGCTCGGGCCGGCCGACCATGCGCCACATGGTGGTGTCCCACTTGTCGCGACTGTACCAGATGAGCGCCGTCTGGGCCTGACGCTGGAGCGGCTTGACGTCGATGTCGAGGCCGAGCTGGCGCCACTGCTGGGCGATAAGCTGCGAGGCCTGGTAGGCCTGCGGCAGTGCCGCCTGCGGCCAAGTGTAGAGGTTGATCTTGCGGACCTTCTCGGCGGCGCTTTGTGCGAACGCTTTCGGCGCGACGGCCGCGGCGGCAGCGGCTCCCATCAACGAGCGTCTCTTCATGAAGCCTCCTTCATCCGGGCGAGCGTGTACCGGTTCTCCGGGACCTTGAGTCCGAGGTTCCCGCGCAGGGTCTCGCCTTCGTAATCTGTGCGGAAGATGCCGCGCCGCTGCAGCTCTGGAACGACCTGCGTGCAGAAATCCTCGAACGGCTTGGGGTAGTGGTTGCAGACGACGTTGAAGCCGTCGGCCGCTTCCTCCTTCAGCCACGTCTCCATCTCGTCGGCCATGTATTTCACATCGCCCACCAGCACGCGATGGCCGGTGCCGGCCGCGGTATGGCGGGCGATCTGGCGGAGCGTCATGTTGTTCTCGCGTGCCGTCTTCACGATCAGCGCCTGGCGCGCCTTGGCGGCGTTGCTGGGCGGCAGCTCGGGCAAGGGGCCGTCGAGCGGGAACTTCGAGAGATCGAGTCCGCCCGAGATGTGGCTGAGCGACTGCAGCGCCACATCGTCCGGCATCAGCGATTGCAGGTAGTCGTAGTTGGCCTTGGCATCGTCCATGGTGCGGCCGAGCACGGGCGTGAGGCCCGGCATGATCTTGATGTCGTCGGGCGTGCGGCCGTACTTCGCCGCGCGCGCCTTGATGTCGGCATAGAAGGTCTTTGCCTCGTCGATCTTCGTCTGGGCCGTGAACACCACGTCGGCGGTACGTGCGGCGAGCTCGCGGCCGGCCTCCGAGGAGCCCGCCTGGGCGATGATCGGCCAGCCCTGCGGCGAGCGGGTGATGTTGAGCGGGCCCTTGACCTTGAAGTGCTTGCCGACGTGATCGAGGAAATGGATGCGGTCGCGGTCGATATAGTTGCCGCTCTGCTTGTCGCGCAGCAACCCGCCTTCTTCCCAGCTGTCCCACAGGCCGGTCACGACCTCGTAGAATTCCGCGGCGCGCTCGTAGCGCTCGGCATGGGCCATGTGCTGGTCGAAGCCGAAATTCTCGGACTCATCCTCGATCTGCGAGGTCACGAGGTTCCAGCCCGCCCGTCCACCGCTGATATGGTCGATCGACATGAAGCGGCGGGCGATGTTGTACGGCTCGTTGTAGGTCGTGGTCGCCGTCGCCACGAGGCCGATATGCTCGGTCACGGCCGCGAGGGCGGCGAGCGTCGCGGTCGGCTCGAGCTTGACGGTGCGCGAGAGCTTGGCGCGCGTGCGCTCTCCGCGAGCGAGGGCGCGGCTGCCCGCCACGCCGACCGTGTCCTGGAAGAAGATGCAGTCGAACTTGGCGGCTTCGGCGACCTGCGTGATGTGCGCGTACTTCCAGAAGTCCATGTCGTAGCTGGGATCGGCGTCGGGATGCCGCCAGCCCGCGAGATGATTGCCCGGCACGCTGAAGAAGCCGCCGAGGCGCAGCTTGCGCTCAGTCATTGGACGCTGCCGCGGCCGGGACGGCCACGCTCACCCTGTTCGTGGCGAACCGGTTCTTCGGCATCGGCACGCCGAGATGATCGCGGAAGGTTTTGCCTTCATAGTCGAGGCGGAAGATGCCGCGGCGCTGCAGCTCGGGGATCACCATCGTGACCCATTCCTCGAGCGGCTTGGGATAGTGCGCAAAGAGGAGATTGAAGCCATCGCAGGCGCCGGCCTCCAGCCATGCGTGCAGATCGTCGGCGATCGATTGCGGCGTGCCCCAGAGGACGCGATGGGTCTGGCTCATCGCCAGCACGCGGCCGATCTCGCGGATCGAGAGGCCGCGCTTGCCCATGGCGATGATGCGCTCCTGGCGCGCTCGGGCGGCGTTGGAGGGCTTCAGCGGCGGCAATGGCCCGTCGGGATCCATCGAGAAGATGTCGACGCCGCCCGCGAGCCGCGCGACGGCCGCGATGCCGACGCCGTCATCGACCAGCGCGCGCAGCTCCTCGTATCTCTCCTGCGCCTCGGACATCGTCCGGCCGACGATCGGCTGCAGGCCAGGCATCACGCGGATCTCGTCGGGGCCGCGGCCGTACTTCGCCATGCGCGCGTGGATGCTGTCGCGGAAGGCACGGCCTTCGGGGATCGTGTCCTGCGCGGTGAAGATCAGGTCGGCCGTGCGGGCGGCAAGCTCCATGCCGACGTCGGACGAACCCGCTTGCGCGATCACCGGACGGCCCTGTGGCGAGCGTGCGACGTTGAGCGGCCCGCGGACGTTGAAGTATTCCCCATGGTGATTGAGGATGTGCATCTTGTCGTAGTCGAACCACTGCCCGGATGCCTTGTCGCGCAGGAAGGCATCGTCCTCCCATGAGTCCCACAGGCCGACCACGACGTCATGGAATTCCGACGCGCGCTCGTAGCGGATGCCGTGCTCGAAATGCTGGTCGCGGCCGAAGTTCACTGCCTCGTCCTCGGCCTGCGAGGTGACGAGGTTCCAGCCGGCGCGGCCGCCACTGATATGATCGATGGTGAGGAAGCGGCGCGCGACGTTGTAGGGTTCGTTGTACGAAGTGGTGCAGGTCGAGATGAGGCCGATATGCTTGGTGAGGACGCCCAGCGCGGCGATCGCGCTCACCGGCTCGATGTGCGCCTGGCGGCCGCTCTTCACCCGGAAGGGCTGGCCGCCATAGACGGCGGTGCTGCCGGGAATGGCGACGCTATCCTGGAAGAACAGGCAGTCGAGCTTGCCGCGCTCGGCCATGCGCGCCATGTCGACGAGGTGCTTGAAGCTGAGATCGGTCTCGCAGATGGCCTCGGGATGTCGCCAGCCTGTCGGATGACAACTCGGCACGCTGAAAAAGGCGCCGAAGCGCAATTGGCGCCTGGCTGTCGTCATGGGAACACCATCGGAAGAACTCCGGCGCAACGATGCAGGGAGTGTGCCAAGACTTCCCGGGCCGATCTACGCTCTCATTTCCGCGCGGCCAGCCATTGCCGGGCTTCCTCGATGCTTCGGAAGACCTGGGCGCGGCTGCTGACGGCTTCCACGATGAGAAGAAACAGACGAGCGAGGCCGTCGAGGGGACCGCTCGCCGGCACGACGACGGCGAATGCGGCGAGGCTCTGGTTGCGCGCCATGCGTGTGCCCACGATCGCCAGGATGTCGTTGTCGATCTTCGCCGGCGTGTTCGTCGCGTCGATAAGCTTCCGGTAGGGAACGGCCTTTTCCGTCTCGAGCAAGTCGAAGAAATCGGTCGCTTCCTTCGCGCTGATCTCGCCGTCCAGGAATACTTCGACAAGTCCTTCCGAGTGATCGATGTTGTAGCGGATGGGCATGGCGTCATTTTATCAATAAATCGCGACTGGCGCTGCCACATCCGTTTCACTCGCCGGACCCGGCGCTGATCGGTTACACTTGCCGGTCACCCGTCGTCGAGGGATTCCGAACATGAGCAATGCGTCAGAATACGTGCCGCCCAAGGTCTGGGTCTGGAACACCGGCGGCCCGACCGGCGTCGGCCGCTTCGCCAGCATGAACCGTCCGACCGCCGGGGCGCGGACGGAGAAGGAGCTGCCGGTCGGCAAGCACCCGCTGCAGCTCTATTCGCTGGGCACGCCGAACGGCCAGAAGGTCACCATCATGCTCGAGGAGCTGCTGGCGCTCGGCCACAAGGGCGCCGAGTACGATGCCTGGCTGATCAAGATCAACGACAACGACCAGTTTGGCAGCGGCTTCGTCGCCGCCAATCCCAACTCCAAGATCCCGGCGCTGATCGACCGCAGCGGCCCCAAGCCGATCCGTGTCTTCGAGTCGGGCGCGATCCTGCTCTGGCTCGCCGAGAAATTCGGCGCCTTTGTCCCGAAGGAAGGCGCCGCCCGCGCCGAGTGCCTGTCGTGGCTGTTCTGGCAGATGGGCAGCGCCCCCTATCTCGGCGGCGGCTTCGGTCACTTCTATGCCTATGCGCCGGTCAAGATCGAGTACGCCATCGACCGCTTCACCATGGAGACCAAGCGCCAGCTCGACGTGCTCGACCAGCGCTTGGGCGAGAGCCGGTTCCTCGGCGGCGACGACTACACGATCGCCGACATGGCCGTGTGGCCCTGGTACGGCGGCCTGGCCAAGGGCCTGCTCTACGGCGCGGGCGAGTTCCTGGCCGTGCACGAGTACAAGAACGTCAACCGCTGGGCCGACGAGATCGGGGCACGGCCGGCGGTCAAGCGCGGCCGCATCGTCAATCGTATGCAGGGCGACCCGGCGCAGCAGCTTCGCGAGCGGCACGACGCCAGCGACTTCGAGCTCCGGACAGAGGACAAGCTCGCCGCGAAATCGTAGGGGATCTGATCGCGCGGCTATTCGGCCGCGATGGCTTTCGGCCGGTCGTCGGGTTGCTTGAACGGCGACAGGTCCTTCACCGCGCGCTCGAGGTAGAGCTGGAGCGAGCGCACGCGCCGCGTCTTGGCGAGGAGCCGCAGAGCGTCGAGTTCCTCGCGGACCAGGCGCGCGGTCGGGCTTTGAGGATGCATGTGTTTTCAACGGCCCTGCCACGGCTTGGTTCCCGGCCTTGCAGGGAACCTGCACGCCGCCAGGCGAGCGTGTTAACGTCCCGCGACGATGACCGACCTGTCCACGACCGAACTCGACGAGCTCCGCGCCCTTGCCGGAGCGATGATCCCCGCCAACACCGAGCTCGGCATGCCGGGCGCCGGCGATCCGCTCATCATGTCCGATATCGCACGCTCCATCGGCCGCGACCTGCCGCTGGTGCGTGAGGCGCTGCGGAGTTTCGGTCCAGGGCAGGATATCAACGATTGGTATGTGAAGGGCGGCGTAGCAGCGGCCACGCTCGGGCGATTGGTGCTCGGCGCCTACTATCGCGACGATCGCGTGCTGGTCGCGGTGGGGCATGAGGCGCGCGCACCGTTCCCCAAGGGCCACGAAGTGGAGCAGGGCGACTGGTCGCTGCTCGACGCGGTGCGTCATCGCCGCCCGCTGTGGCGCGACGATCGCGCCGGGAAGCGCTGACCATGGCGCATGAGAAGGTCGATGTGCTGATCGTCGGCTCCGGCGCCTCGGGCGCCGCGGTCGCCTGGAGCCTCGCCGAGACCAGGATGCGCATCCTCTGCCTGGAGCAGGGCGACTGGGTGCGCTCGACCGAGTTTCCCGCCAACGGCCGCGACTGGGAGGCGCGGCGGCTGTCGGGCGGCGATTGGGACATCCGTCCCAACTTCCGCGGCCGGCCGACCGACTATCCGGTGAATGACGACAACTCGATCATGAAGGTCGCCAACTTCAACGGCGTCGGCGGCGGCACGGTGATCTACACGGCCCACTGGCCACGGCTCCATCCGTCGGACTTCAAGGTGAAGTCGCTCGACGGCGTCGCCGACGACTGGCCGATCGACTATTGGGCGCTCGAGCGCTTCTACGAGGAGAACGACCGGATGATGGGCTCGTCCGGCCTCGCGGGCGATCCCGGCGTGCCGCCGAGGACCCCGCCGATGCCGCCGATCCCGCTCGGCAAGACCGGCGCGCACTACGGACGGGCGATGAACAAGCTCGGCTGGCACTGGTGGCCCAGCGACACCACCATCGCCACCCAGCCCTATGACGGCCGCGCCCAGTGCATCAACATGAACCACTGTACGCCGGGCTGCGCCCAGGGCGCCAAGGCCAGCACCGACATCACCTATTGGCCGCTGGCGATCCGCCAGGGTGTCGAGCTGCGGACGCGCTGCCGGGTGCGGGAGATCACGCTCGATCCGACAAGTGGCATGGCGTCGGGGGCGATCTACTACGACGCTGACGGGAAGGAGCACTTCCAGCCGGCGGAGCTGGTGATCATGGCCTGCAACGGTGTCGGCACGCCGCGGCTGCTGCTGAACTCGCAATCGGGCCGGTTCCCGAACGGGCTCGCCAATTCCTCGGGCCTGGTCGGCAGGAACCTGATGCTGCATCCCTGGCCGGTCTTGTCGGGCTACGTTCCCGAGACGCTCGACGGCGGGCGCGGGCCGATCACCTCGCTGTGGAGCAAGCAGTTCTACGAGACCGACAAGGACCGCGGCTTCGTGCGCGGCTATACGCTGCAGTTCAACAGAGGCGTCGGGCCGGTCAGCCAGGCGGTCGGGGCCGTGGCGGCGGGACACCTGCCGTGGGGCCGCGACCATCATCGCCTCTATCGCGAGCTGCTCGACCACCGGGTCGGCATCGGCGTCGCCTGCGACGACCTGCCGGAGGAGCATAATCGCGTCACGCTCGATCCCGTGCTGAAGGACGGCAACGGCATTCCCGCTCCCCGGATCGACTACACGATCAGCGACAACACGCACGCGATGATGGAGCATGGCATCGCCCGCGCCGAGGAGATCCTCGAGGCTTGCGGTGCGACGCGCATCCACTGTTCGCGCGAGGTGCTGAACTATCCGGGCCATCTGCTCGGCACCGCGCGCATGGGCCGCGATCCGGAACGCTCGGTCGTCAACGAATGGGGCCGCAGTCACGACGTCAGGAACCTGTTCATCGTCGACGGCAGCGTGTTCGTGACCGGCGGCGGCGTGAACCCGACCTCGACCATCCAGGCCGTCGCTCTCTACATCGCCGACCAGATGAAGCAACGGCTGGCCAACCTGTTCGACTAACGGCGCGGCGGAGGCTGCTGCGCTGCCAGGCGCGGGTCGCGGCCGCGGGACGACATGAAGGTGAAGAGGCCGATGCGCCGGCCGCGCGTCACGGGCACCACCTCGTGCAGCAGCGAGCAGGAGAAGACCAGCGCGCCGCCCGCGACGGGCCGGTAGAGCTTGCGGCCGAACTCGGGGAAGCGCACCTCGCCGCCATCGTACTCGCCGTCGGCGTTGAGGTTGAGGCTGACGGCGAACTGGCGGTTCGCGGTCATCGGCGTGGTGTTGTCGCGATGCCGGCGGAACCAGCCGCCCGAGTCGACGTCGTAGCAGCCGACAACGGGCGCCTCGATGACGTTGATGGGCGTGTGGAAGGCCTGCAGGATCAACGGCGAAACCCGGCGCACCAGGGCGTTCTGCAGCCGCTCGAGCAGGGCAGGATCGTCGACCCGCACATCCTGGCGGCGCTTCAGGTCGGCGCGCGCGACATTGCCGCCCGCGGCATCCACGGTGTCGGTGAGCTTGTCGCGGCCTTGCCAGTAGTCGATCAGGGCCTGGCAGAGGGCGGCGTCGGCGACCCTTTCCATCAGCAGCACCGGCGCCTCGGCCCCGGCGACGTCGCGATGGAGCTTCTCGGCGAGGACGGCGACCTGCTCGGCGGCCGGCGCGGAGACGACGGCGGCCACGCGAGCGGCGGCATCGACCACGACGGCGAGCGGCTCCTTGCCGCCGAAGACCTGGGCGAACTGGCCTTGGGTGTCGATCAGCCAGGACACCGTCGTCGGTGCGGTCGCGCCGCCGGACTTTGTCACGACATGCAGCAGGGTCTCGCAGTCGGCGAGACGCTGGGCGCAGGCCGCCGACAGGAGATCGTCGGAGGGCGTGCCCAGCCAGTAGATGCGCGCCTGGCCTGCGCTGCGCGGATCCCAGCTGTCGAACATGCCGCCCGCGGCGATCGGCAGGCCGATCCGCGGCATCGGATCGCCGACGCTGATCGCGGGCGACTTTAGGGGACCAGCCACTCCTGGAAGACTCCTGTTTCCTTGACGCCGCCAGCCTAGAGCGGCTTCCGATCAAGTTGAACCGCTTTAGCGGTTCAACTTGATCGGAAACGCATTGCACGAAGCGCCTCGACTGTCAGCATAGTCCCTTCAGCTGATTCCAGCTGAATGGACTATGCTCTAGCACGGGACGGTTCGCGCCATGCGCTATGGATTCTATCTCCCGACCCGAGGCCCCATCGCCACGCGCGAAGGCGTGCTGGCGCTGGCGCGCGAGGGCGAGCGGCTCGGCCTGCACTCCGCCATGATCGCCGATCACATCGTCTTTCCGGCGACCAGCGAGTCGACCTATCCCTACACCCTGGACGGCAGGCATCCGAGCGGCGGCGACGCGCTCGAGACCTTCTCGATCATGGGCGTGGTCGCGGGCGCCACGGAAAAGCTCAGGCTCGTCTCCTCGGTGCTGGTGCTGCCCTATCGCAATCCCGTGCTCACGGCGAAGATGGTGGCCTCGCTCGACGTGCTGTCGAACGGCCGCGTGACCCTCGGCGTCGGCGTGGGCTGGCTCAAGGAGGAGTTCGAGGCGCTCCAGAGCCCCGACTTCGAGCGGCGCGGCGCGGTGACCGACGAGTGGATCGCGATCTTCAAGCAGCTCTGGACGAGATCGCCCGCGAGCTTCGAGGGCAAGTTCTACGGCTTCGCCGACATACGCTGCGAGCCGCTGCCGCTGCAGAAGCCGCACCCGCCGATCTGGGTCGGCGGCCATTCGCCGGCCGCGCTCCGGCGCACGGCGCGGCATGGCGATGGCTGGCATCCGGTGGGCGCGGTCGCCGCCTCGCCGCTGCCGCCCGACGAGATGCGCGCGCATCTCGCGACCCTGAAGAAGCTCACCGGGGCCGAGGGCCGCGACTTCGCGAAGCTGCACATCTCCTACAAGGCGCCGCTCTACGATTCCGCCGTGCCTGACCGCGACGGCAACCGCCGCAGCTTCTCCGGCCAGCCCGCCCAGATCGCCGACGACATCCGTTCCTTCGCCGCGATCGGCGTGCACGAGCTGATCTTCGATTTCCGTGGCCTGTCGGTCGGCGAGAGCATCGAGCGCCTGCAGCGCTTCGCCGCCCAGGTGATGCCGCTGGTGGACTGAGAAAGGCACCGATTGGTCGATCGACGATCTACTATACATGGTATGAGTTACCGCGTGGTAACCGTCAGACGCATCGAATCTGACGGGCCTCTTGTGTTTGCGGGGGCAGGCTCGGGCGGACATTATGAATTAACTATATAGGCATCGCCGGCCCCTCCGCAATCGCTCGGCCCGGCGAAATCAGATCATCGCGAAGGGGGGCACGCGCTCGGCCTCGCCGGGGGCGAAGGCGAGCGCCTGCCAGAAGCCCGCCGGCTCGAGCAGCCCGCGCAGGCCCTCGCGATCCGGCGCGGGCAGCTCGGCGAACATCTGCTTCAGCCAGAGCCAGCAATGGACGGGGTAGGGGCGGGCGACGATGGTGAAGCGCACGCCGTCGACATCGAAGCTCGCCAGGTTCTCGCGGCGTGCGACGGCGCCTGCCGTGGCGATCATCATCGGCAGGAAGGTCTTGCCGGCAAGCATCACCAGCGCGCGCACCGCGCTTCCCGCTGCCGACCACTCGCCGTCGTGGCCGCTGAGATCGTCGACATAGTGCGTCCACTGATAGAGCCGCACCGCGCGCTGGCGGACGATGCGGGCCGAGGTCGGGTCGACAGCCAGCTGGGACAGCATGCCGTAGAGCCCGAAGTCGGCGATCGAGGGCCGCCCGCCGAACAGGAACAACTGCTCGCCGAGGCTCGCTTCCAGAGCGTCGACCATCGCCTCGAAATGGCGCAACAGCACCGGCATGACCGCCGGATTGGCGCCGCCCAGCGCCGCGCGCACCCTCTGCTGGCGCGTCGTGAACCGGGCCATGCCGGCTTCGAGCTCCGCCTCGCCGACGGCGCCCAGCCAGCCCTGCATCTGCCGCCGCGCGCAGAAGGCCACGTCCTCGTCCGATGTCCAGCGGAACGCCATCAGCGGCACCGGCAGCCATTCGTCGGCGAAGTCCTCGATCAGCCGGGCGAGGAAGCGTTCGGCGGGCGAGGGCGGCAGCACCGAGCGGAAGCCCGGCGCCTCGGCCTCGAGTTCGTGGATGATCGGCGTCGAATCGGCCCACGCCTTGCCGTCGGGGAACTGCACGATGGGGAACATCGACTTGCCGAAGACGCGGATCTTCTCGGTCTGCCCGGTGCCGTCGAAGCCGCCCAGGATGATCGACCAATCGTGCGGGATCCTGCGGTAGCGCATCACCGCGCGGACCTTGTGCGAGTAGGGCGAGCCGGGGCCCGCGATGATCCGGTAGCGTTTGGTCGAGGTTGGCGTCACGCCGCCGTGCTTACGTGATCGGCTGGCTCGAGTCACCGGGCAGGATGAGCTGCGGCACCTGGGTGAAGGTCCAGGGCTGGCCGGCCGACGCCGGAGCATCGAACACCCAGACGAGGTCGAAGCGCTTGCCCGGCCACTTCTGTGGGATGCCGCCCGCGGGCGGATTGGCGCCGACGAGGCGGTTGGAGATGTCGGGGATGCGCTCGTGCTGCCAGGAGATCAGCACCGGGCCAGCCTGCTTCAGCACTGCGTCGACGAGCTGCTTCTCGTCGCCCTTGCCGAAGTCGAGGTTGATCGCGTGGCCCAGGCGCTGGGAAAGCGGCGTGATCGTCTCGAGCGGCCGCTTGCTCTTGCTGCCTTCCTTGTCGCCGTCGGAATCGGCGTCGGCCGAATCGCGCGGCTTCGACGCGTAGAGCTGCGCCGGCGTCGCGAGCGCGGCCGGCAGCGCCCAGCCGGCCCGCGGATCGAACAGCAGGGCGAGCCCGCCCGCGCGCAGCCAGCCGGGATTGATCAGGGATTCCCAATCCTGCTCGCCATCGACCGTCGTGCCGAACGGCGGCTGATGCTTCACCGGCGGCTTCTCGCCGTGCCGTACGATCATCACCTTCAGTGCCATGGCTCATGCTCCCTGCGGTGGCGGCGACCATTCCATCTGGATGAAGGGCAGGTCGCGGTCGATCTCCACGAAGCCCAGCGCCGCGCACATGCGTTGCGAGGGCTCGTTGTGATAGAGGATCTTGAGCCGCACCTTGCGCCCGATCCGGACGTAGCGCGCCAGCACCGCGTTGATGATGGCGCGGCCCAGCCCGCCGTTGCGCACTTCGGGCAGAAGGACGAAGTCGACGAGGCAGGCGGGCTCGGTCTCGCTTCCCGGCTCGTCGATCAGCCGGCCGATCGGCCGTCCGTCCTGCTCGATAATGTCGAAGCGCGCGGCGGGATAGCGCGCGCGATAGGTCATGGTCTGGCCGGCGAACTGGAAGCGTACGAGATTTTCCTTGGTCGCCTCGTCGGCCTGCATCAGCGCAAGGTCGTCATAGGCCCAGCTGTGGAACAGCCGGTAGAGCAGCGCCTCGTCGTCGACGCGCTCGGGCCGCAGGATCACGGCGCCCTTCGCGGTCTCCAGGTGCAGCACCTCGCTCAGGTCGCTCAACGGCGTGCTTCCTTTCCCGCTCCGGTTGAGCCGAGTATAACCCTCGCGAGGGGACACGCTGCAGGGGAGAATTCGCCGCCATGGCCGGACCGCCGACCCACGAGGCTTTCGAGCCCTATATCGACCAGGAGTTCCGGTTCGGCGATCATCCGCAGCCGCTTCGCCTTTCACAGATCGATGTTAAGGATCGGCCGCCGCTGCCGGGCCTCGACTACAAGGCCTTCATGCTGATCTTCTCCGGACCGCGCAGCGGCGTCATGCCGGAAGGCACTTATTCCGTCGAAGCGCCGGGCGGCGGACGCTTCGAGCTCTATGTCATCCCCATCCACACGCCGGCGAACGACCGCCAGGACTACCAGGTGGTCTTCAACTGAGGCTCAGTTGCGCGACGGGAAGATGCCCTGCAGCGCGATGGAGAAGTTGACCGCCAGATAGGGCATTCGATTCTCGTGCGGCTGGCTGCCGCCGGTCTGCGAGATCGCGCTGGAGTGCAGCGTGGCGGTCGGGCTCGAGTCCGCAACATATATCGGCACGGAGAGCGTGGCCGGCTGGCCGACGGTCACGCCCAGGACCACGCTGGTCGACGGTGTATCGACGTTGTTGCTCGTCACCGTGCTGTTCGAGGCGATGAGCTGGTGGCTGTGGATCGGTCCCTGGTTCTGGTTGAGGGTCACGGTCTCCTGGCCGCCCGTCTGGCCGATTTGCCAGGTCGCCCCGGCCCCGGTGCCCATACCGACCGGCACCCGGCTGCGCAGGTCGGGAAGCATGAAGGTCGTGACGCCGTTGCCGCCATAGTAGGTGCCGAGCAGCGAGAACAGCGCCTGGTTCTGATTGATGGGCAGCGTCTGGCCCTGGCACAGCTGCCAGTATTTCGGCGCGAAGTTGAAGCTATAGATCTCGATCTGTCCGACGAAAGGTTCCGACATGGCTTGCTCCAGGGGAAGGACGGTCGTGCGGGCTCAGGGACGCGCCGGGAATACTCCGTAAAGCGCGATGCAATAGTTCAGCACGAGGAAGGGCTGAAGATTGGTATGGGACTGGCTGCCGCCCGCCGTGCTCATCGGCGCCGTGATGATCGTGCTCGGCGCGGGCGGCGTGGGCGTGTAGATCTTGCCCTCCTGCACCAAGCGTCCGGACGTCGGGCCGACGACCTTGCCCATGACGTTGCCGGTCGGCGAATTGCTGCTGACGTTGGTCGTCACTTCCATGAAGTTGTGGTTGTGTATCGGCGCGGTGGCGTTGGTGATGGTGATGTTCGCCGCGCCTCCCGTATCACCCACGTCATACTGCTGCCCGCTCCGCGCCTGGCCCTGGCCGGGGACGACACTACCTTGCAGGTTGGGCAGGCCGAACGTGCTCGTGCCGTTGCCGCCATAGAAGGTGCCGAGCAGCGCGAACAGAGCGGTGTTCTGCTGGATCGGCACGATCTGCCCTTGGCACTGCGCCCAATCCCTCGGCGCAAAGTTGAAGCCGAAGATCGAAATCTGCCCGGTGAATGGTTCCGCCATGGTCGGCTCCTGAGGATTTTCGAGTCTGTTGGACGGCGCCCCGCGATCAGGGCCTCGGAGGGAAGAGGCCCTGGGTGCAGATGATGTAGTTCAGCACCTGGTACGGCTGACGGTTTTCATGCGGCTGGGCGCCGCTTTGGCTGTTGGTGATGGTCGCGGGGCCGAGAGCCTGCGTTCCGGGGCCCGGCGCGTAGAGGCCGTAGAGCTGCGAGGTGACGCCCGCACCGATCGCGATGTTTGTCGTGGGCGCCGTATTGGTCGCGGGATTCGAGGAAAAGTTGATGCTATGGTTGTGCTGGGCGATCTGGTTGACCGTCAGGGTCACTTCTTCGACGCCGCCGGCCTGTCCGAGCGAATACGGCGAGAGGCCCGTGCCCTGGCCCATGCCGATCGGCACCGAACCGTTGAGGTTGGGCACTTTGAAAGTGGCCTGGCCGTCGCCGCCATAGGTCGTGCCGATCAGGGTGAAGAGCGCCTCGTACTCGACGATCGGCAGCGCCTGGCCATTGCAGGCCGCCCAGCCGACGGGGGACCAGTTGAAACCCACGGAGATGATCTGTCCGACATACGGGCTGGCCATGATATTCCCCCTGTCCTTGCGATGAGTTGCAGGCTCCCCCGACGTCGTGCGCTGACACGTCGCAGAGTGCATGTGTCACGAAGCCATCAACGCTTGCCGCGGGCACACACGCTGTACGTGCTCTTTTCTTTCCCCCTCATCCGCCGGTTTCGGCGAAAAACTAAGCGATGCCGCAGCTTGCGTGCGACAAGCCAACAACCTTTAATCGAGTTGTGTTTCACAAACAAGACGCAATTGCAGCGCCGATTCACTGTCATCGACGATTGATTGGCGGCCTCTATGCATCGGCCGGACGAGGATATGTCTTGACCGGAACGGGTTGAATGCAGACCATGCGTCAGCAAAAAATTCGAGCAAAAGTTGAGTGACAGGCCGCCGGCTGGGTGGGGCGGCCGGCCGGAAACAGCGGGACAACCGGGCACCGAAGGGTGGTCGTCACGAGCAGGGCGGCGAAGTAATGCCAGACGGGTCGGGCGGCATCAGGAAAAAGGCCAGACTGGGCAAGCTGCGCCGGCGGCGGTCGTCCGTCGGCCTGATGGCGCTGGAACCGCGCCTCATGTACGACGGCGCGGGGGCCGCGACAGCCGCGGCTGCGGCGCATCACCATCATCACGATCACGACGGCTCCAGCAGTTCCGGCTCGGGGCAGGCCGCCTCGCCTCATGCCGATGCGGGCAGCAGCACCTGGCAGAACAATTCGCCTTCGGCGACGAACGCGTGGCGCCACGATCATGAGCATGTGGCGCCCGCGGTGACGACCGGCATGCCGTCGGCATCCTTCGCCGGCGGCGGCAGCGCGGTGACGCTGGACAGCGGTCTCACGCTGAGCGGCGGCGACCGCAACGGCAACCTGGCGTCGGCCACGGTGTCGATCTCGGGCGGCTTCGCCTCCGGCGACACGCTCTCCTTCGCGAACCAGAACGGCATCACCGGCAGCTACGACAGCGCGACGGGCGTGCTGACGCTCACGGGCACGTCCTCGGTCGCCAACTACCAGACGGCGCTTGAATCGATCACCTATAGCTCGACGGCAGTCGATCCAAGCAACGGTGGCACCGACGCCAGCCGCACGATCAGCTGGGGGACGAGCGACGGTAGCCACCGCAATGGCACAAGCGGCACGGCGACCAGCACGGTCGCCGTGTACGCGCCGCCCCAGCTCGGCGCGGGCGCCAGCACGACCTATACGTCGGGCGATGCGGCGGTGACGCTCGATGCGGGCCTCACCCTCAGCGATCCGGCCAGCGCGACGCTCAGCAGCGCCACGGTCGCGATCGCCTCGGGTTTCCTGGCGGGCGACGCGCTCTCCTTCACCAGCCAGAATGGCATCACCGGCAGCTACAACAGCGCGACCGGCGTGCTGACGCTCACCGGCACGTCGTCGGTCGCCAACTACCAGGCGGCACTCGCGTCCGTCACCTTCAAGTCGTTGGCCTCCGACGCGACCAGCGGCGGCACCAACATAGATCGCACCATTGCCTGGACCATCAACGACGGCGCGAACCTCGCGAGCGCCGCCAGCACCGTGGCGGTCGCGGCCGCCCTGCTGCCGGGCGGAAGCAGCGGCCAACAGATCGTGTTCATCGACGGCAACGTGCCCGATGCGCAGGCGCTGGCCCAGGGCGTGCAGCCCGGCATCACGGTGGTCATCCTGGATCCCAACGCCAATGGCGTGCAGGAGATGGCCGACTATCTGACCGAGAACAACGTCCAGAACCTCGCCGCCATCCAGATCGTGTCGCACGGCGAGGATGCGACGGTGCGGCTCGGCAACACGATCTTCGGCCTGGCCGATATCGGCATGTTCAGCCAGCAGCTCGCGACCATCGGCTCCGCGCTGCAGCCCGGCGGCGACATCCTGTTCTACGGCTGCAACGTCGGCGCCGGCACGGAAGGTTTGCTCTTCGAGGTCGAGCTGTCGCTGGCGACCGGCGGCGCGCACATCGCCGCGGCGAGTCACGATGTCGGTGCGGCCGCGCTGGGCGGCAGCTGGACCCTCGACGTCACCGATGCCGGCATCGATGTCGGCAACCCCTTCACGGCGACGACGCTCGCCAATTACCAGGGCCTGCTGACCAACAAGATCTGGTTCTCCCAGAGCACAAATAGCGGCGGTACCAGCGACGGCGTGTTCAACGCAACATATCTGGGCAGCAACCCGAGCGCGACGGTCAGCCCGTCGAGTGTCGAGAACCAGCAACAATACACCACTTTCGGCATCGACTACACCGGCGTCCAGGGCATCGCCGTCGACCCGGCCAGCGGATTCTACTATGCCGCCACGAACAGCGCGTTGGGCGGCCTCGTCGTCAGAGGCAGCATCTCCGGCGGCACGCCGACCATCATCTACCAAAACACGAACGACGATACGGTTTATGGCGTCGCCTACAATTCAGCGACCAACACGGTCTACTTCGCCCAGGAAGATGCCAACGCCGTCAACTTCCCCACGGCCTCGACAACCGACAGCGGCATCTACGCGATAACATCGGCGTCCACGCTCACCGCCCAGAGCGGGACAAGCGCCGCCACGAAGGTCATCACGACCGATGCCACGATACCCAATTACATCGCCGTCGACTCGACGGACAACCTGATCTTCTGGACCAACAACGCCGCCAGCGCGAGCTTCTCGAACGACCCGTCGACGTTGAACGTCGCCCCGCTCAACAGCTCGACCAGCATCGGCACCATCACGACGCTGAAGACCTATACCGACTCCGCCGACAACGTCTTTGCCGGCGGTATCGCCCTCGATACAGTGAACCACAAGATCTACTGGACGACCTACAACTTCGGCGGGTCGGGCAGCACCGGTTCCTACAACGACGTCTATGCGGCGAGCTACAACAGCGCCACGG
>DATJWN010000247.1:0-21854 GCA_035501235.1 Reyranella sp.
CCTGGTGCTGACCGAGGCCTTCTACTGGGACCAGAACGACGAGACGCGCGCCTGGACCAAGCGCTTCCGCGCCAAGCGCGACAAGATCCCGAACATGCTGACGGGCGGCGCCTACAGCGCCACGCTCCATTACCTGAAGGCGGTGCAGGCCGCAGGCACCGACGACGCCAAGGCCGTGATGGCCAAGATGCGCGAGACGCCGATCAACGACTTCATGACCAAGAACGGCAAGCTGCGCGAGGACGGCCGCCTGGTGCGCGACATGTATCTCTTCCAGGTGAAGTCGCCCGAGGAGAGCAAGGGCAAGGACGACATCTACAAGCTCGTCGCCACGGTGCCGGGCGACCAGGCCTATCGCCCGATGAACGAAGGCAAGTGCCCGCTGATCGCGGGGAGCACGAAGGTCGAGGATGGGGCGAGCAACAAGAAGTGATTGTCCGATGGTGACGACGGAAAGGGCGCCAAAGGGCGCCCTTTTTTGCGAGAAACCAACGATGCCCGTCATCCGAGCGTTTCGCAAAGGCGATCTCGACGCTCTCTACGCCATCTCGCTCGCCACCGGCTTCGAGGGTGGTGACGCCTCGCATCTCTACGCCGATCCGAAACTGATGGGGCACATCTACGCCGCGCCCTATGCCTTGCTCGCGCCGGAACTGGCGATTGTCGTCGAAGACGGCGAGGGCATCGCGGGCTTTGCATTGGGCACGGCCGACACGGTGGCGTGGGAGCGACGCCTCGAGGAAAGCTGGTGGCCGGCCCTGCGCGAGCGCCACGCGATGCCGTCCGAAGCCGACCGCACGCAATGGACGGCCGACCAGCGACGCGCCTTCACGATCCACCGCCCCTCGCACACGCCCGACCGCATCACCCTCCCCTATCCCGCGCACCTGCACATGAACCTGCTGCCCCGCGCGCAGGGACGCGGCATCGGCAGCGCGCTCTTCGAGCGCTGGACGGAGATCGCCGGTGCGCCGCGCCTGCACGTCGCGGTCAATCATGCGAACGCGGGCGGCCTCGCCTTCTGGCGACGGCTGGGCTTCTCGGATCTCGCGGCCGAGGGACGAACGGTCTGGCTCGGCCGGGACTTGGAGGCGTAACCGCAGCGGTGTATGTGCAGAAGCCTGCGATCGGACCGAACGACGGAGCGCCCCATGACCGACACGATCACGACCAAGGACGGCACGCGCATCTTCTTCAAGGACTGGGGCCCCAAGACCGCGACGCCCATCGTCTTCCATCATGGCTGGCCGCTCAGCGCCGACGATTGGGACAACCAGATGATGTTCTTCCTCGGCCAGGGCTATCGCGTGGTCGCGCATGACCGGCGCGGCCACGGCCGCTCGACCCAGACCGCGACCGGCAACGAGATGGACACCTACGCAGCCGACGTGGCCGAGCTCGCGCGCGCGCTCGATCTCAAGGGCGCGATCCATGTCGGCCATTCGACCGGCAGCGGCGAGGTCGCGCGCTACGTGGCGCGCGCCGAGGCCGGCCGTGTCGCCAAGGCCGTGCTGGTGGGCGCCGTGCCGCCGATCATGGTCAAGTCGGACAAGAACCCCGGAGGTCTGCCGATCGAGGTATTCGACGGCTTCCGCTCGGCGCTGGTCGCCAACCGCGCGCAGTTCTTCTACGACGTGCCGGCCGGCCCCTTCTATGGCTTCAACCGGCCGGGTGCGAAGGTGAGCCAGGGCGTCATCTGGAACTGGTGGCGGCAGGGCATGATGGGCGGCGCCAAGGCCCACTACGATTGCATCAAGGCCTTCTCCGAGACCGACTTCACCGACGACCTGAAGAAGATCGAGGTGCCGACGCTCGTCATGCACGGCGAGGACGACCAGATCGTGCCCATCGCCGACTCGGCGCTGCTGTCGATCAAGCTCCTGAAGCACGGCACGCTCAAGACCTACAAGGGCCTGCCGCACGGCATGGCGACGACGAACCCCGACATCATCAACGCCGACCTGCTGGTCTTCGTGAAGGGCTGACGCGGCGGCCATGGCGCAGGACGACTTCCCCTTCGATCCGATCCGGATCGGGCGCCGCACCGAGGAGCAGGAAGCGGCGGCCACGCCGCACGACGGCTTTCCCTTCGATCCGATCCGCATCGGACGCCGCGCCGAGGAGCAGGAGCACGACCCTTCCGACCCGTTGCGCCTCGGCCGCAGCACGATCCAGGACATCGCGCGCACGCGCGCGAACAAGGAACGCGCGGCAGAGCTGGCGGCCAAGGCCGTGGCCACCCTGAACTCCGAACTGAGCGCCGCCGCCAACTTCCGTTACTCCGTCAGAGGCCAGGGCAATGCGGTCGACTGGAGCGGCGTCAACGGCCGCGAGTACTACGCCGTGCGAGCGGCCATGAACGATCTCGGCGAATGCATGCATCTGGATCCGGAAAATGAAGAACTGTCGCGGCTCTACAGTCGGGTATCGTCGCTGATGCAGCAGTATTCGCCGCCCAGCAGCTATTCCCGTTCCTACGCGACCTCCGTCAGCACGCCGACACCGCCTGCACGCGCCAGTCTGCTGAGCCGCCTCGGCCGCGCCTTGCATAGGATCGTGCGCGGCTCATGAGAGCGCTGCTGCTGACGTTGCTCGTGGCGTTCGGAATCGAGGCGCAGGCGCAGGGCGTGAGTGCGCCGTCGCAGAGCGAGTACATGCCGCCCGGCGGGCGCGGACGGATCGTCATGATGCTCTCAGGCCAGACTGGGCCACGCCAGTACAAGCCCATCGCCGAGCAGGTCGCCAGGCTCGGCTACTACACCGTGCTGCTCGACGGCAACGACGTGCTGACCCAGGACCAGAAGGGCGGCGACCGGTTGCAGGCCGCCATCAACCGCGCGCTCGCCTCGCCGCATGCCGTCGCCGGCAAGGTCGCCGTCATCGGCTATTCGATGGGCGGAGGTGCCGCGCTCTGGCACTCGGCTGCATCGCCCGACAGCACGGCCGGCGTCATCGCCTACTATCCGGCGACGACGTGGATCACACAGTACTCGTCCTATACCGGCATCACTGACGTGAAGGACTATGCGCGCCGCATCAAGGTGCCCGTCCTGCTCCTCGCGGGCGAGGCGGACACCTACCACGATTGCTGCCTGATCGAGACCGCCCGCACGATCGCGGCGTCGGCCCGGCGGATTGGCGCACCGCTCGAGCTCGTCACCTATCCCGGCGCGCAGCACGGCTTCAACCTTCGGGGCCTCGGCCACCAGGACGCGGCCGACAAGGATGCCTGGCAGCGCATGGTGGAGCGGCTCGCGCGCACTCTCAGCAACTGATCAGCCGACCGCGCCGCCATCCGGGGAAAAGATGCTCATCGGGCCGTGCCGTCGATGTCCACTGGCCCGCCGAAGATTCACTTGCCAACACACGGTTGTACCTTCTCACTCCCTCCATGATCGCTTGAGGAGCGGGCATGGTGGATATTCGTCCGCTCAGGGAGAGCGATGTCACGGAGGCGACACGCATCATTCGCCTCGCCTTCGGGACTTTCCTCGGCGCTCCCGATCCGGAGGCATTCTGGAGCGACCTCGACTATGCCAGGGGCCGCTTCGGCGCCGAGCACGTCAAGGCCTTCGCGGCCGAGGACCAGGGCCGGCTCATCGGGTCGAACTTCGCGACACGCTGGGGCAGCGTCGGCTTCTTCGGGCCGATCACCATCCGCCCCGACATCTGGGACGGCGGCGTCGGCCAGCGCCTGGTGCGCGAAGCCTGCGATGCCTTCGATGCCTGGGGCGTGAGCCATGCCGGCCTGTTCACCTTTCCGCACAGTGCCAAGCATGTCTGGACCTATGGGAAATTCGGCTTCCATCCGCGCTTCCTGACTCCCGTCATGGCGATTCCCGCCGCGGCAACGTCGGCGCCTCGCTGGCTCCGCTATGGTGAGCTGCCGCAGGCGCAACGTGCCGACATCGAGGTGTCCGTCCGTGGCCTGACCGAGCAGCTCTATCCCGGCCTCGATCTCGGCGGCGAGATCCGTACGGTATTCGCGCGCAAGCTCGGCGAGACGCTGCTTCTGATGGACGGCGACAGCCGCGTCGTGGGATTTGCCGTCTGCCACGTCGGCCCAGGGACCGAGGCAGGCGACGGCACTCTGTTCGTGAAGTTCGGCGCGGTGATGCCCGGTCCGGAGGCCGAGCGGCGATTTGCGGCGCTCCTCGATGCATGCATCGGCTTCGGCGCCGCCGTCGGAATGGCCAACGTCGTGGCGGGCGTCAACACGGCCCGCGACGCGGCCTACCGCGCGATGCAAAAACGCGGGTTCCGCACGCAACTGCAGGGCGTCACGATGCACAGGCCAAACGAGCCGGGATACAGCCGCCCCGGCCTGTTCGTGCTCGACGACTGGCGCTAAGGTTGGTTGTGCGGGGCACGGATGACGGGAGGCAGGGTGGCGGCAGGCCCTGACATGACACAGGGCGACACGATCGGCTCCCTGCAGCGGCAGCTCGAGACCGCGCTCGCCGAGCGCGATCAGGCGCGCGTGCAACAGGCCGCGCTGGCCGAGGTGTTGCAGGCGATCAACGCCGCGACCGGCGACTTCGCGCCCGTGTACGACCTCATCATCGCGCGGGCGATGGCGCTCTGCGATGCCCCGTTCGGCAGCCTGCTCGCCTACGACGGCCGGCAGCTCACCATGCTCGCCGAACGCAACGGGCCGCCCAGCCTGGTCGAATACTGGTTGAGGCCGCAGCCGGTGGCGCCGGAGAGCGCGACCAACCGGACCCTGCGGGAGGGCAAGACGAGCCAGATCGTCGACCTTTCCCGAATCGACTCCTACCTCAAGGACCGCCTGGCCATGACGGTGGCGAGCGTCGAGCTGGGAGGGATCCGCACGCTCGTCCAGGTGCCCCTGGTCGGCGAGCGCGGCACCATCGGCGTGTTCATCCTGTATCGCCAGGAGGTGCGGCCCTTCACCGAGGCGCAGGTCGCGATGGTCGAGGCGTTCGCGGCGCAGGCCACGATCGCCATGGAGAATGCCCGGCGCTTCGCAGAGCAGCGCGAGACCCTGGACCAGCAGACTGCGACGGCCGAGATCCTGAGCGTCATCAACGCCTCGCCCGGCGACCTGTCGCCCGTCTTCCAGGCCATCCTCGAGAAGTCGCGGCGGCTCTGCGATGCCGCCTACGGCGACCTGTGGACCTACGACGGCAACTTGCTGCATCTCGCGGCGACCCAGGGCGAGGCGGCGTTCGCCGCCTGGCTGAAGGCGCAGGGGCCGGTGCCGGTCTGGCCGGGCTCGCCGACGGAGCTGCTTCTGCAAGGCGCCGACCATGTCCAGTACGAGGACCCGATCCGCGACGGCCGCTTCGATTCGGTGCCGGAATTCCTGGCCCAGGTCCAGCGCGCCGGCATCTGCTCCACGCTGTTCGTGCCCATGTGGCAGGACGGCGTACTGCTGGGCGTCATCATCGTCTATCGCCGCGAGGTCCGCCGCTTCGCCGACAAGCAGGTTGGCGTTCTGCAAGGCTTCGCCGCCCAGGCCGTCATCGCCATGGAGAATGCGCGCCTGCTCACCGAGCAGCGCGAGGCGCTGGAGCAACAGACAGCGACGACGGAGGTTCTCGAAGTCATCAACGCCTCGCCCGGCAGCCTCGAGCCCGTGTTCGAGGCCATGCTCGAGAAGGCCATGCATCTCTGCGAGGCGGCCTTCGGCATGTTCTTCCGCTACGATGGGGCCGCGAACTTCGACCAGATCGTCCATCGCGGCGTGCCGACGTCCGTGGTCGCAGGCGGGAGCCGCATCTCCTCGCCGCCCGCCAATTCCGGGCTAGGACGAATGATCTCCGGCGATTCGGTGGTCCAGATCGTCGATCTGCCCAACACCGATCTCTACCGCTCGGGATATATCGGCATACGGGTCCTGGTCGAGGCCGGCGCCAATACCGCCATCTTCGTGGCGTTGCGCAAGGATGAGGTCCTGCAGGGCGCCATCATCATGTATCGCAAGGAGGTGCGCGCCTTCAGCGACAAGCAGGTGGCGCTGCTGCAGAACTTCGCCGCCCAGGCCGTCATCGCCATGGAGAACGCGCGCCTGCTCACCGAGCAGCGCGAGGCGTTGGAGCAGCAGACGGCGATGGCCGACATCCTGGGCGTGATCAACACCTCGCCCGGCGACCTCATGCCGGTGTTCCGGGTCGTCCTCGAAAAGGCGCACAGCGTCTGCGGGGCTGACATGGGCTCGCTGTTCCTGCGCGATGGAGACAACGTCCGGGCGATCACGACGATGGGCTACGACGTGGAGATCGATGCGATCCTCCGTCAGCCGCGGCCGCCGATGCCCGCGATGAAGGCTTTGATCGACGGGCAACGCTTCCATCACCTGGCCGATCTGCAGGACGGCAGCGGCGACGGCGCTCGTGCCTTCGGCCCGCAATTCCAGTCGGGTTCGCGCATCCGGACGAACCTGATCATCCCGTTGCGCAAGGAAGGCACGGTCCTCGGCTTCATCTCCGCCAATCGCCGCGAAGTGCGCCCCTACAGCGACAAGGAGATCGGGCTGATCGAGAACTTCGCCGCCCAGGCGGTGATCGCCATGGAGAATGCCCGCCTGCTCGGCGAGCTGCGCGATTCGCTCGAGCAGCAGACGGCGACGGCCGACATCCTGCGCGTCATCGCTCAATCGCCGACCGATGTCGCTCCGGTGCTGGAGGCGGTGACCCAGGCGGCGCTCCGCTTCTGCGGCGCCGAGGACGTGGCGATCGACCTGCGCGAGGGCGAGATCTGGCGCTGCGTGGCCCATGCCGGCATCCTGAAGTCGCCGGTCGGCATGACGAACGCCATCGGCCGCAAGGATCTGCCGGGCCGGACGATGCTCGACCGCGCGGTCACGCAGATACCCGACGTCGAAGAGACCACCGGACCCGAAACCGAATTCGACCGAGGCGTCGCACGGCAGGTCGGCTTCCGGGCCGCGCTGGCCGCGCCCATGATGCGTCAGGACGAGGCGGTAGGCGCGCTCATCCTCCATCGCACCACGCCCGGTGCCTTCTCCGATCGGCAGATCGCGTTGCTGGAGAGCTTCGCGGCGCAGGCGGTGATCGCGCTCGAGAACACACGCCTCTTCACCGAGCTGAAGGAGGCGCTGGATCAACAGACCGCGACGGCGGACATCCTGCGCGTCATCTCGCAATCGCCGACGGACGTCCAGCCGGTCCTGAACGTCGTCGTGAAGGCCGCCCAGCGTTTCTGCGGGGCCGACGACGTCGTCATCAGCCTGCGCGACGGCGACGAGCTGACCATCGCCGCGCACGACGGTCCGATCACGGCGCCGCCGCCCCGCCGCAAGCTCGATCGCAGTTCCGCCCAGGGCCGGGCCGTCATCGACGGCAAGACCATTCACCTGCCCAACATTCCACGACTCGACCCCGCCGAATGGAACACGGTGATCGAGCTGACCCAACGGTTCGGCGCCAAGGCGTCGGTGGCGGCGCCGATGTTGCGCGAGGGCACGGCGGTGGGCGCGATCATGTTGCGCCGGCGCGAGGCCGCACCCTTCACCGAGCGGCAGATTGCCCTATTGGAAGCTTTTGCGGCCCAGGCCGTCATTGCCATCGAGAACGTGCGGCTGTTCACCGAGCTGCGCCAGTCGCTCGAGCAGCAGACCGCGAGCGCCGAGGTGCTGCAGGTCATTTCCCAATCGCCGACCGACGTGACGCCGGTTCTCGACGCGGTCGCCGAGGCCGCTGCCCGGCTGTGCGACGGCGCCGACACGGTCGTCATGCTGCGCGAGGGCAATCTCTGGTTCGCCGCGGCTCATGACGGCCCGTTGGCCTCTCCTTCCATCCAGCTGCGCCGGCAATTGACGCGAGAGACGGCGCCGGGCCGCGCCATGCTCGACCGCAGCACCGTACACTTCCCCGACACCCGGACGCTCGATCCGGTCGAGTTCGCCACCGAGCGCGAGATCAGCGAGCGCCTGAAGTTCCGCGCCACCGTTGCCGTGCCGATGTTGCGCGATGGGGAGTCTGTCGGCGCCGTCTCCCTGCGCAAGAGCGAGCCTGGGCCCTTCTCGTCACGCCAGATCGCGCAGCTGGAGACCTTCGCCGCCCAGGCGGTGATCGCCATCGAGAACGTGCGGCTCTTCACCGAGCTCAAGGAGTCGCTCGACCAGCAGACGGCGACCGCCGACATCCTGCGCGTGATCTCGCAGTCGCCGACCGACGTGCAGCCCGTGCTCGAAGCCGTCGGCAAGGCCGCCCTCCGCTTCTGCGGTGCCGAAGACGTGGTGATCACCCTGCGCCAGGGCGAGCACTGGCTGATCGCGGGCCACGAAGGGCCGATGCTGGCCAGCATCGGCACCCTCAATCCGCTCAACCGCCAGACCTCGCCGAGCTGGGCCATCCTCGACGCCAGAACGATCCACCTGCCCGACATCCCCGCGCTCGATCCCGTGGAGTTTGCCTCCGCCCACGACTTCTCGCGGCGGCAGGGATTCAAGGCTGCCGTGGCGGCGCCCATGCTGCGCGAGGGCCAGGCGATCGGCGCCATCGCCATGCGTCGCACCGAGGCTGGCGCGTTCACGCCGCGCCAGATCGCGTTGCTGGAGAACTTCGCCGCCCAGGCCGTGATCGCCATCGAGAACGTGCGTCTGTTCACCGAGCTGCAGAAACGCACCGACGATCTCACCGAGTCGCTCGAATACCAGACCGCGACCAGCGAGCTGCTGGAGGTCATCAGCCGGTCGGACACCGACATCCAGCCGGTGTTCGACACAATGCTGGCGTCGGCCGCCCGGCTGTGCGGGGTCGAGAAGGGCGATGTCGCGATCCTACAGGGGGACGCCTATCGCCACGTGGCCTTCATCGGCTGCGATCCCGACGAGCTTGCCTGGCTCAAGACCCGCGTCACCGCCCCCGGTCGCGGCACCTCGACCGCGCGCGCGCTGATCGAACGGCGCACCGATCACGTGCTGGACCAGAGCCGCGATCCCGAGCGCATCGCTCCGAAAGAGGCGACGCGCGAGCGCACGACCCTGGCCGTGCCCCTGCTGCGCAACGGCGAGCCCCTCGGCGTAATCTCGCTGCTGCGCGACCACGTCGAGCCCTTCGCCGAGCGCCAGATCGCCCTGATTGAGACCTTCGCGGACCAGGCGGTGATCGCCATGGAGAACGCGCGCCTGTTGTCCGAACTGCGCGACCGCACAAACGATCTCACCGAATCGCTCGAATACCAGACGGCGACCAGCGAGCTGCTGGAAGTCATCAGCCGGTCGACCTCGGATATCCAGCCGGTGCTCGACACGTTGGTCGCCTCGGCCGCGCGACTGTGCGACGCGGAACTCGCGGCCATGATCGTCAAGCGCGACGGCCGCTTCCGCTATCAGGCCTTCTACGGCGACATGCCCGACTTACGGTCTGTGATGGCGGCCCGGGAGGTCGTGCCGGGAATGCGCGGCTCGATCGCCGGGCGGACGCTCAGCGATGCGGCGGTTGTCCATGTGACCGACCTGCAGGCCGATTCGGAATACGCCCTGCCCGAAGTGCTGAAAGCCGGCATCCGCAGCGCGCTCGGCGTGCCGTTGCTGCGCGACGGTGAGGCGATCGGCGTCATCAACCTGACGCGGTCCCGTGTCGAGCCCTTCACCGAGCGGCAGATAGAACTGGTTCGCACCTTCGCCGACCAGGCAGTGATCGCCATGGAGAACGCGCGCCTGCTCTCCGAGCTGCGCGAGTCGCTGGAATACCAGACGGCGACCAGCGAGGTGCTGGAGGTCATCAGCCGGTCGGGAGCGACGCTGCAGCCGGTGCTCGATACGATGCTCGGCGCGGCCTTGCGCCTGTGCAGAACCGAGTCCGGCGGAATCGCGATCCAGCAGGGCGAGGGTTTCCACTACGTGGCGACTCTCGGATGGGAACCCGAGGCCGACCGGATTTTCCGCGACCTCGAGATCACTCCGGGGCGGGACACGGTCGCCGCGCGAGCCCTCGCCGAAGGTCGAATCATCCAGGTCTCCGACGTGGCCTCCGATCCGGAATTCGCGTTTCCGGAGATGGCCAGGCTTGCGCGTTGGCACACCGCTCTCGGTGTTCCACTGATGCGGGACGGACGGCCAATCGGTGTCATCGCGATCACCAGGGATCGGGTCGAACCGTTCGGCGAGCGCGAAGTCGCCCTGGTCCGCACTTTCGCCGACCAGGCGGTGATCGCCATCGAGAACGCGCGCCTGCTGGGCGAACTGCGCGAATCGCTCGACCAACAGACGGCCATGGCCGAGGTGCTGGGTCTGATCAACAGCTCGACGGGCAACATAACGCCCGTGCTGGATGCGATGGTCGACAAGGCGATGGCCCTGTGCGAGGCGCCCTTCGGCCACCTCTTCTCGTGGGACGGTGAGTCCCTGCACAGCCTGTCGACGCATCACGCGTTCCAGGACACGCTCGCCTTGTTCGACGGCCCCCTGCGTGTCGAGCCCGGCTCGGATATCGCCCGGATCCTGGGCGGCGAAAAGACGGTCCAGTACACCGACATCTCGCAAAGCGAGGCCTATCGCCGTCGCGCGCCTCTCATGGTGCGCATGGTCGAGCAGGCGGGTATCCGCACCATGATCACCGTGCCTCTGGTGAGCGAGCACGGCACCATCGGTCTGCTGTCGCTCTATCGACTGGAGGTCAGGCCCTTCACCGACAAGCAGGTTGCGCTGGTCGAAGCCTTCGCCCAGCAGGCCGTCGTCGCCATGGAGAATGCCCGCCTGCTGGGTGAGCTGACGCGCCGCGAGGAGGAACTGCGGGCCACCTTCGATCACATGGGCGACGGCGTCGTGATGTTCGACGCCGATCTTCAGCTTGCCTCGTGGAACCGGAACTTCCAGGAGCTGCTCGAGATTCCCGATTCCTTCCTCGCCACGCGGCCCGGCGTCGACGACTACGTGCGTCTGCTGGTCGAGCGCGGCGAGCTGGGCGCCGGCAACGTCGACGAGGAGATCGCGCGCTATCACCAGCGCATCAACGAGGCCTGGTCGGCCGAGCGCACGCGGCCCGACGGCCGCATCATCGAGGTCCGCGCCAATCCCGTGCCGGGCGGCGGTTCGGTGCTGATCTATGCCGACATCACCGAGCGCAAGAAGGCCGAGGCCGAGATCGCCGCCGCCCGCGATGCCGCCGAAGCCGCGCTGGAACGCCAGACGGCGACGGCCGATATCCTGAAGGTCATCGCGAGCTCGCCGTCCGATACCCAGCCCTCGTTCGATGCCATCGCCGACAGCGCGAACCGGTTGTTGGGCGGCCTGACGACGGCGGTGTGGCGCTTCGAAGGTGAGGTCGCTGTTCTGGCGTCCTTCACGTCGATCAACCCTGACGCCGACCAGGCTCTGCGGGCGGTGTCTCCGCTGCGGACGTCGGACTTCGCCCCGCTGGCCCTGGTGAAGGAAGGCAAGATCGCGCAACACGCCGATATCGACGAGATGTCGGAGGGCGCCCGTGAGCTGGCCCTCAAGCGCGGCTACCGTTCGCAATTGCTGGTGCCCCTGTTGTCGCAAGGCAATGCCATCGGCTTTTTCAGCGTGACGCGCGCTTCTGCCGGCGGCTTCGACGAAGCGGATGTGCAGTTGCTGCGGACATTCGCCGACCAGGCGACCATCGCCATCGAGAACGCGCGGCTGTTCAACGATCTCCGTGCGTCGCTCGATCAGCAGACGGCAACCGCGGATATCCTGCGCGTCATCGCGAGCTCTCCGACCGACGTGCAGCCCGTGCTCGACGTGCTTGCGAAGGCGGCAGTGCGGTTCTGCGGCGCCACCGACGCGGCCATCCACATGCGGGAGGGCAACGACTCGATGGTCGTTGCCCATGAAGGTCCATTGCCCCTGGGCCCGACGCAGACCAGTCTGACCCCGCTCAATCGGGAAACAGGCTTCGGCATGGCCATACTCGATTGTGCCACCATCCATCGCCCCGACGTCCAGGCTCTCGATCCGATCAAGTTCGCGGCCGCCCATGCATTCGCCCGGGAGCTCGGCTTCCGCGCCGTCCTCGTCGTGCCCCTGCGACGCGAGGGGACCGCCATCGGCGCCATCAGCCTGCGCCGCTCCCAGGCGGGCGCTTTCGGTCCCCAGCAGATCGAGCTGCTCGAAACTTTCGCCGCGCAAGCCGTCATCGCCATCGAGAACGTCCGCCTGTTCACCGAGTTGCGCGACTCGCTGGAACGCCTGAAGGCTGCGCAGGCGAATCTCGTGCAGTCCGAGAAGATGGCCTCGCTCGGCCAGCTGACCGCGGGCATCGCGCATGAGATCAAGAACCCGCTGAACTTCGTGAACAACTTCGCCACCCTCTCGGTCGACCTGCTCGATGAGCTGAAGGAGGTGGCGGGGCCGGCGTTCGAGACGCTCGACGAGGACAAGCGGGCCGAGCTCGACGAGACCATGGGCCTGCTGGTCGGCAATCTCGGCAAGATCGCCGAGCACGGCAAGCGCGCCGACGGCATCGTCAAGAGCATGTTGAGCCACAGCCGCGGCGGCACCGGCGACTGGGCGCCGTCGGACATCAACGCACTGGTCGAGGAAGCGCTGAACCTCGCCTATCACGGCGCGCGCGCGCAGGACAAGGAGTTCAACGTCACCCTCGAGCGAGATCTCGAGAAGGAATCGAAGCCGATCGATGTCGTGCCGCAGGATGTGACGCGCGTGTTCCTGAACTTGTTCGGCAACGGCTTCTATGCCGCCAACAAGCGCCGGCTGGCCGACAAGCAAGCGGGCTTCAAGCCGATCCTCAAGGTGACGACGCGCGAAACAGGCGACGGGGTCGAGGTCAAGGTGCGCGACAACGGCACCGGCATCCCGCCCGAAGTGCGCGAAAAACTGTTCCAGCCCTTCTTCACCACCAAGCCGACAGGCGAAGGCACGGGGCTTGGCCTGTCGATCAGCTACGATATCGTGACGCAACAGCATGGCGGCACGATCGAAGTCGAGAGCGAGGTCGGCCAGTTCACCGAGTTCACCGTGCGCCTGCCGCGAGGCCGGCGCGTCGTTCCCGCGGAGAAAGTTTGATGAGCGTAAGTATCCTTGTAGTCGACGATGAAGCTGACGTGGCCGAGCTGTTCCGCCAGCAGTTCCGCCGCGAGGTGCGGCAGGGCCAGTACGTGATTCATTTCGCGCAGTCGGCCGAGGAGGCGCTGGGCAAGCTCGACCGGGGCGTCGAGCCCGAGCTGATCGTGCTCCTGTCCGACATCAACATGCCCGGCATGGATGGGCTCGGCCTGCTGCGCAAGGTCAAGGAGCAGCGCGCCGACCTGCCTGTGATCATGGTCACGGCCTACGGCGACGACGAGCGCCGCCGCAAGGCCGCCGAGTTCGGCGCCCGGGAATTCGTCACCAAGCCCGTGGACTTCAACTTGCTGAAGCAGCAGCTTCAGCAACTCTCGGCGTGATCGACCTCATATGACCGAACCGGCCAAGATCCTGGCTGTCGACGACGAGCCCGACTTCGAGCTGCTGATCAAGCAGCGCTTCCGCCAGCGCATCCGCAAGGGCGACCTCGCCTTCCGCTTCGCCCGCAACGGCGAGGAGGCGCTGGCGGTGCTGGCCGAGGAGCCCGACATCGGGCTGCTGCTGCTCGACATCAACATGCCGGTGATGGACGGGCTGACCTTGCTTTCCGAGCTGCGCACCCGCCGCTCGCCCGCCCGCGCCGTCATCGTCTCGGCCTACGGCGACATGGCCAATATCCGCACCGCCATGAACCGAGGCGCCTTCGACTTCGTGACCAAGCCGGTCGACCTCAACGATCTCGAGGTCACGATCGACAAGACGCTCGAAACGATCACCCACATTCGCGAGCTCGACCAGCAGCGCGCCGAGGCCGAGCGGGCGCGCGCCAACCTGTCGCGCTATTTTTCGCCCAACATCGTCGATCTGCTGGCCGAGAGCGACGAGCCGCTGGGCCCCGTGCGCCGCCAGCAGGTGGGCGTCCTGTTCGTCGATATCGTGGGCTTCACCACCATGGCCGAGGCCATGGCGCCCGAGGCCGTGGTCAACATGCTGCGCGAATTCCACGAGCGCATGGCGGGCCAGATCTTCGCCTGCGGCGGCACCATCGAGAAATATATCGGCGACGAGATCTTCGCCGTGTTCGGCCTGCCGACGCCGAGTCCGCACGACGCGCTCAATGCGCTGCGCTGCGCCGGCCTGATGCTGAAGGAGCTCGCGGCGTGGAACGCCGAGCGCACGGCCAGGGGCGAGCTGCCGCTCGGCATCGGCATCGGCCTAAATTACGGTGCGGCCGTGATGGGCGATGTCGGGTCCGAGCACACGCTCGCCTTCACCGTGATCGGCGACACGGTGAACATCGCCAGTCGGCTCCAGACGCTGACGCGCGAGCTCAGGACGCCGCTGGTCGTGGCCGACGCGGTGCTCAACCAGATCGGCGGCGGACAGGCGCCCGCGGCCTCGCAGCTGCCGGTGACGCTGAAAGACGGCGGCGAGCGCGAGCTGCGCGGCCGCAGCGCATCGCTCCGTATCTGGACGGCCGAGCCCGGCGAGTGAGGAACCGCCGGACGATCGGCAGGGGCGGCGGCTCCTAGACCGCCTCCCTGACCGGGGCGACCTGCAGACGCTGCAAGGTCGCGGCAACCCTGCTCCACTCCTGCTCTAGCGCCGCAATACCGGCGGCGTTTCGCGAGGCTTCGAGCTTCTCCGCAAGATCCGCCAGACGCGAGGCGCAAACCGAGCGGGCGATTCCCTTGAGCTTGTGCGCGAGCCGCTTCAGCTGATCTCCGTCCTGCGCGGCGGCGGCGATTTCCTCGATGAGACCGGCCCCGACGGCCGCGAAGCGCAGCAGCACGGCGTCGGCGACGTCATTGTTCCCGCCGACCGTCTCCAGGAGGGCTCGACGGTCGATCGGGCTGACATTCGCCGGTGGAGATGCGTTTCCGGCGGAAGCAGCCCGCGCAGCCGACCAGTGCTCGACCGTCTCCCGCAGACGTCGCAGCATCAGCGGCTTGGTGAGACATCCGTCGAATCCCGACGCGATCGCAACCTGCTCGACACCGCGACGTGTATCGGCCGTCAGGGCGATGATCGGCGTGCGCTCACCGGTGCCCGAGCGAGCCTCCTCGGCGCGGATCTGGGACGTCATCTCGATGCCGTTCATACAGGGCATCTGGATATCGGCGATCACCAGCGCGTAGCGCCGCGAGCGCCACTTCGCGAGGCCCTGAAGGCCGTCCGCCGCGGTATCGGCGGGCACGCCCAGGGTCCGCAACTGTTCGCAGAGGACCCGAAGGTTGAGCTCGGAATCGTCGACGACCAGAACCGTGTCGCACGAGGCCCGGCCCTCGCTGTCCGCAGACGTGCGATCCGCCGACACGAGATATTCCGGTGTGGCCGCCACGGGTGCGATGGCCGACGGCCAGGTATATGCCGGCGTGCCCTGCGCCACGCCGCCCGCCGTCTCCGACAGGGCGCGATCGAGGACGTTGTCGACGACGCCGAGCAAGGATGTCGCCGACAGTTGAACGGCCTGCACCAGCTGCAGCTGATGCTTCGTGAGGTCCTCCCGCTCGAGGAGCTCTATCGTGCCGATGAGGCTGTTCATGGGGGTCCGCAAATCATGGCTCAACACCGCCAGGAGCGCCGACTTCGATCGAAGGTCGGGTTCGCCGCCCGCGCGAGGCCTGGGAGCGTGCTGGACGAGGATATCGGCGTGAGCTCCCCACTCGTCCTGCCGCGCATCGTCTCCCGGAGCGCCGTTGGCATCGGAGGTTGCGCGACGGCCCGGGCGTCGCTTGTCGTACGACGCGAACTTGAAGAGAACGAGCGCACCGCCCAGGATCGTCAGCAGCGACAGCGGTATCAGCGGCAGGTTGTCCACGGCAAAGAGGCCCACGGTCGGCGCCAGGAAAGCGAAGACCGCCAGGCCGAATTGAAGTCCTCGCCAGCGCGAGGGCACTATGGCGGTGACGAAGCACATGGACGCAACGAGCAGCAGCAGCTGCTGATCGCCCGGCAGCATCGTGAACAGGGCACCGGACACACCCTGGGCGAGGCAGCCCATGAAAACCGCCGCGGTGCCGAGGCCCCGCCATGTCTTGTCGCTGAAGGCCGCCGGCAGACAACGATAGGCGGCATAAAGGAAGCAATGCACGGTGGCCGCCACCGCGAACAAGACGGCGGAGATGACGTACATTCGCATCGGCGCATCGCCGCGATAGATGAAGGCCGCCGCGAGCTGCGTGGCCGGCAATATCGCCAGCCACGATTTCAGCGGAAATGGCGTCGGCTGGCGTGTGGCGAGCCGCGCAGTGCGATCGGAGCCAATCTTGGCTGAACTTGGAGTTCGCATGACACCACCTCTAAAGGCGCACTGTGCCGTCAGCGTGTCGCGTGCCGGCCATTTTGTATTGTCGATATCGCGACAGCCATCGCGGCTGCCGCCCCCTCAACCGCCGACCTCTCGCTTGATGTACTGAACGATCCGCTGCCATTCGGCTTCGACGGCAGCGATGTCGGCGACGTTCCGTGATTCCTCCAGCTTCGCGGCCAGGTCGCCCAGCCCCATGGCACCTGCGGCGCGCGCCGTTCCCTTGAGCTTGTGCGCGAGCCGTTTCAGCTCACCCGGGGCATTGGACTTGCTGCGCAGTTCGGCTACGAGGCGAGAGCCCGAAATCGCGAAATGGCGCAACACGTCGTCCATCAGTTCCTTGTCGTTGCCGATGATCTCGGCAAGCATTTCACGGTCGATCGGCCGAGCGTCCTTGGGCGGGATATCGTCAGCCGGCCCCGGCGCCGCGGGCGCCAGGCCACGGACCCCGATCCACCGGTTGAGCGTCTCCTGTAGGCGTTTCAGCGTCAGTGGCTTGGTGAGGTAACCGTCGAGGCCCGACGCCATCGCGCGGTCATCCTCGCCCTTCAGCGCATTGGCTGTCAGCGCCACGATCGGCGTGCGCCGGCCGGCGCCCTCGCGCGCCTCTTCGGCGCGGATGCGGCGGGTCATCTCGAGTCCGTCGAGGCCCGGCATCTGGATGTCGGTGATGATGAGCGAATACGGTCGCTGCCGCCATTTGGCGAGCCCCTGCAGGCCATCCTCGGCGGTGTCGGCGTGGACGCCCAGCGCCTTGAGCTGCCCCACCACGACTTCGAGATTGATCGGCGAATCGTCGATCGCCAACACCGTCCCGAGGCCCGGCGCGGCATCGACGACTACGGCAGCGTCTTCCTCCACGGCGGGCTGGCGAGCGAGACCAAGCGTCAGCGTCACCGTGAAAGTCGAGCCTTTGCCCGCCCGGCTGTCGACCTCGACGCTGCCCTCCATCATCTCGGCGAGCCGGCGCACGATCGACAAGCCAAGACCGGTTCCGCCATAGCGCCGCGTCGTCGAGTTGTCGGCCTGCGAGAAAGGCTGGAAAAGTCGCTCGATCTGACCGGGGGTGATGCCGATGCCAGTGTCGGAGATGGCCACGGCCACACGGACCTTGTCTTCTTCGACGGCCTCGGCCCGGGCATCGATGTGGATCTCGCCATGCTCGGTGAATTTCAGGGCGTTGCCCACGAGATTGAGCAGCACCTGGCGCACCCGGGTGGCATCTCCCGCCAGTTGGTCGGGCATCGACGGCGCCACGCTCGCAGTGAGCCTTATGCCCTTGCGGTCGGCCTGCGCCAGAAAGGTATCGACGGTCGCCCTGATCAGCCCGCGCAACGAGAATGGCGCTACGTCCAGCTCGAGGCGATTGGCTTCGATCTTGGAAAAATCCAGCACGTCGTCGAGGATGCCGAGCAGAGCGGAAGCCGAGACCTGGACGGTCCGTACCAGCCGCTTCTGGTCGGGCGTCAGCGGCTCGAGCTCGAGGAGCTCGGCCGTCCCCAGCACGCCGTTCATCGGCGTGCGAATCTCATGGCTCATGGTCGCGAGGAAGGCCGACTTCGCCCGGTTGGCGGCTTCTGCCGCCTCGCGCGCACTCTCTATCTCGGCCTGCTTCTGCCTGACCTCGGTCACATCGCGATAGACGCCGAGCGTGCGTCCGCCGCCGGCGGGTCGGAAGCGGATTTCCACGATTTTGCCGGTGTGAAGCTTCAGTTCGTACTGTCCGCCGGCTGAGGCGCGGAACTGGGCAAGCCTTTCATCCAAGCCGGGCTGGACCTCGACATCCGGTGCGGCGTCGCCGGAGGCGATCCTGTGCCGCAACAGCTCTTCCATCGTCATGCCGATCTCGGACCTGCCCGCGATGGGGACGATGGTATTGCGCGCCGCCTTGTTCTCGTAGATCAGCCGCTCGTCGGAGTCGAACAGCCGCACACCGTCGGCCATGTTCTCCAGCACCGTGTCCATCAGCCTCTGCGTCGCCGCAATCTCGTCGCGCGCCCGTTCGAGTTCGGTCTGCCGCTGCTTCAGTTCGGTGACATCGCGGAAGATGCCGAGCCGACGACCATCGCCCAGCGGCCGGAATGTGATCTCGACGCGCCGGCCCGACGGCACCGGTATCTCGAAGCGGGCGCCGCTGTCGCGGCGGATGACGGCAAGCCTGTCCTCGAGCGTGACGGAAGGCGTGTCGCCGTCGACCACGCTGCCCGTCACGACACGGCGTGCCACGATGTCGGCAAGCTTCATGCCGATGTCGGATTTGGCCGGATCGTTGTTGAATATCCGGCCGACCACGCTGTTCTGATAGACGAGCCGCTCGTCGGCGTCGAACAGGCGCATGCCGTCGGTCATGTTTTCCAGCACCGTTTGCATCAGGCGCTGCGTCGCGGCGATCTCGGCCTGCTGACGCCTGAGCTCGGTGATGTCGCGCAGCACGCACAGCAGACGCCCGTTGTCGAGCGGCCGGAACTGGATTTCGATGTTGCGACCGGAAGGCATCGCTCGTTCGTACCGGGCTCCCGTCGGATTGCCGGCGAGGGCCACGATGTCTTCGACCGACGAGTCTCGGCCGTTTATCGTCAGCGGCATGCCGGCGGCGCGTTGCGCGTGCAGGATCTCCTCGAGGGTCATGCCGACCTGCGACGCGTCGGGCGACAATCCATAGATGTCGCGGACCGCGCTGTTCTCGTAAATCAGCCGACGATCGGCATCGAACAGGCGGACACCGTCGGACATGCCCTCCAGCACCTCCGACATCAGCCGGCGCGCATCCTGGATATGGTCGCGGGCCCTCTTCAACTCCTCCTCGCGATGCCTGAGCTGTGTCACGTCGCGGAATACGCCCACACGCCGTCCGTCCCCGACCGGCCGCATGGTGATCTCGATCACCCGTCCATCCTCGCGCTGCACCTCGTAGGCGCCGCCGTCGGGATTGTGGAACTGCGCCCGGCGCTCTTCGATCTGCGTGCTGCGTCCGCCGGTCAGTTTTGCTCTGTTGTTTTCCGCGATGCGCCGCTGAAAGACCTCTTCGATGGTCCGCCCCATGTCGAAGGCAAAAGCGTCCTGGCCCAGCACATTTGCAACCGCCTTGTTCTGATAGACCAGCCGCGTGTCCGTGTCGTAGAGGCGCACGCCTTCCGACATCGTCTGTAGAACGGTATCCATCATACGCTGCGCCGAAGCGGCCTCGTCGCGCGTCCCTTCGAGTTCGGTCTGGCGCTTCCGGAGCTCGGTGATGTCTCGATGGATGCCGAGGAGCGAGCCATCCGCCAGCGGCGAGTAGCTGATCTCGACGTGTCGGCCCGACAGCAAGCGACGCTCGTAACGCGCGCCGCCCGGCCGCAGGACGTACGCCACCCATTCCTCGGCCGAAAGCAACTTGCCGTCGACGACGAGTCTGTCGCCGGCGGCGACCGCGGTTCGCGCCATCTCGTCGATCGTCATGCCGAGCGAGCGTGCCAGGGGCGTTCCGGCAAACATGCGTTCGGCCGCGGCGTTTCTGTAGACCACGCGCCGGTGGGCGTCGAAAAGTGTCACGGCATCGCCCATCCCCTCGAGGATGGCTTCGGTGACGCTCCGGGTCCGCCCGTCCCAATCCTGCTGCAAGCTTTCTTTCATGCGGCAGTCCTAGAACAGTCATGTATCGTCCATGTATCGACGACGCGTTGTCCGTGTCGCCCACCGCCCGGACTGTGGGAAAAACGATGCTTCGGGGCCCTTCCTGGCGAGCCCGTGTGGCCGCCCCGGCTTGGCATGGTATTCGGCCCACTCCATATCCCGCTCGTCAGCCACGCGCTCGGCGTTCCTTCGGGCTCCTTTTCGCCGCCACCCGCCGCGCCGCCGCAAGCGCGGCGCGCGCCCAGGCGAGCAGCTCGTCGGGCTCGTCGATCAGCCGCTCGGGCACGCGCCAGAAGGACAGGTCGATCAGCTCGCCCTTCTTGGCATAGTTGAGGGGCGGGCTGCCGGCGGCCTCGGCAAAGACCGCGCGGTTGCCGTCATCGACGCGAACATAGAGCGTGTTGTCGGTCACCATGGTGAACATCACGCCCTCGCAGAACACGCCGGTCTTGCCGAACATGCGCCGCGTCGAGACGCGGCCCATCGGAGCGAGCTGCTCGCGCAGGAACTCGGCGAAATCGTCACTGGCAACCATCCCTGCTACACTAAGGCATGCGGCTGCTATTCGTCCTGTTCCTGACAGTTCTCGCCATGTCGGCGCCGGCGCGCGCCGACGAGTGGCCGACGTCGACACCGGAAGCGCAGGGCATGAGCTCGCTCGAGCTTGCCGCCTTGGTGGCGTACGGCGTCGACAACGGCTTCGACAGCCTCGTGGTCGCGCGCCACGGCCATATCGTGACAGAGGCCTACTACGCGCCCTTCCCCGCCGGCGCCAAGCACCGCATCAACTCCTCGACGAAGGCGGTGGTGAGCACGCTGATCTCGATCGCCTTCAACGAGGGGCTGCTGAAGAGCGTCGACCAGCCCGTGCTCGACTTCTTCCCGGGCCGCACCTTCGCCCACATGGACGATCGCAAGAAGGCACTGACCCTGCGCCATCTGCTCGACATGACCTCGGGCATCAGCTGGGACGAGCCGCTGACCAACAAGCTGCCGCGTTCGCTCTTCGAGATGGAGCGCAGCCCCGACTGGGTGCAGTTCGTCCTCGACCGGCCGATGGTGCGCGATCCCGGCGCCGAGTTCGAGTACAACAGCGGCAACGCCCATCTCCTGTCGGCGATCCTGACGAAGGTCACCGGCAAGAACGCGCTCCAGTATGCCCGCGAGAAGCTGTTCGATCCGCTCGGCATCGACGACGTCACCTGGCGCGGCGACCCACAGCACAATTCGGGAGGCGGCGCTGGCCTCTATCTGCTGCCGCGCGACATGGCGAAGCTCGGCACGCTCTGGCTGCACGATGGCGTGCTCGACGGCAAGCGACTGATGGCCGAAGGCTGGATCGACCGCGCGCGCCACGCCACGCTCGCGATGCCGAACCCGACGCTGCATTACGCCAACCAGTTCTGGTCGGCGGCGGGCCTCGACATCTTCATGTCCGTGGGTTTCGACCGCCAGCTCATCTATGTGATGCCCAAGCTCGACCTGGTCGCGTCCTTCACCGGCAGCGGCCGCTACAGCAACGCCGACGGCAAGTTGAGCCTGCCCTACTATTCGCTCTTCTCCCCGATCGACCGGCTGAAGACGGCGGCACACTCCGACAGACCGTTGCCGGAGGATCCCGCGGCGTTCGCTCTTCTGAACGACAGGATCAAGAGGGTGGGCGTGGAAGCGCGCACCGAGCCCGCAGGCCCTGCGCCGCCGTTGGCGGCCGCGATCTCGGGCAAGGTCTATCGCCTGGCGCCCAACGTGCTGCGCCTCTCCTCCCTGACCTTGTCCTTCGACAAGGACGAGGCGAGCTTCGGCTTCGAGGCCGAGGGCAAGCGCTGGGGCGGGCTGATCGGACTCGACGGCTACTATTCGATGGTCGGCAACCGCGAGTTCGGCAACAACGCCGCCAAGGGGCGCTGGCTCGACGACAAGACCTACCGGCTCGAGATGATGACAATCGGC
>DATJWN010000248.1:0-4212 GCA_035501235.1 Reyranella sp.
GCTGGCGCACCTTCACCAGCTCGCTATCGCGCCGGCCGATCACCTGGTCGTCGAGTGACACCGTGCCTGCGTCCGGCATCTCCATGAAGTTGAGGCAGCGCAGCAGCGTGCTCTTGCCCGAGCCGGAAGCGCCCAGGACGGCGATGCGCTCGCCCTTCTCGACGTCGAGATCGATGCCGCGGATCACCGAATTGCCGCCAAACCGCTTGGCGAGGCCGCGCACGGCGAGGAGGGTCATTCGTCCCTCCTGAGGCGCCGTTCCATCACGTAGGTCAGCTGCACCATCGGCCAGAGCAGCAGGAAGAAGATCACCGCGACCGTCGTGTAGGCCTCGATGGGATTGTAGTTCAGCGAGGCGATCAGCTTGCCCTGCTGCAGCAGCTCGACATAGGCGACGGCCGAGGCGAGGGTCGACATCTTGAAGATCTCGATGGCCCGGTTGGTGAGCGCGGGCAGCATGCGCTTGATCGCCTGCGGCAGGATGATGCGCCGCATCGCCTGGCCGTAGCCCATGCCGATCGCGCGGGCGCCGTCCCACTGGCCGCGCTCGATCGACTGGATGCCGCCGCGGTAGATCTCGGCCGAGAAGGCGGCCGAGTTGAGCGAGATGCCCAGCGCCGCCGCGGCCAGCGGGCTGATCTCGAAGGGCGCCAGGATCGGCAGCGCGAAGTAGAACCACAGGATCTGCACCAGCACGGGCGTGTTGCGGAAGAACTCGACGAACGCCGTCGATGGCCAGTTGAGCCAGCGCGCGCGGGCGTAGCGGCCGAGGCCGACCACCAGGCCGAGGCTCATGCCCAGCACCAGGCAGATCGCGAAGATGCGGACCGTGCCGATCAGGCCCGCCAGCAGCGCATCGCTGTTGGAGAAGACGGAGGCGAAGTCCCACTTCATCAGTGCACCGTCGATTCGCCCGAGACGGCGAGCCTTCGCTCCATCGCGCGCGCGATCAGGCTGAAGGCCGTGATGACGACGAAGTAGATCAGCGCCGCCACGGTGAAGGTCTCGAGCGGGCGGAAGGTCTTCTGTGCGATGTCGTTGGCCTCGAACAGCAGGTCGGCGTAGGCGATGGTGGCGACCAGCGTCGTGGTCTTCATGAGCTCGCTGGCGCGCTCGAGGAAGGCCGGGATCATGCGCTTGACGGCCTGCGGCAGCACGATGCGGTTCAATGTCTGGCGGCGCGACATGCCGATGGCATAGGCCGCCTCCCACTGGCCGCGCTCGATGGAGACGATGCCGCCCCGGAAGACCTCGGCGAAGAAGGCCGAGGACTGGATCGAGAAGGTGACGGCCGCCGCCAGGAACGGCGTCATCTCGATGCCCGCGATCAGGGGCAGCGCGAAGAAGAACCAGAAGAGCTGGACCAGCGGCGGCGTGGTGCGGAAGACTTCTATGACGAAGCCCGCCGGCCACGACAGCCATCGTCGCGGCGAGAGGCGCAGCAGCGCGAAGCCCAGCCCCAGCGCCAGCCCGCATGCCAGCGCCACCGCCGTCACCTTCAGCGTGTTCTCGAGCCCCTGCAGCAGCAGGGGCGCGTTGGCGACGACGGGGCCGAAGTCCCAGCGGTAGCTCATGATCTTCCGGGACCGCGGGCCTCCAGGCCCGCATCATGGGTCATGAGCGGACCTGGAGGCCCGCGGTCCGGCAAGAGCATCACCGACCTACTTCAGCATCTCTTTCATGATCGGCGGGGCGAGCTTGGGATCGAGGCCGAAGTCGGTGAGCGCCTGCTCGTACCATTTCTGCGTCTGGCCGCTCTGGTAGTACTCGGTCAATTTCTTGTCGACCCAGGCCACGAAGGCCGTGTCGCCCTTGCGCAGCGCCGCGCTCGAGGCCTGCGACTGCGCGGGCGTCGGCACCACGAGCTTGCCCTTGCCGAGCTTCTGGCGGGCGGCCAGCAGCGGCGGATGGAAGAGGCACACGGCATCGACGCGGCCCGACTGGAAGGCGGCGATCGCCGCGGCATTGTCGGGGAAGCGCTGGATGTCGGCCTTGGGCGTGTGCTCGGTCACGAACCGGTCCATCGACGAGGCCTGCGGCACGGCGATGCGGATGCCGGGCTTGTTGAGATCGTCCCACGCCTTCACCGGCAGGTCGTCCTTCGCCAGCACGGCGAGCGAATAGTAGAGCAGCGGCGCCGTCGGGAAATCGACCGCCTGCTTGCGCTCGGGCGTGGCGTCGATGGTGAACATGATGTCGATCTTGTCGGCCTGGAGCGCGGCGATCGAATTGCCCCAGCTCACCTCGACGGTCTCCATCTTGGCGCCCAGCGCGTCGGCCATCGCCTTGCCCATGAAGATGCCGAGGCCGGAGTTCCACTGGCCTGTCTTCGGGTCCTTCGAGAACCAGGGCGGCGCCTGCGTGACGCCCACGCGGAACGTGCCGCGCTTCTTCACCTCGTCCAGCGTGCCCTCGGCGCGGGCCGCGAACGGCAGGACCAGCAGGCCGCCTCCGATGCCCGTCACCAGCGAACGTCGTGTGATGCTCATGATCTGTCTCCCTTCTTCCCCTTCTCGTTCTGCGGCAGCGAGCGCAGGAAGCGCTCGGTCGTCTCGGCGCCGCGCCGCATGTGATCGGCGACCTCGGCCTTCAGGACCGCGAGGTCCTCGCCCAGGGCGGCGTTGATGTAGCTGTCGTGGCTGTCGCGCCGAGGGCCCCGGCGGCCGTGCGCCCGGTGATGGGCCGCCCAATAGAGCTGCAGGCGGCCGCGCAAGCCGTGCCAGGCGCGCTCGAGCTGGCGATGGCCGCACATCTCGTAGACCAGGGAATGGAAATGCATCTCCGCCGAGATGCTGGCGCGGTCGTCGCCGGCATCGATGGTGGCGATCAGCGCCTCATTGCGCGCGACGAGCTCATCGCGGAAGCGCTCGTCGCGCCGCGGCCACAGCTGCTCGAAGGCGAAGCCCTCCAGCACGGTGCGCAGCGAATAGATCTCGCGCACATCCTCGACCGAGAGCGAGGCCACGTGCGTGCCGGTATAGGGCACGGTCACGACCAGCCCTTCCTCGATCAGCTGGCGCAGCGCCTCGCGCAGGGGCCCGCGGCTCACATCGAAGCGCTGCGACAGCGCCGTCTCCACGAGCGGCGCGCCGGGTGGGATGTCGCCGCCCAGGATCGCCGCCCGCAGCCGTTCGGCGACATGCGCCCGCAAAGTCCGCCGCGGCACGCGGTCGGCCGCATCGTCAAAGCTCTCGGTCAGCGCCATGCTCGCCTCCGATCGTCGATTGTCGACAATGTGCAACGAGGGCCTGTCAACAGCAACCCGCACCGTGCTGATCTTTCCCTCAAGCGACGGTTCCGGGCCGTTCCGCCCACCATTTCGGTCCGCGGATCAACATATTGAGGATGTGGCGGATAACTGAATACTACTAATAGATATTTCCGCGCGATTCGGTCTGCGGAATTCTGCGATTCGAATCTGAAGGTTGGGGATTAAATTTTTGGAATCGCTGACTCTTTTCCCCTTTTTGAAACCAACTTTTTATTTGCAGGAGGACTCACCTCTAGTTTAGGCTAGCGCTTGTGGGTGTTCTTGGGTGCCCACCACGATATGTCGGCCACCGCCTCAAGATTGGCTCGCGAGGAGCCGCAAGGCGGAATGGTTGGGGAGTGGGTCGATGGCGTTATCGCGACATGAGCGGATCCGTCAGAAAGCCGATCTGAACCCGCTCGAGATGATCGAGAAGGTCGTATCGGCCAACGATTGGCCCTTCGACCGGACATCCGACAGAGAGATCGCCGTCGAGGTCGCGGGCCGCTGGTGCGACTACCGCATGTTCTTCTCCTGGCGCGAGGATGTGGAGGCGCTCCACTTCACCTGCGCCTTCGACGTGCGCATCCCCAACGAGCGCCACAGCGACATCCACGGCCTGCTGGCGCTGATCAACGAGAAGATGTGGCTCGGCCACTTCGACCTCTGGACCGAGGAAGGCCTGCCGATGTTCCGGCACGCCATCCCGCTCCGCGGCACCGAGGGCCTGCGGCCCGAGCAGCTCAACGACCTGGTCGAAGTCGCGATCGGCGAGAGCGAACGCTTCTATCCCGCCTTTCAGTACGTCGTATGGGCCGGCAAGACGCCCTCCGACGCGTTGACCGCCTCGATCCTCGAGACGGTCGGCGAAGCCTGAGCGAAAAGGACACTCCGACGCCCCCTCTCCAAGAAGAAGAACCTCTCAAGTTGGTTTGTCCCCAGCGGCGCCGGTCCCCCAGACC
>DATJWN010000249.1:0-30190 GCA_035501235.1 Reyranella sp.
CTCCTGCATCATCGGCACGACCTCGCGGTCGCCGGCCGAGAGATTGAAGCGCCCGAGGTCGGGGTCCTTGATGCCGCGGCGCAGGCCCCAGTAGCTGAAGTCCCTGCGGCCGAGATCGGAGGCGCCGATGCTGAGGCGCAGGCAGCTCAAGCCCACCTCCTTCTCGCTCGTGCCGAACAGCTCCTGCAGCAGCGCCGCGCGCTCCGGCGCATGCAGGCCCGCCAGCAGATAGGCGCTGCCGCCGGTCAGCGAGAAGCCGAAGCCCTCGATCGGCTGGAAGGTCCGGCCGTCGTCGACCTCGATGACCGGCAGGTCGTCGTGCGGCGCTCCTTGCGAGAACGCCACCGGCGGCATCGGCTGCAGCAGTGTGTTGGCGTCGCGCGAAACCCAACCCTCGATCGTCCCGCTCGAGCTCATCCGCGCTTCTGCGCCGCGATGAACGTCGCGAACCAGTCGAACGACGCCTTCGGCACGCGCTTCAGGGTCTTGTAGTCGACGAACACGATGCCGAAGCGGCTGGCATAGCCCGAGCCCCATTCGAGATTGTCGAGCAGCGACCACAGGAAATAGCCGCGCACATCCGTGCCCGCGGCGACCGCCTGCTCCACCGCCTTGGTGTAGTCGACGAGATAGGAGATGCGGCCCTGGTCGTTGACGCCGCCCGCCGCGTCCAGCGTCTCGTTGGCGCCGTAGCCGTTCTCGGTCACGTAGATCGGCAGCTTGTAGCGCTTGTAGGCCGTGACCAGCTCGTTGCGGAAGGCGTCGGGATCGATGCGCCAGCCGACGCCGGTCAGCGGCACGTCGTGCGGCGCGTCGGCCCAGGCGAAACCCAGCGTGCCTTTGTCGGCGCGGGCGTAGATCGGGCAGTAGTGGTTGAGGCCGAACCAGTCGATCGGCTGGGCGATGCGCGCCATGTCGCCCGCCTGGATGAACTCCTGCACGCCGTCGATCAGCTCGGGCGGATACTGCGCCAGGATCTGCGGATCGGCGAACAGCCGGTTCCAGCAGGCGTCGAGGAGATTGGCGCCGACGGCATCCTCGGGCTTGTCGCTGATCGGCAGCACGATCTGGCGATTGTGGATCGCGCCGACAGCGGCGCGCGGCGCCAGCGCCCGCAGAGTGCGCACACCGTCGCCATGCGCCAGGTTCACGTGGTGCGCGGCCTGCAGCAGGCTCCGCCGGTCGGCGATGCCGGGCGCGTTCCAGCCCATGCCGTAGCCGAAGATCGTGCACACGTTGGGCTCGTTGAAGGTGGCGAACTGCTGGATGCGATCGCCATAGCGGCGCGCGATCAGGGCGGCGTAGTCGGCGAACCAGCCCGCGATGTCGCGGTTCTGCCAGCCGCCCAGCTCCTGCAGGGCCTGTGGCAGGTCCCAGTGATAGAGGCAGAGCCAGGGCTCGATGCCGGCCTTCAGCACCTCGTCGATCAGCCGGTCGTAGAAGTCGAGGCCCAGGCTGTTCGCCTGCCCCCGCCCCTTCGGCAGCACGCGCGGCCAGGCCACCGAGAAGCGATAGACCTGCAGCCCCAGCCGCTTCATCAGCGCCACGTCTTCAGCGTACCGGTGATAGTGATCGGTCGCCACGTCGCCGGTATCGCCGTTGGCGATGCGGCCCGCCTGCTTGCCGAACAGGTCCCAGATGCTGGGGCCGCGCCCGTCCTCGTTGGCCGCGCCCTCGATCTGATAGGCCGCGGTGGAGACGCCCCACTTGAATCCGGCGGGCAGTTTCAGGGCCTCCGTCATGGGCTGCTCCCCTGGATGGTCTCGACATGCAGCACGCGCTCGAAGAAGCCGTCGAACAGGCCGGCGCGGCCGATGGCCACGACCGCGGCCTGCGGGAACTCCGCCTTCAGCAGGTCGGCCAGCTCGCGCTGCGCCACCTGGTCCAGCGCGTTCGTGGCCTCCGCCAGCAGGATCCAGTCCGGCCGGTGCAGCAGCATGCGCGCGAAGGAGAGCCGCTGCTGCTGCGCGGCGGACAGCACGTTCTCCCAGCTCTCGGTGACGTTGAGCTTGCCCGCCCATTCGCCGAGCCCGACGCGCTTCAGCGCGGCGTTGATGTCCTCCGGCACGCAGGCGCCGAGCGTCAGCGGATAGCAGACCGCCGCGCCCAGCGCGCCGACGGGCAGATAGGGCCGGTCGCTCGCGATGAAGATGTTGGCCTTCGCGGGCAGGCTGACCTTGCCCGCGCCCCACGGCCAGAGCCCGTCGATCGCCAGCACGAGCTTGTGGCAGACCTGGGTGTCGCCCTCGATCCGCACATGCTCGCCGGCCGCGATGTCGGCGTCGATCGGGCGCATCAGCGGCCCGCCATCGTGCTCGGCCACGCTCACCCCGGCGAGCCGCAGCCGGTCGCCCTCGCGCGCCACCTCGATGCGGTTCTCGCCGAGCTTGTCCTGCAGCCCGTGCAGAGCGTCCTTCAGCGCCATCACGCGCTCGACCGAGGCCTGCCACTGCGCGATGGAGGAGAGGTTGTCGACGGGGAACGACAAGGCCGCCGTGACCTGGCTGAAGGCCTGCGCCATCTGCATCAGGGTGCCCAGCGTGATGAAGCCCATGATGTAGCGCGGCGCCGCGACCAGGATCGGGAACGGGCTCGCCAGCACGCTGTACGCCGTGGTGAACACGATGATGCGCACCAGCCCGTAGGTCTGCCGCTCCCAGCCGCGCCGCACGCCGCGCAGCAGGTCGAGCAGGTGCATGCGCTCGTCGGCATCGCCGCCGATCAGCGCGATGCTCTCGGAATATTCGCGCGCCCGCGCCAGGCCGAAGCGGAAATTGGCCTCCACCGTCTGGCGCAGGTTGGAGGCGCCGACCAGCGGCAGCCCCGCCCACAGCGCCATGCTGGTGCCGATGGTCGAATAGATCAGCGCGATGAAGACCATGAAGCCGGGCACGGGGATGACCGTCCCGCCGATCTCGACATGGATGACGCCGGAGAGCTGCCACAGCACGCTGATGAACGTGCCCAGCAGCAGGATGCAGTAGAACAGCGACTGGCCGAGATCGACCGCCGATTCGGTCGTCACCCTGATATCCTCGGCGATGCGCCCGTCGGGATTGTCGTGGTCGCCGGCGATCAGGCCGAGCTGGTAGTGCCGGCCCTCGGCCATCCACACCGAGAGCGTGGTGCGCGTCAGCCAGACGCGCCAGGCGAATTGCAGGCGGCGGCGGACATAGAGCGAGATCGAGAAGACGAAGATGCTGGCCAGCAGCAGCAGGCCGAAGGTCACGAGCTGCTGCAGGAAGGCCTCGAGGTGGCGCTGCTCCAAAGCGTTGTAGAGCCTGGCCGACCAGGAATTGAGGCCGACCTGCACGGCCACCTGCGCCACCGACAGCACCGCCACCAAAGCGAGCCGGCCGCGATTGATCCATTTGTGCTCGGCCGACCAGAACGGCAGGGCGAACTGGATGAACCGCCAGAAGAACCGGCCGCGCGGCAGCACGCCCCTTGCGGGCAGGGCGTTGAAGGCCGCCGGGTCCTGCTTGATGGGCTCCATCTATCGTCCCAGCGCCATCGCCACGCGCGAGGCCAGCAGCCTGAAGATCAGCCCCGGCGGATAGCTTTTGTAGCCCGGCACGTCGTCGGGCAGCACGGCGCCGGCCGGCTTCGACCCGGTGCACATACGGTACTGAAGCGGCGGCACGTCGCCGCGAAAGCGCGAACGGTAGGCCGAGACCCAGTGCGGCCCGCGGTCGAAGTTCACGAACATCGCCGTATTGCAGCAGCCGGCGACGACCCGGTTGGTGGCCGACGTGGCCTTGAGCTTGTAGCCCTGCAGCAGCTCGCCGCCCTTCGAGCAGGCGATGCGGTCCCGGCGATAGAGGATGTAGGCCGTGCCGCCGTCGGGACCGGCCACCGTGTCAGCCTTTGGCAGCGATTCGATCTCGGCCGCGCCCTTCTGGCAATCCTTGCAATAGCAGACGCTGCTGGCGAGCGGCGGGCCCGACGCTTTCACTTCGACACGGCCGCAGGCGCATGTCGCGATCAGGATGGGAGAGCGTGTCATCGGCCGGCCGCGAGGTTACCATGCCGGCAAAACGAATTGTCACCCCGGGTGAGGCGCATTCACAGGCACCCTCGGCGAGGGCCCCTCGCGACGGGCTCGGGATGACGACGTCTCCTGGAGGGCATCTCGTGTCGCTGACCGTCTTCCTCATGGTCCTGGGCGCCGCCCTGGTCCACGCCACCTGGAACGCGCTCGTCAAGGCGGACGGCGATCGCTGGTCGCTGATCGGCGTGATGGCGGGCACGCAGTTCGTCCTCTCCGCGGCGCTGCTCCCCTTCTTCCCGATCCCCGCCGCCGTGGCATGGCCGTACATCGCGGCGAACACCGTGCTCACCACGGGCTACACCTTGCTCCTGGTGCGGGCCTATCGGCACGGCGACCTCAGCCTGGTCTATCCTCTGGCGCGCGGCATCTCTCCGCTGATCGTGGCCGGCGTGATGGTGTTCTTCATGGGCGAGCGCCTGACGTGGACGGCACAGATCGGCGTGCTCACTGTCGGCCTCGCCGTCACCAGCCTCGCCCTCACCCGCGGCGCCTCGGGCTTGCGCGACCTGCCCTCGGTGGCGATCGCGCTCGCGACCGGGTGCTTCATCGCCACCTATACGATCGTCGACGGCCTGGGCGCCCGCGCCGCCCAATCGGCCAGCGGCTACATGATCTGGATCACGATCCTCTCCTCGGCCGTGATCGTGGCCTTCGTGCTCTTCCGCCGCCGCCGCAGCGTAGCGCCGATCGGCCAGCGCACCCGCCGCGCCGGCATCGCCTCGGCGCTCCTGAGCTACGCCTCGTCGTGGATCGTCATCGTGGCGCTCACCCTCGCCCCCGTGCCGATGGTCTCGGCCCTGCGCGAGACCGGCATCGTGTTCGCCGTCCTGATCGGCGTCGTGTTCCTGCACGAGCGCCTCAGCCTCGCCCGCTTCGCCTCGATCCTGGCGACCTTGGCGGGCGCCACGCTGCTGAAGGTCAGCCGATGAAGACCAAGCAATCCGCCGCCAGAGCTGCCGGCGGCATCGCCACCGGCCGTTGCCTCTGCGGCAAGGTCCAGATCGAGATCGGCGTGCCCGCGCGCTGGGCGTGGCACGACCACAGCCCCGCCAGCCGCCGCGCGCAGGGTGCCGCCTACGCGACCTATGTCGGGAGCTGGCGCAGCAAATTCCGGATCGCCAAGGGCGCCAAAGGCGTCACGCGATTCACGGACGAGGCCGGCGACGTCCGCGCCTTCTGCGCCTCGTGCGGCTCGCCCATCGCTTACGAGCGCAAGCGCTCGCCGCAGATGGTCAATGTACCGCGCGCGCTGTTCGATTCAGGCACCGGCCGCGAGCCGCTCTACCATGTCGCGATGGAGGATTCGCCCGAATGGACCTGGCGCGGCGAGAAGCTGAGGCCGTTGAAGGGATATCCCGGCGTATTGTGGACCGGGCCGAAGAAGCGCAGGCGCGCGGGACTCGAGGCAATGTTCGAGCGATAGCAGGCTTTCAATGGTCTTTCGACGCCACGCGCAAGCCGATTGAAATCAACATAAGCACCTCGGCCCGAACTTCATCACGTCGCTTCGCGATAGTCATTCAATCTGATGAAAGACCAAGAGACGGTCCAGTCCGCGGCGCTGTAGCTGTCCGCGACAAGCGCGAAGATCGGCACAGCGCGAGCGACCGCCGCCAAAATTGCGATCGCGATCAGGTCGATCACTGTCCCAGGATCGAAAACGATGCTGATCACGAAGATCACGGCGACCGCGCCTGCTATGCAAAGCGCGTCGACCACGAGCGCCATCAGGAAACGACCGAAGAGGCGTGCGAACATCACCAGGAAAAGCGTGGAGATGCGCACGAACGCTATCGGGGAATTTAGGTCGACGGTGTCACGTCGCTGGGTGGGGTATCTCCAATGAAGCCCCATTCGCCACTGATACCAGATGAGGAAGAAACCCGTGAACAGCACGTAGAGGGAGCCCAACACGCCAGCCAACACATGCGAACCCGCGCCGAGCCACTTGGCTTTGCGTGTGCACGATTCACGGGCCTCCAGAGCCATGAAAGTCCATTCTCCATAGGCTTCAATCCTATGCGATCTCCCCCTGTAAGCTGCGCGCATCAGGGCCAGCCTCAGTGCCGCCAGGAATCGGCGCGCGGTCCGCGTGCTCATGCCCCCTCTCCCTGTTGGCGAGTCATAGCACACACGGTGGTGCCCGCCGGCGCGTTCCAGCCGTCGCTGCAACGGCGCCCGCCTCCTGCCGCACCTGCTCCACCGGACGGGGGCAGCGTTCCACTTCAGACCGTCCGGCAGATGAGGTGCTCTTGCGGAGCCATCCTTGTCTCGCGACGCCGGCGACGTCCGAAGCTTATGCGCCACCTGAGGCACGTCGATCTCTTGCGAGTGCGGGCGCTCACCGCAAATGGTCAACGTGCGTCGGCGCTGTTCGACAGTGGCACCGGCCGCGAGCCGCTCTACCACATCGCGATGGAGGACTCGCCCGAATGGGCCTATCGCGGCGAGAAGCTGAAGCCGCTGAAGGGGTATCCGGGCGTGCTGTGGACGGGGCCGAAAAAGCGGCGGCGGGTGGGGTGGAGGCGATGTTTGAGACCTAGTCGCGCGAGGAATCTAGCCCGCGGTCGATGTGCCTCGATCGGAGGTCACCCTAGGCAGCTTTCAACGTGGCTTCGCCGAAGCGAGACAAGAATTCCTGATGCCACGGTTCCATCAGCCGCGGCGCCATTTCCCGCCAACGCTTGTAGGCAATTCCGGCGACGTCAACATTGCGCGCAAGCAGGGCCGGGAAGAACATCGCGGCGGCGGATGAAAGCCTTTGATCGGACAGCGCGAAACCGATCATCGGGAGCCACGATTTGGCGGGAATTAGCTTGTCATCTTTCAGGACAGACTCCCATTCGTCCACAAAATGCATTGCAGCCAGATAGTCTCGGACGGTGTCGTGGATGAACTCGACCTGCTCGCCAGTCTGGCGCGCCAGCCGTTTTCCGAGAAGCCAGTCGACAACGGCCTTGGGTACGGCATTCGGACTCTCAACGAGGTTCGAGAGCTGGTCGACGAGCATCTTGAATGCGCGATGACGGAGTTGTGGCTTGTAGGACTCGTGACCTTCCGCGTCCCAAGCCGCGAATGCCGGACCGAATACCTGCGAATAGAGCTCAGCCTCGCTTTTGGGGAGTGACGCAACGTCGGAGAGACCAGCCGCCAGCGTTATGTTCTGTGGCGTGCTGAAGATTGCCAGGTCCTTGTCGCTCATGTGCGCCAGAGCTGCGGTCGCTTTCAGCTCCCCCATGGAAATCTTGAACAATTCACGGATTTCTTTGGCGCTCAACGAGGGCAATCTATCCACGGGGAGGCTTATCACCTCAGAGTAGATTTCCTGCGAGCTGATTAAGATTCGGTTCTTGCGCCGGTTCGCGTCGATAAAGGCCGAAACGTTGCTGCGGGTCTGGGCGTCGACCTCATTTAGCCCATCTATCAGAAAGAGAAATCCGCCCGCACCAATGCAGGAGTCGGCAACGGAGGCATCTGTGATGCCACCGTACTTTTGGAGTTGAATACGGAATATCGCAGCGCAGTCCTTTTGATTGGGAAAGTATCTGGATAGCGGCAGATAGACGGGAATATTCTGCGATGATCTGCCTGGGCGTTTGACGTCACTGAACGCAGCGGCAAGATGGCGAAAGTAGGTCGTCTTTCCGAGGCCGGACCGCCCCAGGATCAGAAGAGCCCGCCGTCCGTTGAGCAGCTCATCGAGTTGCTCCGCACGATACTTGCTGTCCGGTGCCACGAACCCTTGCTTCCACAAACTGATCTCCGGATCAGCGGCGAGTTCCTTCTTGTACCTCCTCAAAATGTGATGCCGGGCCAATGGGACCGTCGAAATCAGAAGGGGGATAGCGCCGAATGAGCCGTACGTCCTCAGCAGAGGATTCATCAAAAGATCGTTGCAGTATTCACTCCACGGCGCCGCGATCATAATGCAAATGGCGACGCCAAACAGGAAAAGTGAAGCCAGAACCGGAATGGCCACAGGACCGGGGGCAACGACAATGGACTGTTCCGGCATGATGGCCAGATTGCCCCACTGATCTCGAACCGCGATGTAGACAGTCGTCGCCCCTGCATCGAGCGCCACCTTGGCGCTGCTGATCGGGACGAATTCGTTCCTTTCGCGCGCCGCGAGTCTCTTAAAGAACGCTTCGCGATCGGTGTCGATGATGACGGCGAAATCAGCCGGCGGCGGCAGTACCTCGCTGGTTCCCTCGTAGCGAGCGGTCAAGCTGGCGAGGCCGCTGATCCAGTACTTCTGCCCCAACGCCGCATGAACGGCATTGGCCCACCACGAATCTGACGACGTCAGGGAGGCGTTGATCTTGAGACCCTTCTTCAGGCTGAAAGCGTAGCCGTTGCTAATTCCCTGGGCCTCGCCGATCTTCGATGCGAGCCACACTTCGTCGGCGACTTGGACAAATCCGGCTGGCCGGATAATTGAATTCGGCCATTTCACAGGCTGGGCGTCACCTTCGCACTGTCGCCAGGTCGGATGGGGCGTCTCCTCGTCCTTGGGCAGGAACCAAACGCAGTCCTTCGTCGCCACCACCTTCGTTATCTTTTCCGGTCCAGGAATATCGACCAACCCGCGTCCATCGAACTTCAGAATCGAACCTTGCGGGGTCGTAAACCACGTCGATCCAAGAGCTTCGTATAGCGACGCTACTTTTTTCTTGGGGCCCGCCAGAGGCTTGAGCTGCCCATCTTCGAGGGTCTGCGGTTCCTCATATTCGCCTTCGCTCTTTCGGAGTATCCAGACTTTCTTCGCCGTCGAATGCACGTAGGCCGAGTGGGTTTTGTCGGAGAGCTCCCGGAAGGCCCCATTGTAGAGCACGTATAGGGCGTCTGTATGGCGCCCCCCGGCGGCGTAGTCCTTGACGAACAGATTGTCACCGATGAAGTCGATCGAAAAATCGTCTCTAGACGATAGCAAATCGGTATAGTGGGTCATCGAGTCATCGACCTGCACGGCACGAACTTTGCCGTTGGACTGCACGACTGCGAAATCACCTCGCGGGGTGTGCTTGAAGGAGGTCGCAATGCCTTCTCCGAGGCTGAGCGATTTCCCGTCGTGGACGTCGAACAGGAATGCGTTCTCGACGTTTTGCCCCATAAGAACGGGACCTCGGGGCCCGGCAACGACAGCACGCACTTTCATCGTTTCAGGGCCAACCTTCACCGCTTCATCTCCGTCGAGGCGGAATGCGGCATCAATTGAATACATAGAGCCGCGAGTTGATTTGGTTTGGGATGCCAGTAGCCAAGTCGTCCCCGCTACGTCCACGACATTCATCACGATTGGTCCAATCGACTTGGCGATTTGGACGAGCTGATCATTTGACAGGCGATAAATGTTGCCTGGGCTCCTGAATGTTCCGTCACTCGCCAAGAGAAAGACTTGCCCGTTGACCTCCGTGATGTCCCCCAATTGATCGATTTCGGAAAATTCGCTTTTCCACTTCCCGTCAACGAGCCGAAAAGCCTTCCGCACCGAGTCACGTTTGCTGCCGGATGTGGCGTCAGCCTCCCGCTCCACGAACAGCCAACACCCTCCAGCCGCAGCTTTGAGAGTCATCGGATTCCGAGCTTGCCCTGGATCTTTGAGCACAACCTTCAACTTGTCATCGACCAGGAACAGTGACTCACTATTGAATCCCGCCAACCATGTTTGGCCGCATTCAGTTTTTATTCTTCCAATATGCCCTGCCTCCAGAATGGGAATTGCCACTTCTGCGGCGCATGTTCCCGACAGCAAGCAATAGACCAGAGTATGCAGTAAGAATCTGTGCATCAGCCCCCGCCCCTGCACTTGTCGATGACAGCGCCGCTTTGGCGAATAGTACAATTTAAGGTTGTTAGTGCCACAGCATGTTGACTGCAAGGCCGCTACGATCTGATGGAGTGAAACCTGCCTATCCGATGCGGTAGTTTATTGTAAGTACCTTTTATTAATTACTAATTTACTTTTTGTTTTTTATGTAGTTGCATGCGGTCGAAGATTTGGAACTTCACCTAGCAAGGAGCCGCCCATGCCCCTAGACGAACAGCCAACCCCTCGCTCTCCCACCTGGCCGCCCCTCGACCGCACCCTCCTCTCCGACACCCGCCCTGCACCCCCGCCCTTCCCGCTGCACCTGCTGCCCGGCCGTTGGCGCGGCTGGGTCGAGGCCTCTTCGCGGGCCTTCGGCGCGCCCGACTATCTCGCGCACGGCCTGCTGGGCGGCGTGGCGGGCGTGTGCGGCGCGGGCATGTGGATCCGGGTGGCGCCCCATTGGCACGAGCCGCTGGTGCTCTGGCAGGCGCTGATCGGCGGGCCGTCGAGCGGCAAGTCGGCGTCGTTCGGTCGCGTGCGCACGCTCCTCGCCGCGGTCCGGCCCCACGAGGAGAGCGGCGACCGGGCCGCGCCCGCCGTGGCGGTCGACGGCAGCCTCTCCCAGGTCGCCTCGGCGCTGTCGGGCAGCTCGCGCGGCGTGCTGCTGTGGCGCGAGGACCTCGCGGCCTGGATGGACGAGGCCCGCCGGCGCGCGGTGCGGCCCGCCTGGCTCGCCGGCTGGAGCGCGGCACCCGCCCATACCGGCCGCCACCGTGACGAGGAAAGCTTCGCCGTCGGCATCGCGGGCACGCTGACGCCGGAACGGCTGCTGCACCGGACAGGCTTCCTCGACGGCGACAGCGCGCTGGCCGCCCGCTTCCTCTATGCCTGGCCCGAGCGCGGTCCCCGCGACGTGTCGCTGACCGACGACGAGGCCGACGACGAAGGCATCGCGGCGCTCCTGCAGAAGATCGCCGACCTGGCGGGCCATCGCGAGACGCCCGGGTGCATCGGCCTCGACGAGGCGGGCGCGCGGCGGCTGGAGGAGCTGATCGCCACGCTGCGCCAGCGCGCCGAGGCCTGCGACGGGCTGGCCGCCGAGTGGATCGCCAAGGGCGCGCCGACTGTGGCGCGCCTCGCCGGCCTGCTGTCGCTGATGGGATGGGCCGAAACGGACGTGGCGGAACCGCTGCCGGTTGGTGCTGAGCATGTCGAGGCCGCGCACGAGCTCTGGTCGGGCTATTACCTGCCGCATGCGTTGCGCGTCTTCGAGCCGACAAGCGACGGGGCGAGCGACCACGTCACGCGCCGGGTGACGCGATGGCTCGCCCGCACCCGCCTGCCCGAGATCTCGCGCGAGGAGGTACGCCGCGAGGCGCTCTGCCAGGCCGTCGATGCCGAGACGGCGGAGGATGTGCTGGCGCGGTTGGAGACGGCCGGGCTGCTGCGCCCCCTGCTCGCGACCGGCTCGACCAAGGGCGGCCCACGCCGGCGGCGCTGGGCGGTGCATCCGGACTTGGCCAGTTAGCGCAGTTAGCGCTAGTGCGCTGGGGTCGTGTTCAGCGATTCGCCGTTATTTTAACGGGGCGCCGGCGACATTGAATTTGGACCATTGATGGACTAAATTTATAGAACAGGTGATGCATGCGCATATCCGTAAGCGACGCCAAGGGACAACTGACAGAACTGGTCCGCCGGGCTGAAGCCGGCGACGAGGTCGTGTTGACGCGTCACGGCCATGCGGCGGTCCGTCTGGTTCCGGTCAGAGCGACTGTCGACAGGACGGCGCGCAGAGCTCTGCTCGACGCCGTCCGCTCCTCCGGCGCCGCCAAGGCGAAGGCCGGCGCAACGGCCGCGCGAAGCCAGGACTTTCTCTATGGCGAAGATGGGCTGCCGCGGTGATTGCCGTCGATACGTCCGCGTTGATGTCGATCGTGCTCGATGAAGCTGAAGCCGAGGCTTGCTCCGCAGCACTCCAAGCCGAGGAAGACATCCTGATTTCTGCCGGCACCGTTGCCGAAGCGCTCATCGTGTCGGCGCGTCGCAACGTCGAAGCGGAAATGACGAAGCTCATCGAAGGATTGGGCTTCGAGGTCGTTCCCGTCACGGCCGCATCGGCCCAGCGCATCGCGCAGGCCTGCGCGCAGTGGGGAAAGGGCGTGCACGCCGCCGCGCTCAACTTCGGCGACTGTTTCGCCTACGAGGTCGCGAAGGAACATGGTTGCCGCCTCCTCTACGTGGGCGACGACTTCTCGAAGACCGATGTTCGGAGCGCTTTGGGTACGTAAGCACGGTGGCGTTGGGACACCCTTAGTCTTCCTCCGGCGCCAGCCGCCGCCGCACCAGCGGCGCCTCGAGGTCGCGCCAGGCATAGGCGACCTCGTCGACATCGACGCCGGCGAAGGTGTCCGTGCGCTGGCCGACCAGGTCGCCGCCCAGCGCCTCGTAGAAGAAGCGCGTCGGGTTCTCGGCCAGCATCCACAGGATGGCGGTGTCGAAGCCCTGCGTGTGGAGCTGGCGGAACAGCGCGTCGAGCAGGCGCCGGCCGATGCCCTGGTTCTGGAAGTCGGGCTCGACATAGAGGAGATAGACCTCGCCCACCCGCGTCTCGGTGCCGTCGAGCCCTTCCGGCGGATCGCGCACCGGCCCGCACGAGCCGAAGCCCACCACGCCCATGTCATCGTCGTCGGCCACGAACACGCCCCGCGCCTCGGCGGGATCGGCGAGCGAGCGCGACCACATCGCCGACTGCCGCACATCGCTCATGCCCGCGAGCATCGCGTCGGGCAGCAGCCCGGCATAGGCCGACTGCCAGGTCTCGACATGCACGCGGCCGATCGCGGAGGCGTCCGCGCGCGTGGCACGGCGGATCTCGATCACGCTTTTTCTTCTCCTCCCCCGTCATCGGGGGAGGTGGTGTCGTCAGACGACGACGGAGGGGTCATGGGTGGCTCGACCGGTGCGTCTGACCCCTCCGTCCGCGCGGACGCGGACACCTCCCCCGATGACGGGGGAGGAATGGAAGAGCGCACCATGGTGGCGGCGAAGAAGCCGTCGGTGCCATGGCGCAGCGGCGAGAGGCGGAGATACGGCGCGGCGCCCGCGTCGGCCGGCGGCTCGGTGCCGATGGTCTCGGGCCACAGCGTGGTCACCGGCACCAGCTCGAACTCGGGATGGCGCTCGAGGAAGGCCTCGATCTGCCGCTCGTTCTCCGGGGGCAGGATCGAGCAGGTGGCGTACACCAGCCCGCCGCCCGGCTTCACCAACCGCGCCGCGGCATCGAGGATGGCGGCCTGCTTCGGCACCAGCTCCGCGAGGTCCTCGGGGCGGAGCGTCCAGCGGCCGTCGGGGTTGCGCCGCCAGGTGCCGGTGCCGGTGCAGGGCGCATCGACCAGCACGCGGTCGAAGTTGCCCTTCTGGCGCTTCAGCCACTTGGCGTTCTCCGGCCCGATCGGGCGGCGCTCGACATTGTGGGCGCCGGCGCGGCGCAGGCGCTGGGCGGAGCGGTCGAGGCGGTTCTCCAGCACGTCCATCGCCACGACGCGGCCCTTGTTGTCCATGCCGGCGGCGATGGCGAGCGTCTTGCCGCCCGCGCCCGCGCAATAGTCCATGACCTGCATGCCCGGCTTGCCGTCGACCAGCGCCGCCACGAGCTGCGAGCCCTCGTCCTGGATCTCGACCAGCCCGTTCTGGAAGGCCTCGCCCGCCACGACCGAGAGCCGGCGCTTGAGGCGCAAGCCGTGCGGAGCGTAGCGCATGGTCTCGGTCTCGACGCCCTCGCGCTTCAGCGCGGCGCGCGCCCCGGCGACATCGGCCTTCAGCAGGTTGACGCGCAGGTCGACCGGCGGCGGCGTCTCCAGGGCGGCGATCTCGCGGCCCCACGCCTCGCCATAGGCTTCCCTGAGATGCGGCGCGACCCACTCCTGCACGTTGAGGCGCACCCAGTCGGGTTGCTCGGGATGCGGCAGCGAATGGCCCTCCATCTGGCGCAGCGCGCGGCCCTCGGCCTCGTCGAGCGGCTGCGGGCGATAGGTGCCGCCGTCGAACATCGCCATGAGGTCCTGGAGCTTCAGCCCCTCGCTCAGCATCAGGTCGGCCGCGACCACGGCGCGCCCGCCGCGGTCGGGATGGCGCGTGCGCTCGAGCCACCAGGTGAGCTGGCCCCAGCGGCGCAGGATGCCCCAGGTGCGCTCGGCCACGGCCCGCCGATCGCCGCCGCCGATGAAGCGGCGGGCGCGGAAGAAGGCGTTGGCGACGGCATCGGCCGGCCGTTCGGAGCGGCTGACGATCTCGTCGAGGAGTTCTATGGTGGCGGCCACCCGCGCGCCCGGTGTCATATCCCTGCCCTTTCGGACCCTGCCGCTACGATGAATAGGCCCGCCGCGCAACGGCTCAAGGAATGGACCGCCCGCTTGGGCCTCGTGCTCGGGTCCACCCTGCTGCTCCTGGTGATATTGGAACTGGGCCTGCGCGCGGCAAATGGCGGCTATCTCTGGGCGTGGCCCAACTTCGTGCTCGGTGCGCGCACCGTCCATGCCGAGCGCGAGCAGAGCCGCTTCCTCGACGATCCGATCCTGGGCTACGCGCCACGCCCCGGCTACGCGGCCGACGGAGTCACCTTCGATGCGCAAGGCTTCCGCGTCACCGGGCCCGCGCTTCCCGGCGATCCCGTGCTGGCGGTGGGCGACTCCTACACCTACGGCGACGAGGTGAGCGATCTCGAGACCTGGCCCAGCCACCTGCAGGCGATCCTCGGCAAGCGCGTGCTGAACGGCGGCGTGTCGGGCTACGGCTTCGACCAGTCGGTGCTGCGGGCCGAGACCGCCGCGCTCAAGGTGCATCCCGCGACGATCGTCGTCTCCTTCATCGCCGACGACATCCGCCGCACCGAGATGAAGCGCATGTGGGGCGCGGAAAAGCCCTACTTCGACATCGAGAAGGACGGCACGCTGATGCCGCGCAACATGCCGGTGCCGCCCCGGCCCGATCCGCGCACGACGCTCAGCTTCTGGCAGCGCACGCTCGGCTATTCCTACCTGTTCGACTTCATCCTGCGCCGCCTCAACCTGCTCTACGACTGGTTCGGCGACCACATCCGCGTGCACGAAGCGGGCGAAGGCCCGGCCATCGCCTGCGCGCTCACCGGCCGGCTGGTCGAGCTCGAGAAGACCAGCGGCGCGCGCGTGCTGCTGCTGGCCGAGTACGATCCCGTCGTGTGGCAGGACCCGGCGTTCGAGGCCGAGCAGCGGCACATGGCGAAGGACCTGCTGGCCTGTGCCGCCAAACGCGGCCTCGCCACCATCGACAGCTTCGACGCCCTGGCCGCGACCGGCGATCCGCGCCGGCTCTACGGCCTCTGGCACCTGAACGACAAGGGCAACGCGCTGATCGCGGGCCTCGTCGCCCGGGCGCTGCACTGACATGCTCGGCCGCCTCGCCCTCGTGCTGGGATCGATCCTGTTCAGCCTGATCGTGCTCGAGCTCGGCACGCGGCTGGTAGTCGACGGGCCGGCGGGGCTCGTGCACTGGCCCAACCTCGTGCTGCTCTCGCGCGAGCAGTCGAAGTCCAGCGCCGGGCCCGCGCCCTTCGGGTATGACGCGCGCCTGGGCTTCGTGCCGCGTCCCGGCCGGCTCGACGCGCGGCGCTCCTACGGCCCCAACGGCTATCGCGCCACGCCCGCGCCCGACGGCATCGCCCTCGCCGAGCCGCCGATCCTGGTGGTGGGCGATTCCTACGCCCACGGCGACGAGCTTGCCGATGGCGAGACCTGGGCCTCCCGCCTGCAGGCGTTCAGCGGACGGCGCGTGGTGAATGCCGCCGTCTCGGCCTACGGCCTCGACCAGATCGTGCTGCGCGCCGAGCTCGCCGCCGCCGACGTGAAGCCCGCCGCCCTGGTGCTGAGCTTCATCCCCGACGACACCCGCCGCTCGGAGATGCGCCGCGTCTGGGGCGCGGAGAAGCCGTACTTCGAGATCGCGGGCGGCAAGCTGGTCGAACGCAATGTCCCCGTCCCGCCCTCGCCGCGCCCCGCCGACACGCTCGATGTCTGGCAGTGGCTGTTCGGCTGGTCGGAGCTGGTGGACGTCGTGCTGAAGCACCAGGGCTGGCAGTACGAATGGGCCGTCGATCACGAGCGCGTGCTGCCGCGCGGCGAAGGGGTGCGGCTCGCCTGCTTCCTCTTCAAGCGCCTGGCCGCGCTCGACCTGCCGACGCTGGTGGTCGCCGAGCACGATCCCTACACCTGGCAGAACGCCGACTACGCCGGGGAGAAGCGGGCGATCTCAGCCGCGGTGCTGGCCTGCGCCAGGCAGGCAGGCTTCGCCACGCTCGACCTGTTCGACACGATCGACGCGGCGGTGAAGGCGCAGGGCCTCGCCAGGATCTACGGCGTCAACCATCCCAGCCCGGCCGGCGCGGCGCTCGTCGCCAGGCGCATCGCCTCCGAGCTGGAGGCCGATCACATCCCGCCGCGATAGTTGGGTGCCTCGCGCATGATCTCGACGTCGTGCACATGACTCTCGCGCAGGCCCGAGCCCGTGATGCGCAGGAACTGCCGCTTGGTCTGCAGGTCCTTGAGGGTGGCGCTGCCGGTGTAGCCCATCGAGGCGCGCAGGCCGCCGATCAGCTGGTGGATGATGTTGCTGACCGGGCCCTTGTACGGCACGCGGCCCTCGATGCCTTCGGGCACCAGCTTCAGCGCGTTGGCGACTTCCTTCTGGAAATAGCGGTCGGCCGAGCCGCGCGCCATCGCGCCCAGCGAGCCCATGCCGCGATAGGATTTGTAGGAGCGGCCCTGATAGAGGATCACCTCGCCCGGCGCCTCATCGGTGCCCGCGAGCAGCGAGCCGATCATGGCACAGTCGGCGCCCGCGGCGATCGCCTTGGCGAGATCGCCGGAATACTTGATGCCGCCATCGCCGATCGCCGGCACGCCCGCGGCATGGCAGGCCTCGGCGGCCTCGAGGATCGCGGTGAGCTGCGGCACGCCCACGCCCGCCACCATGCGGGTGGTGCAGATCGAGCCCGGGCCGATGCCGATCTTCACCGCGTCGGCGCCGGCGTCGATCAGGGCCTTGGCACCCTCGGCCGTGGCGACGTTGCCCGCCATGACCTGGACGTAGTTGCTGAGCTTCTTGACCTTCGCCAGCCCCTCGAGCACGCCCCTGGAATGGCCGTGCGCGGTGTCGACCACGATCACGTCGACATCGGCGTCGATCAGCATCTCGGCACGGCGCAGTCCCTCCTCGCCGACGCCGGTCGCCGCCGCGACGCGGAGCCGGCCCTTCTCGTCCTTGCTGGCGCCCGGGAACTTGTTCGCCTTCTCGATGTCCTTGACCGTGATCAGGCCGATGCAGCGATAGTCGCCATCGACGACCAGCAGCTTCTCGATGCGCCGCTGGTGCAGCATGCGCTTGGCTTCCTCGGTGCTCGCGCCCTCGCGCACGGTGGCGAGCTTCTCGCTGGTCATCAGCGCGCTGACCGGCGTCGCCTGGTCGGTGGCGAAGCGGACGTCGCGATTGGTCAGGATGCCGGCGAGCTTGCCGGTGCCGCGCTCGACCACGGGAAAGCCGGAGATCTGGTGCGCCTCCATCATCTTGAGCGCGTCGCCCAGGGTCTGGTCGGGATGGATGGTGAGCGGATTGATCACCATGCCCGATTCGAACTTCTTGACCCGCCGGACCTCGTCGGCCTGCGCCTCGGCGCTGAGATTGTAGTGCACGACCCCGATGCCGCCCGCCTGGGCCATGGCGATGGCCATGGGCGCCTCGGTGACGGTGTCCATCGCGGACGACATCAGCGGAATGCCGAGCTCGATCGTCCGGGTGAGCCGGGTGCGGACGTCGACTTGCTTGGGCAGGACCGAGGAGGCCGCAGGCTTCAGGAGCACGTCGTCGAATGTGAGCGCTTCCTGGAACTGCATGCCAACCTCCGTGAAGGAGAAATGAAAACGGCGGCCCCTGGTCGGGGCCGCCGGGTTGGCGAGCCTTTATACACATTGCCGCGCACAAACCAAGCGCGGCGATATGAAAGGCTTGTGCACAGCCCCTTACAGGGCGCCGAGGAAATCCCGTTTCCCGATCTCCACGCCCGCCTGGCGCAAGATTGCGTAGGTGGTGGTGCAGTGGAAATAGAAGTTCGAGAGGGCGAAATGCATCAGGTACTGCTCGCCCGTGAGCTTGAGCGGGTTGCCGCCGACGGTGAGCACGATCTCACGGGTCTCGCTGCCATTGATCTGCTCGGGCTTGAAGCCCTTGACGTAGTCGAGCACGGCGGCGATGCGAACCCGCAGATCCGCCAGGGTCTTTTCGGCGTTCTCCGGCGCCTTGGGAACATCCGCGCCGGCCAGGCGCGCGGTGCTTTCCTCGGCGAAGCGACAGGCGATCTGCACCTGGCGGCTGAAGGGCAGCATGTCGGGGATCATGCGCGTGCCCATGATCACGGCCTCGTCGACCTTCTTGGCCGCCGCCCACGCCGACGCCTTGTCCAGGACCTTTGAGATCGCGGTCAGCTGGCGCTGATAGACCGGGACCGATGCCGAATACATGCCGAAAGCCATGGGATCTTCCTCGAGAGAGTTTGGACGGGGCGAAATCTAGCCGCGAAACCCGGTGCCGACGACATACATTTCTGCGGAATCGGCCCGACTGGCCTCGGGCTTCACGTGGCGCACCTTGGCGAAGTCGCGCTTGAGCTGATCGAGCAAGGTTCGTTCAGTGCCACCGCGCAAAACCTTGGCGACGAAAGTGCCGCCCTGTTTCAGGATTTGCCGCGCAAAGTCATGGGCCGCTTCGGCGAGCGCCATGATGCGCAGATGATCGATCTGTGGATCGCCCGTCGCCGAGGCCGCCATGTCGCTCAGCACGACATCCGCCTCGCCGCCCAGCAGCTCCTTCAGCTTCTCAGGGGCATCCTCGTCGTAGAAATCCTTTGCGAGCACGGTCGCACCGGCGATCGGCTCGACGGGCGTGAGGTCGATGCCCACGACCGTGCCGCCGCGCGATCGCTCGACCGAGACCTGCGTCCAGCCGCCGGGAGCGGCGCCGAGATCGACCACGCGCGCGCCGTGCTTCAGGAAGCGGAACTGGTCGTCGAGCTGCAGCAGCTTGAAGGCTGCGCGCGAGCGATAGCCGCGCTTCTTCGCCTCGGCGACGTAGGGATCGTTGAGCTGGCGCTGCAGCCAGCGCTGCTGGGAGACCGTGCGGCCGCGCGCCGTCTTCACGCGCACCGTGGCGCGCCGGCCGGTCGGCACGCTGCTCTTGCCCTTGCTCATGGGGTCAGCCGTCGTCTTGTCAGCCGTCGTCTCGACGGCACATCGGGTCGGCGTCGCGGTCGGCCTGACGCATGAGGTCCATCAGCACGCCCTCACGCAATCCGCGATCGGCCACGCGCACCATGGGCGCCGGCCATTGCCGGCAGACCGCCTCGAGGATGGCGCCCCCCGCCAGCGCGAGATCGGCGCGATCGTCGCCGATGCAGGGCAGGCTCGTCAGCTCGTCGACCGACAGGATCGAAAGCTGGTCGCAAATGCGCAGGATCGATTCGCGGCCGATCCGCGAGCCGTCGACGACGGTGCGATTGTAGCGCTTGAGGCCAAGATGATGCGCGCTCACCGTCGTCACCGTCCCGGAGGCGCCGATCATCTGCACCTCGCCGCGGGCGATCGCTCCGCCGATGCCGTGGCGGGCACAGAACGGGCGCAGCGCCTCGCGGATGCGTTCGACCATGCGGTCATAGCAGGCGCGGCCGACGGCCTTGTCGCGCGGATGGCCATTCACGCAGTCTTCGGTCAGGGTCACCACGCCCCACGGCACCGATGTCATGTCGATCAATTCGGTGGCCATGCCGCCTGCGCGATCCTTGTGCGGCACGATGCGGATCCAGCTCACCTCCGTCGAGCCGCCGCCGATGTCGATCAGCAGCCCGTGCGGGATCGCGGGGTCCAGCAGGTTCTCGCAGCTCGCGAGCGCCAATCGCGCCTCCTCGGCCGGCGGAATGACCTCGAAGCTGAGACCGGTGCGCTCTTTCACTTTAGCAAGAAAGTCCTCGCCGTTGCAGGCGCGCCGGCAGGCCTCCGTCGCGATGTGGCGCGCACGCGTGACGCGATTGCGCCGGATCTTGGCGGCGCAGACATCCAGGGCGCCCAAGGTACGGTCGATCGCCTCGCCGCAAAGCGTGCCGTTCAGTGCCACGCCTTCGCCCAGCCGCACCGGGCGGGAATAGGCGTCGATCACGTCGAAGCCGGCGACCGACGCGCGGGCCACGAGCAGCCGGCAATTGTTCGTGCCAAGATCGATCGCGGCGAACGTGTGCGCGAAGCGGCCGCTGTGCCAGCCCCCTTTCGATCCCGCGTTCGGCTCCCGTTGTGAGGTCGAGTCCCCGGCCATTCACAACCCTGTTTGGTCCTTGCTTGAGGCCGATGGTAACCGAGGATGGGGCCCGTAGCGAGCCTGCTCAGCCCCTGAATCCGTCATTTCCGGTGATTTCAAGGACTCGCAGGCAGTGCTACTACCTGCCCTCCATGAAACGTTGGCGCTCGCCGGGGCTCTGCCTGCTCTTCGTCTTGCTGTTCGGGGCCGCCGTGTATTGGTTGCCGCTGTCGGCGGCGCTCGCGATCGGCGGCCTGCTTGCCTATGGCGGCGTGGCGCTGCTGCGAGGACCGAGGGCCCGCAACTCGCTCCTGACCCTGGGATCGGTGTTGATCGGTGCGGCGGGTCTGAACTTCGCCTTCTGGCTGATCACGCCGCATCCCGTGAACGAAGGCGAGGTGAAGACCCATACGCCGAAGGAGTGGCTGATCGACGATCCGGTCGTCGGCTACAAGTTCCAGCCCGGCATCACCGTTCAGGACGTCACGACTTATGCCGGCAAGCCCCTTTACCAGCAGACCTACACGATCGGCCCGGCAGGCGACCGGGTGACGCCGGGCTCGGGCGCGGAGGGTCCGACTTATCTCTTCATCGGCGATTCGCTGATCTTCGGCGAGACGCTGGCCGACGACCAGACGATGGTCTCCCAGTTCGCGCGGATGCAGCAGCCCAGAGTGCATGCCGTCAATCTCGGCGTGCCGGGCTATGCCCTCAACAATGTCGTGCGCGCGCTGGAGACCGGCCGCTACGACTCCTTCGCCGTCGGTCCGGTCAAGGCGGTGGTGTCCTGGATCGCGCCCTCGCACATCGAGCGCGTGACGGGCGATGGCGAATGGCTCACCAAATCGCCGAGCTATGCGCTGGAGAGCGATGGCAGCGTGCGCTTCACCGGATCCTTCCTGCACCACAGACTGACCCATCCCTGGGCCGGCGCCGCCTATCTCGCGCGCAGCCAGTTGCCCTGGATCGCCCGCGCCGTTCACACCTCGCTGCTGCAGGATCAGACTGACCTCTACATTGCGCTGCTGAAGCGCATGCGCGAACTGGCGCGCGAGCGTTTCCACGCGCCGCTGGTGCTGATCTGCAATTGGCCCGAGACGGAAGTGCCGGGCGAGAACGACCTCGAGTTCGTGCCCGCCTATCGCAGGATCGCGAACCTCGGCATCCCGCTGGTCTCGGTCCGCCAGCTCGTCGGCCCGTCGAGTTCCTGGGACAGCTTCTACATGCCTCACGACGGTCACCCGAATGCGCGGCTGTCGCAGATGATCGCCAAGGCGCTGCACGACAAGCTCGCGCAGGACTAGGGACGGAGGACCTTCGATGTCGGCTCGGATATGCCTGGTCACGGGCGTCGATCACGGGATGTTCGACCAGCTTCTCCTGCTGGGCGGCTCGCTCCGGCGTTACAGCCCGAGTCTGAAGCTGCACGTGCTCGACTTCGGCCTGACCGAGCCGCAGCGGCGCTTCGTGGCCGAACGCTATGGGCTGCTCGACAGGCCCGCCGACATGGCCGCACGCCGCCACCCCTGGTACTACAAGGCCGCGATGGGCCGGTATCTGGCCAACACACCCTGCGACGCCGCCGTCTGGATAGATGCCGACATGATCGCCCTGTCCGACCTGGCGCCGCCCCTGCTGCAGCTCTACGCCGAGATGGAGACAAGGAACGAGGCGATCGCCGTCGCCGATTCGGGAATGACGATCGCCCAGCAGCTCGCCCACGATCCGGCGGCGCACTATGCATCGCTGGTCAAGTCCCTGGACACCAGTGCACCCTACGTCAACTCGGGTCTGTTCCTCTGCCGCTCGAGCGAGTTCCTCGATCGCTGGTCGGCGCAGACCGAGGCGATGGCTTTCGAGATGCTGTTCGAGCAGAACGCCTTCAATCTCGTGGCGCTCGCTCATCGCCATCAGGTCAAGGTGATCGATCGCTTCCGCTGGAATCTTGTCGCCAACGAGCTCGACCGCGCGCAGCTTTCCATTGCCGGCCACGAGATCTCCGCCACCGGGCCGGCGGGACAGGTCCTGATCCTGCACGCGACATCGACCAATCGGGCACGGGATCTGTCGCACATCGACTTCCCCCTCAGGGCCAACGGACAACCGTTCAGCATCAAGGTGCGGATGATCAGCTGGATCCCGGAGCTGCTCGCCTTCCAGAAGGAGCTCACCTTGGAGACGATCCGCCAGGACGGCGAGCTGCTGATGAAATGCGGTGCCTGGCCGCCGGCAGCCACGGCGGCCTCAACGGCTTCCTAGCCATCGCAGCGTGACCAACGGCGGAAGGCCGCAGCAGAATATGAGATTGTCGGAAAAGTTGGTCTCGGCATGGCGGGAGTCGACGCTGCGGGAGCGAACCAGGGGCTTCCTCCTGGGCAGGCAGAACGACAGGCCGAGCCTCCCGTTCCATCTCGAGGATGTGGAAATCCCGGCAGGCGATCCCTACGCATCGTGGAGAAGGCTGGTCTTCAAAAATGGACTTCCGACGGGCCGATGGATCTACCTTCGCTACGAAGTGAGCTTGTTCGCCCCTCTGAAGAGACCGGTCGTTCAGTTCCAGACCCGTCGAGGCGTTGCCGAGAAAATGCTGCCAGCGGCCTTGTTCGGCCAGCAGGCATGGATCGGCTACCTGCCTGCAGACACGACCGGGATATTGGTGGGCGACGATACGGCCGACCCTGCCTGCCGCCTCAGGCTCACTTCGATGACGATCATTTCATGGCCGATACTCATGGCGCTTGCCTTGAGCTGCAACGATATCATGAGGATGCTTTATAGCATCGGGCTGTGGCTCTCCCGATTGCTTGACAGGGCGCGCGATGAACTTGAAGCCTGTCTGGCACCGACCCCTCTCAAGTTCTACGACCGCTGGCGTCGCCAGCTCAGTCCGGCCGCCCCTTGCGCCGTCGACGTCTCGCGAATTCATCGACTTGAGGGCGGCCCGCGCGTGGCCTTCCTGCTCGACGCCCGCGGCGGCATCCCGGCGGGAGCCTACGCGACGACTCTCGCTTCGTTACGGCAACAATGGAAGTCGGATTGGTCGCTGGTCCTGATCACTGTCGACGGCGTCCTTCCCGACGCCGTTCGAGACTCTCTGGAGGACACGGATCGTCTGAGCCTCGTACGCGGAACAGACCTCATCAGGCATTTGCGGAGCGCCCTTTCGCCGGAAGCCGTTTGTACGGTCCTTGAATGCGGCGATACCGTGCCGCCGTATACAACTGCAATCGTGTCGGACCATTTTCGGGCGCACGCAGACTGCCTTCTCGCCTATGGCGACGAAGATGCAGTCGATTCCGCCGGTCGCTATTGCGAACCGAAGCTGAAGCCCGATTGGAGCCCGCTGTTCGAAGGCGCATCGTCTTATGCGGGAGATGCGGTGTATGCGCGATTGTCCCGACTGGACCACCTAGATCAAAAGAGCATCTCGGCCCTGGTGCCGGCTATCGACGTCCGTGAATTCGCAAGAACGGCGGAGGCCCCGCGGATCGATCACCTGAGGCGCGTCCTCCTGACGAAGCGCGCGGCGCCCAGGCGAAGGCCTCATGCCTGCCCCCGGCCCCGTCGGCAGGTTGAAGGATCGGTCACCGTGATCATCCCCAACAAGGATCAGGCAGAGATGCTGTCCGATTGCGTCTCGAGCATCCAGCGCCTCTCTTCCACGCCTTTTGAGCTCATCATAGTGGACAACGGCAGCACAGATCCCGCCATCGGGCGGCTCTATGAGAAGCTCGGATCCAAGCTCGCCCTGAAAGTGATCAGCGCCCCCGGGCCATTCAACTTCGCCCGGCTTTGCAATCAGGCGGCTGCACAGGCAACAGGGGAAATCCTCGTGTTCCTCAACAACGACACCGCCGCGCTGAATCACGAATGGCATGCGAGCCTCGTGTACTGGGCGCGGCGGCCCGATGTCGGAATCGTCGGAGCCAAGCTTCTCTATCCTTCCGGGGCGGTGCAGCACGGGGGGATCGTTCTGGGCATGGGTGGATACGCCGGGCATTTCGAGTGGGAGATGCCGAGCGAACACAGCGGCTACCTCGATCGCCTGAATGTCGATCACGAACTGTCGGCCGTGACAGGAGCCTGCATCGCTGTCGAAAAGCGCAAATTCGAGTCGGTCGGAGGCTTCGACGCCGAGAGCTTTCCGGTGGATCTGAACGACGTCGACCTGTGCCTGAGGCTATCGGAGAAAGGATGGGCAACGCTGTTCTCGGCAGACAGCGTCTTGCTGCATCGGCATTCCGCTACGCGCGGCAGGCTGCTTTATGGTCCCGAGCGATACGCCTTTGAAAAAGGCAACTTCCATTCGCGCTGGAAGGCCCGCATCCGAGACGACGCCTATTTCCATCCAGCCTTGTCGCTACAGTCGACGTTGACGATGCTTGGATAGTCAGCAACCGAATGCGATTGCAAACGATGCGAGGCATCCTGAGGTCGCTTGCAAATCGCCGACCGGGACGCTAAATCCCGCTGCTATCCACGATCTTGGGGGATAGTTTAACGGTAGAACAACCGGCTCTGACCCGGTTAGTCTAGGTTCGAATCCTGGTCCCCCAGCCAATCCTGCCGCCGTTTCCTAGGATCGGCGCACGCATTCCGCAAGATCCGCCGGAAGCTCCCCTCTTTGAAGTTTCGTTTGGGTTCCCAGGATGAGGGCGAGGCTTGCGAGATCAGCGATCTCTCCCGAAAGGGCCATTGTGACCGCTTGGGAGAAGGGAACGCGCCATCGCACCAGCTCTTCATGCGCCTCCGGATGGGGGGCGCCCGCCCGAAGATTCCAGGCGATGAAGCCGTCGGAGAGTTCGTCCGTGACGCCGGGCGACGCGCTCGCCTCGAACAGCTGAAGCCAATTGCCGGCCAGAAAACCCGCCTCCTCGCTCAGCTCGTTCTTCGCCGATTCGAGCGCCGGCATGTCGATGCGACCGCCTCCTCGTATCACCTCCCAAGTGAATCGTCCCAGCACATAGCGCTGCTGTCCAACGAGGACGGTGTTGCCATCGCTGTCTATGGGCAGAACCGCTATGCCGAAATTCTTCATCCGGACGCTGTAGTAGTGGCGCGGCGCGCCAGCACCGTCCTTTACCCGATCGCTGCGGATCCTGAAGTAGGGACAGTCGAACGCAACCTGATCTTCGACCAGGCTCCAGGGGCTCGGTATCGCCGATGTGAACTTCGACATTTGAATTCTCCGCCCTTGGACGTGGCGTCGGGCCGATCGGGAATGCTACTGATAACATGAGCAACGAACAGAAGGGATTTTGATGGCCTTCTCGGCGACACGCCTGGAACTCGTCGACGTGGTTCTGATCAAATCCGACAGGTATTCGGACAGTCGCGGATACTTCATGGAAACGTATTCACGGGCGTCGTTCCAGCAGGCGGGTATCGCGGCGGAGTTCATCCAAGACAACCAATCGCTCTCGTTGTTGACCGGGACCTTGCGCGGCCTCCACTTCCAGCGCGAACCCGCCGTGCAGGCAAAGCTCGTGCGGGTACTTCAAGGCTCCGTATTCGATGTGGCCGTCGACATCCGTCGTCACTCACCCACTTATGGCCGGTGGTGCGGCACATCCCTCACGGCAGAGGGTAGAGAGCAGCTTTTCATCCCCCGCGGCTTTGCCCACGGATTCGTGACCCTCGAGCCCAATACCATCGTGACCTACAAGGTCGATGCCCCCTATATGCGTGAGGCAGAGGGCGGCATTCGCTGGAACGACCCCTTCCTCCAGATCAATTGGCCTTTTCCCGCCACCGGTCCTGTTCTCGCCGAACGGGACAGCCAGCTCCCCTATTTCGCGAGTTTGTCAGCCCTTTAGCGGCGAAATCTTGCCGCATTGACCTCCGCCTGCTATCAATTTGCAGTGGGTGGGAGCCGGTTTGTGAAACTGCTTATTTTGGGAGCAAACGGGCAGCTTGGCCGCGAGTTGTCAGAGCTTTGCAAGCAGCGAAACGTGTCCGCAGCTCTGGCGACCAAGGCTGAGTGCGACATTGCCGACCGCGAGCACGTTGCCGCGAGCCTGAGGCTCGCTGCGCCCGACTTTGTCGTGAACGCTGCCGCCTATACCCAGGTCGATGCCGCCGAAAAGAATGTGGATCTGGCGTTGCGGGTCAATCGAGATGGCGCCGCTTGCCTGGCCGAGTGCTGCGCGGCCATCAACCTGCCTCTGATCCATATCTCGACCGATTATGTCTTCGATGGCGCGAAGTCGGACCCATACGACGAGCAGGACGAGGTCAGTCCCGTCGGGGCGTACGGGCTTTCAAAAGAGGCCGGCGAAAGGGAGATCAGGCGCCGGCATGCACAGCACATCATCCTGCGTACCGCCTGGGTCTACGGACGCTTCGGCAAGAACTTTCTCAAGACGATGATGACCCTCGCCGCTACGCGCGACAGTCTTGGCGTCGTGAGCGATCAATTGGGAACACCGACGGCCACACTGGACATTGCGGAGGCCGTCTTGTGTGTCGCCGACAAGATCGTTTCCAGCGAGGCTCCTTGGGGCACCTACCATTTCGCCGGCGCGGCCGAGGGATCATGGCACGCCTTCGCCAGCGACATCGTGGCGGAACAGGCGCGACATACCGGCAGGAGACCGCCGGTCAAGGCGATCACCTCCGCGGAATATCCGACGCCCGCCCGGCGACCGCCGAACTCCCGGCTTAACAGCGATCTTTTCGCCTCCACGTTCGGCTATCGCGCGAGGCCATGGCAGGAACGCGTGCCATCGATTGTCGATGCCCTGTGGACAGACCGCGAAGGAAGGCAGGAATGAAGGGAATAATTCTGGCCGGGGGATCGGGAACCCGGCTCTACCCTTTGACGCGGGCCACGTCGAAGCAGCTCCTGCCTGTCTTCAACAAGCCCATGATCTACTATCCCCTGTCGATCCTGATGCTCGCAGGCGTTCGGGAGATCCTCGTAATCACCACGCCCCATGACCAGGCGGCTTTCCGCAATCTTCTCGGCGACGGCTCACGGATCGGGATCTCCATCGAATACGCCGTGCAGACCGAACCGCGCGGCCTTGCCGATGCCTTCATCGTCGGCAAGTCCTTCGTGGGGGCCGATCGCGTGTCGTTGATCCTGGGCGACAATCTCTTCTATGGCCATGGCATGACCGAACTACTGGAAAACAGCCGGAATCGGAACAAGGGTGCGACCATCTTCGCGCACCACGTCGCCGATCCCGAGCGCTACGGAGTCGTAGAGCTCGATGCCGAGGGAAAGCCCCTGTCCATCGAAGAGAAACCTGCCGAGCCCAAGTCCAACTACGCTGTGACCGGCCTCTACTTCTACGACAACCGTGTTGTCGACATCGCCCGTGATCTCAAGCCGTCCGCGCGCGGGGAGATTGAAATCACGGACATCAACAACTGCTATCTGCGGGAAGGCACGCTCAACGTCGAGCGCATGGGCCGCGGATTCGCCTGGTTCGATACCGGGACCCACGAGTCGCTCACCGAGGCATCGCAGTATGTCCAAGTCATCGAGCACCGGCAGGGCACGCGGATCGGCTGCATCGAGGAGATCGCCTGGCGGCAGGGATATATCTGCGCTACGCAACTGGCGAACCTGGCTGCCTCCTGTCCCAAGGGCAGCTACAAGGACTATTTGCACCAACTGACGACCCACTGAGGAATACGATGGCCGTCGGGGTTGGGCTGTTCCGCTCGCTCATAGCGCGCGTCTTCCGGGTTCGTCAGGCGGTTCCGCCTCCGCCCGTGCTCGACGAGTATGTCGACTCTTTTCCCAGCCCGCAAAACGCCATCGACCTCGTTCACGGCTGGAACCACATGCTTCCGCCGGAAATCGGCGTAACGGCCGGCGCCGCAAAGCTCTATGCCGACGGACGCATCGTCTGGGCACTCGAGCAGTTCGGCAACATATCGGGCCGGCGTATCCTGGAACTCGGCCCTCTCGAGGCGTCACACACCTACATGCTGCACCGGCAGGGCCCTGCCCTGATTCACGCGATCGAGGCGAACAAGCTCGCCTTCATGCGCTGCCTGATCGCGAAGAACCTCCTGCAACTGGATTCCGCGTACTTCATGCTCGGTGATTTCGAGAAATGGCTAGAGGGCACGCCGGAACACTACGACCTGATCATCGCATCGGGCGTTCTGTATCACATGGCCGATCCCGTTCGCCTGATCGAGCTCGCGTCTCAACGATCCGATTCTCTATATCTCTGGACGCACTTCTTCGCAGAGGAGGAAATGCCCAAGGGCGATGCACGCCGCCAGGCATTTTCCGAAGAAGTCGCCATACGGCCGTTCAAGGGGCTCGACATTCGCCTGCACAAGCGCGGCTACCACGGAGCCTGGCGGGACAAGAGCTTCTGCGGCGGTATCCATGACGAGCACTGCTGGATGGAGAAGGACCAGATCCTCGCCGTGCTGAAAGCCGCAGGATATCAAGACATCCGCTTGGCCCACGAGAGCAAGGCTAATCCCAACGGGCCTTCCATCTCGATTTTTGCCCGCCGGATCACTTAGAATACTCAGGATGTTCGCTGGGCTTCAGGACTGGTGGCGACAGGAACGCGAGCGGCGCCGCTTTCGTGCGCGATACTTCGCCGACGTGCCTGTTGATCTCAAAGCGATGCCGCAGTACCGCGGCGAGCTCTTCCCGACGAGTGGCCCCGAGCCCTGGATAGACCAGCCTGATGCCCTGGCCATCCTCGAGCAGAAGCTCGCGGCAAAAGCCATCGATCCGCTCGACGCGGAAATCTGCCATGGCCTCATCGTCGACGGCTACTACATCGCGAGAAATTTAATCCCCACGGAAGTCCTCGACGTTGCGTGGCAGGGTTACGAAGAAGCCCTTGAAGACGGCATCGTCCACGTAAAGCCCGAAACCCACGGAGAGGGCGACAAGTTTCCCGGGCGTCTGCTTGATCCGCATCTCGGGGTCCCGGAAGTTCGCGACGTGATGTGGCGCCCGGAGATCCTGCGTATCACCGACATGCTGTTCGGGCGGCCATCCATTCCGTTCCAGACGATCATCGGCCACAAGAGCAGCCACCAGGCTCCGCATGCCGATGCGATCCATATGACGACGTATCCGCCCGGGTATCTGCTGGCTGCCTGGATCGCACTGGAAGATATCCATCCCGACAGCGGCCCTGTCGTGTACTACCCCGGCAGCCATCGGCTTCTGCCTCAACTGCTGAGCGCCGATGTCGGCATCGAGAAGATGGAGTTCAAGGAAAGGCCGTCCGTCTATCACGAACGCTATGAGCGCCAGCTGCAGCAGCGGATCGATGCCGCAGGCGTCAAAGCCGTCCCGTTCTGCGGCAAGAAAGGCGACGTCCTTTTCTGGCATGCCAACCTCGCACATGGCGGTTCGCGTCGCACGGACTTGAAGCATTCGCGAAAGGCGCTGGTCTGTCACTATTTCGCAAAAGGCGCATTCACCTATCACGATCTATCCGGCAACCCGTCTCGCCTGCACAGAAACGGTGTCTATTCGGAATTGGCGGACGACCGGCCGACGACTCTCGGGGAAGCCTCTCCCGAGCCAAGAAGCCTTTTGCACATGTTATTGAAGTCCAAGTATTTCAGTCTCAACCGCAATATTGCATCCTCCGATAATGCGGATTCGGACCAAATGAGGGGACTGCGGATGGCTAAGCTCGCAAAAAAATCACCAGAGGCAACGACCTCTCCGGATCCTCACTTCGGCCGTGTCCATACGATGCCCGCCACGATTTATGAGGGATCGACCCGGATGATCTATCGTGTCTGGGCGCGCGGCAGTGCAAACGCCCGCATGCGCGTTGAGGTCGACGGAGTGACAAGGCTGGTGGCGGGCATGGACAGCGCCGATGTCGTCGGCACGAAGATTATCGTCAGCTCGAAGATCGGCAGCGTGTCCTGTGACTATCAGTTTCTCGGTCGCGACGAATAGCTAGCCGTCGAGTGGCGCACCACGCCCGACCCAGGCAGCCAGCTCGGCC
>DATJWN010000250.1:0-15770 GCA_035501235.1 Reyranella sp.
CTTGTAGGCCGCGAGCAGCTTCTCGCCCACGAGGTGCGGCGGCAGACCCTTGTCCGAGCCGACACCGATATTGGCCGAGGGCTCGCGGAAATAGAGCGGCACGAGCTGGGCGTGCAGGTCGGTGAAGTTGAGGAGCGTCACCTGCCCGGTCGACTTGAAGCGCAGCAGGTCGGCCGTCTTGGGGTCGCGGCCCTGGGCGAAGCCCGCCCTCGAGGCAGACAGCGCCGCCGTCGCCGCAGCCACCTGCAGAAGCTCGCGGCGACCCAGGCCGCTCATGACGACAGCTCCGCGACATCGCCCGCGGAGCGCAGCGAAGCCGAAGGGCCTTTCCCAGCTGGCAACAAGAGAGGTCCCTCCACTCGGCCTCAGGCCTCGGTCGGGATGACGTCGCTACGCAACGTCGATCTTGCTCTCGGCGTCCCACGACTGCTTGTTGTCGTCGGTCCAGGTGAACTTGAGCGTGCCGCTCTCCTCGACCTTCAGGAAGAAGGCGAGATACGGGTTGGCGGCGATCGCGGGCTCGAGCGTGGCGTTCAGGACCGGCTTGCCGTTGTAGGTCACCTTGAGCGAGTTCACGATCAGGCGCGGCACGATCTTGCCGTCGGCACCCTTGCGCTGTCCGTTCTCCATCGGATGGGTGATCAGCGTCTTGACCTCGACCACCTCGCCCTTCTTGGCGGTGGCGGGCACGCGCAGCCGCGGCTTGATATCGTCGGACATATGTTCCTCCTCAGCCGCCGCAGCCGCCGATGGTGACCTTGACCTCGCGGCTCGCCGTATAGAGCGAGCCGTCGTTCATCTCGGCCACGGCGACCAGCTTCTGGGTCTGCGCGAGACGCACGCGCATGGAGACCTCGGCCTTGCCGGCGAGCGGCGTGAACTCGTAGATGGCGACGCCCGGATTGGGATTGCCGTCGGCCGCGATATAGATCGCCTTCACGAAGGACTTCTCGCTCATCTCGCTTTCGACGGTGACGGTGAGCGGCACGGCATTGCCGTTCTCGGCGATCTCGGGCGCCTTCAGGGTCACCTTGCCGTCCTTCGGCGTGCCCTTGGCGAGACCGGCGAGCCAGTCGCGCGTGGCATCGGGCGTGGCCCAGGCGCCGCGCGACGCCAGCACGCCCGCTATCGCAAGCAGGGCCGAGCGGCGGCCGAGAGTTGCAGTCCTTGTCATCTGATCCTGTCTCCTCGCCGTGAGTCAGTGGCGGATGTTGGGGGCGGCGAGCTTCAGCCCCTCGTTCATCTTGCGCAGATAGAGTTCCAGCTCGCCATATTCAATCGCGTCGGGCGGCAATTCATTCGCCCTGACCTGCACGTTGCACCACTGGAAGCGCTTGCGGATGTCCCAGACCTGGTTGCGGCTGGTGCGCCACAGCGGGAAGTGATCGAACTGGCCGCGCGGCTCGCCCAGCCACTGGCCGCGCAGCCATTTGTTGGCGGCCAGGCCGTGGCAGTCGGTACAGGCAAAATCGAACTGGCCGATCTTGAGGTTGGCGAGCTTCTCGCCGCGCGCGTAGGCCGCCTTGGCTTCAGGCGTGGAAAGATCGACCTTGATCGCCTCGCCGTTCGCCAGGCTGTGCAGATAGACTGAGAGATCGGTGTTCGCGGCCGACTGCATGAGAAAGTCCGCGCCCGTCGTTGCCTTGGCGTGGCGGGCGACGAACTCCTCCGCGCCGAGGACTTTCTTCAAGCGCGGCTCCCACTTCGGCATCTCGACCGCCCAGCGCTTGAAGCTGGTCTCGGGTGTCGCGTGGCACGAGGCACACGCTTTCTTGAACAGCGCCGCTCCACTCTCGATGTGATCCGCGCCCGGATTGACGAACGGATCGAGAAAGTCGCGGTTCTCCACCGGCCGCGGGCGCTTGGCCGGATCGTCGAGCGGATCGGCGAACCTCGCGGGCGTCTTCAGCGTCTTCAGGAACGCCACGATGTCGCGTATTTCGGCCTCGCTGTAGAAGCCGTGCCTGCCCCAGGGCGGCATCACCGATTGCGGATTGTAGACGCGCGGATCGAAGACATAGTTGAAGAGATATTGGTCCGTGCGGCCCGCCTTGCCGATCTCCGAGAGATCGGGCCCGACATTGCCGGGGGCTTCCTGGGTCTTCGGCCCCATCACGTGACAGGCGAGGCAGCCGCCGCCCCGGGTGCGATCGAAGGCAAGCTTCTCGCCCCTGGCTGGATCGCCGGCGACGCTCGCGACCGCAATCTCGCTGCCCTTGGGCGGCGTCGCCTGCGGATTGGCCATGGTGTTGTAGCTGTCCCAGCGCGCCTGGTTCCAGTCGCGGTAACGCTGCCACGGCCGGGACGCAGCCGAGCCGTCGAGCTGCAGCGGCGCGGGTTGCTCAGCCCAGGCTGGAGCCGCGAGAACGAGGAGAGCAAGCAGTCGAAAAACGGCTTTCACTGACTTGCCTTCTTGAGATAGGCGATCACGTCGTCGACCTGGTCCTGCTTCTTGAGCCCGGCATAGGTCATCTTGCCGTTGGGCACGACCTTCGAAGGGCTCTCGAGGTATTTGGCGAGGTTTCCGTCATCCCAGACGAGGCCCGACTTGAGCATCGTCTCGGAATAGCTGAAGCCCTCGACCGCGCCGGCCTTGTGGCCGGCGACCCCGTGCAGGTTTGGGCCGATCGTGTTGCCGGCACCCGCCTCGATCTTGTGGCAGACCTTGCATTGCTGGTTGAACACGCGCTCGCCGCGCGCGGCATCGCCCGACTGCGCCTGCACTGCAGTCGCGACGAACGAAGCGGCAACGGCCAGAATCAGCGAAAGCTTTGAATCCATGACGCTTTTCCTACTCGTGGAGCGGGAGATTGCTGACGTTTTGACAAGATTCAAGTGATAGATTGTCGGCCATGCGCGCAAACTTCCTCAAGCGGTTCCTGACCCTCGCCGCCGCCCTGCTCCTGCCTTCGGCTGCCGCGCAGGCCGAGCCGGTGCAGATCAAGCCGAGCCTGCTCAGGCTGAACGGCAATCTGGAGGTGCCAGACGGCAAAAGCGTGGCCGACGGGGTGGTCATCCTGCTGCACGGCACCCTGTCGCATGCCCGCCAGGAGACCATCGCGGCGCTGCAGAAGAACCTGCGCGCGCGTGGCGTGGCCTCGCTGGCGATCACGCTGTCGCTCGGCATCGACGATCGCAAGGGCCCGCGCGCCTGCGACGTGGTGCACGACTACGCGCTGGCGGGCGCCCGGCGCGAGATCGGACTCTGGATCACCTGGCTCGCGGCGCAGAAGGCGAGGTCGGTCGATATCCTGGGCTTCTCGCGCGGCGGCGCGCAGGTCGCAGCGATGGGACCGGAGCTGCAGGACGTGCGGCGCATGGTCCTTGTGGCGCCGGCCTTCGCGACCTCCGTCGAGCAGGCGGCCAACTACCAGAAGGCATTCGGCCATCCCCTGGCGCCCGAGCTCAGCGAGGCGAAGAAGCAGCCGTTGCAGAAGCGCAATGTCGACTTCCTCACCTGCAAGCAGGCGCCGGTGCTGAACGCCACGTTCCTCGACGGCTACGCCGAGCTCGGTCCCAACCTCGCCGCCAAGACCGGCCATCCGACCCTGGTCGTGATCGCGGGCAACGACGAGGTCGCGCCCAACCTGATGTCTCGCCTGCCGACCGGCGTGCGCACCGTCACCATCGACGGCTCCAACCACTATTTCCCCGACCTCTATGGCGAAGAAGCGGCCGACGCGATCGCCAAGTTCCTCAAGGACGATCAGCCGCTCACGAAATAGGGCAAGGTGATCTCGGCGGTCGCGGGCTCGAAGGCGAGCCTGAGCGGCTGTCCGATCTTGAGGCTTGCGGCATCGAGCCCGCGCAATTGCGCGTTGATGCGCACGCCCGCCTCCATGTCGACCAGCGCCACGATGTAGGGCGCCTGCGCCTTGAAGAAGAAATTGAACGGATGATGGCACACCGTCCAGGTGTGCAGCTTGCCGGTGAGCGGCGCCGGCTTGAATTCGCTCTCGAGCGAGAAGCAGTGCGGGCACACGGGCCGCGGATAGTGCCGTGCCTTGCCGCAGGAGCTGCAATGCTGAAGCATCAGCTTGCCCTCGCGCAGCCCGTCCCAATAGGGCTGGCTCTCGCGCGTCGGCGTGGGCAGCGGCCGTTCGGGTGCGGCCGGTGTCGGAGCCGTGCTCATGCCGCCCTCCGCAGGATCGCGAGCGAGCCGTCGCCCATGTCGCCGTAGCCGGTGACGAGGCCGAGTCCGGCGTCTTTCACCTGCGCCTTGCCCGCCTCGCCGCGCAGCTGGCGCGTGAGCTCGATCACATGGTTGAGGCCCACGACGTGACCCTGGCTCAGCAGACCGCCATGAGTGTTGATCGGCAATTCGCCGCCAAGGCCGATGCGGCCATCCATGACGAACGGTCCGCCCTCGCCGGTCTTGCAGAAGCCCAGGATCTCGAGCTGGCGGATCACGGTGAAAGTGAAGCAATCGTAGATCTCCGCGACATCCACGTCCTTCGGCCCGACGCCCGCCATCTCGTAGCCGCGTTTGGCGGCCTTCACGAGGCCGAACTCGAGCAAATCGGGACGCTGCGCAATGGACGCCGGCGACTCGGGATGGCCTTCCGCCACGCCCATGATCGTCACCAGCGGCTTCTTGAGCGACTTCGCGCGCTCCGACGCGCTCACGACGATCGCCGCGCCACCGTCGCTCTCCAGGCTGCAATCGAACAGGCGGAAGGGATCGGCGATCATGCGCGATGCATGATGATCCTCCACGGTGAGCGGCTTGTTCATCACCACGTTGCCATTCAGCATCGCATGCTGGCGCGTGACGACGGCGACTTCAGCAAGGTGACGTGGCGTTGTGCCGTAGAGCTCCATGTGCCGCCGCGCGCCCTGGGCATAGAGCTGGGCCGGCGCGAACATGCCGATCGGCAATTCGAACTCCGCGGCCAGAGCGAATTGCGGGAATTGCTGGAGGCGGGTGCTGACGCGGGCACCGGAGTAACCCGTGCGGCCGACCGAGATCAGGACGTTCCTGCAAACGCCCGTCGCGACCGCCATTGCTGCGGTTTGCAGCGCGGCCACGCAAGTCGCACCGCCCATCGGAATGAATGCCGACAGAGTGAGATCGGGCAGGCCGAGATTGGCGACGAAATCCTCGGCGATACCGCCGCCCGGGAAGTAGGGGATGATGCCGTCGATGTCGGTCGGCTTGAGGCCCGCATCGGCGATCGCGTTCAGGCTCGCTTCGAGCTGGAGCGCGAGACCCGACTTGGTTGTCCCTCGCGTGTAGGCCGTCTCGCCGACGCCGCTGATCGCGGCCTTGTCGCGCAGCGCGTGTGCCATGGTTCGTTTCCTCCGGCGCCTGTTTCGCTGTCAGGCTATGAATGCCAGTCGGCATGGTGCAACATGAATGCCGGCCCGGATAGACAGGAATCGCGATGGATTTCGATTTGGTGTTGCGTGACGTGCGGCTGCCCGATGCCAAGGCGGATCAGCCGGCGACGGATGTCGGCGTCAAGGACGGCCGCATCGCCGCCATCGCCCCCCGGCTGGGCGGTGCCGCGAAGGAGGAGATGAAGGGCGGCAATCGCCTGGTCTGCTCGGGCTTCGTGGAGACGCATATCCATCTCGACAAGGCCTGCATCCTGGGCCGCTGCGAGCACACGACCAAGCGCAGCCCGCACCTCGCCATGGAGCGCGTATCGGCGGTGAAGCACACGATGACGGTCGAGGACGTCTTCGAGCGCGCCTCGACCACCATCGAGAAATGCATCGGCCACGGCGCCACCCGCATGCGCCCGCATTGCGAGGTCGATCCCAAGATCGGCATGCGCGGCTTCGAGGGCGTGAAGGCGCTGGTCGACAAGTACAAATGGGCCATCGATATCGAGCTCTGCGTCATGCCGCAGGAAGGCCTGACCAACAATCCCGGCACCGATGAGCTGATGGTCGCGGCATTGAAGAACGGCGCGAAGGTCGTGGGTGCCGCGCCCAGCTACGACAGCGACAGTTCGGCCCAGATCCGCCGCGTGTTCGAAATGGCGCGCGAGTTCGACGCCGATATCGACATGCATGTCGACAGCGGCACGACGGCCGAGCATCTCGACACGCTGCTGGTCTGCGATCTCGCCGAGAAATACAAATGGGGCGGTCGCGTCGCCGTGGGCCATGTCGGCAAGCTCGCGACCATGCCGTTCAAGGATCTCGACAAGGTCGCCCGGCGCATGGCCGATGCCGGCGTCGCCGCGACGGTGCTGACCGCGACCGACCTCTACCTCGGCGGCCGCCACACCGACCACAACGTGCCGCGCAACGTGCTCGACCTCAACTTCCTCACCGAACGCGGCGTCACCTGCTCGATCGGCTCGAACAACATCCTCAATCCCTTCACGCCCTTCGGCGACGGCCAGCTGCTGCGGCAGATCAACATGCACGGGATCGTGACCCAGCGCGGCAATGACGACGAAGTGAAGACGCTGTGGGACATGGGCACCGCGTCCGCGGCCAAGCTGATGCGCAAGGACGATTACGGCGTCAAGGTCGGCAATCCCGCCGATCTGGTCGTGCTGGATGCTCCCGATTCCGTCATGGCTCTCCGGACCACGGCGCCCGTGCTCGCCGCCTACAAGCGCGGCAAGCGCACGGTCACGCGCGAGCCGGTCAAATTGCACAAACCCTAAGGAAGAAGAACATGTCCAATCGCGAACTGGTGACGCTCTCGTCGGTCGAACTGCGCCGCCGCATCGGCACCAAGGAAATCTCGCCGGTCGAACTGCTCGAGGCCTGCCTGCGCCGCATCGAGGAGATCAATCCGGCGATCAACGCGGTGACCGCCATGTGCATCGCCCGCGCGCGCAAGGAAGCCAAGGCCGCCGAATTGGCCGTCCGCCGTGGCGAGGACCTGCCGCTGCTGCATGGCCTGCCGGCCGGCATCAAGGACCTCGAGGAGACCAAGGATCTCCTCACGACCTACGGCTCGCCGCTCTACCGCGACTATGTACCGGCCTACGACAACGTCATGGTGGGCCGCGTGCGCGCCGCGGGCGCCGTCGTGGTCGGCAAGACCAACGTGCCGGAGTTCGGCGCGGGCTCCAACAGCCGCAACCCGGTGTGGGGCGCCACGGGCAATCCGTTCAACCCGACGCTCAACGCCGGCGGCTCCTCGGGCGGCTCGGCGGCGGCGCTCGCCACCGATCTGCTGCCCGTCTGCACCGGTTCCGACACCGGCGGCTCCTTGCGCAATCCTGCAGCCTTCTGCGGCATCGTGGGCTTCCGCCCCTCGCCCGGCATGGTCGCGGTCGAGCGCCGCGCCATGGGCTGGACGCCGATCTCCGTGCTGGGGCCGATGGGCCGCAGCGTCGCCGACGTCTGCCTCCTTTACGCGACGCAGATCGGCCAGCACGACATGGATCCACTCTCCTTCCCGCTGGAAGCAAGCGCCTATGCCGAGCCCTGGCCGGTCGATCTCGGCAGCCTGCGCGTCGCCTACACCGAGGATTTCGGCGGCGCGCCCGTGGAGAAAGGCATCCGCCAGACCTTCCGCACCAAGCTCAAGGCGATGAAGCACCTGTTCCGCAGCCTCGATCATGTCGAGGTCGACTATGGCGGCGCCGACCGCTGCTTCGACGTGATCCGCGCCGTGAGCTTCCTGTCGCGCTACCAGGACGCCTACACCAACAACCGCAAGATGCTCGGCCCCAACATCATCGCGAACTACGAGATCGGCGCCAAGCTGACGCTCGCCGACTTCGCCTGGGCACATGGCGAGCAGACGCGCATCTTCCGCGCCTTCCAGAAGCTCTATCAGGACTACGATCTGGTGATCGGCCCGACGGTCGGCTTCTCGCCCTTCCCGTGGAAACAGCTCTATATCGACGAAATGGACGGCAAGAAGCTGCGCAATTACTACCATTGGATGGCGACCAAATACTTCGTGACGCTCGCCTCCAATCCCGCGGTGTCGCTGCCCTGCGGCCTCGACCACAAAAAGATGCCGTTCGGCCTGCAAGTCATCGGCCGCTTCCGCGGCGACGGCGAGGTGCTGGGCGCCGCGCATGCCATGGAGCAGGCCTTCGGCGTCATTCCCGAACTCGCCCGCCCGCGGCCGAATCTCGCGAAGCTCGCCAAGCCGACGCCGGCGCTGAAGTCGATCGTGACCCATCCGCCCAAACTCAACGCCAAGGTCTCGCGCGGTCCCGCGCCCGGGGCTCTCTGAATGGAGAACTATCCCGAAGACATCTTCACCGAGCCGGCGAACGTCGATCCGGACACGCTGGCCAATCTTGGGCCCTTGCGCCGGCTGGCCGGCATCTGGGAGAGCGCCAAGGGCGTCGATGTCAATCCCAAGGCGGACGGGCCGCAACGACGCGAGTACAGCGAGCGCATCGATCTGCAGCCGATCGATGCGCAGGCCAACGGACCGCAGCTCTTCTACGGCCTGCGCTACCACACCCACATCCTCGCCAGCGACGAGGACGCCACCTTCCACGACCAGGTCGGCTATTGGCTCTGGGAGCCCGCGACCGGGCTCGTCCTGCAGACGCTGACCATCCCGCGCGGACAGGTCGCCATCGCCTCGGGACGCGCCAAGCCCGACGATATGAGCCTGGTGGTGAGCGCCGAACGCGGCCAGACGCAATATGGCATCTGCTCGACCGGCTTCCTGGAATACGCCTTCCGGACCGATTCCTACCGCCTCGAGATCACCTTCAACGCCGACGGCAGCTGGAGCTATGTCTCCGACACCATGCTGATGGTGCGCGGCCGGTCCGAGCCCTTCCAGCACCGCGACCAGAACACGCTGGTGAAGATCGCGGAGCCCGAGCCCAATCCGCTGCTGCGCCGACCGGCCGGATTCGGACTGGGCATAGGCGGTCTGCGCAAGGCTTGAGCGCTCACTGAAGTGTGAAAAGCGATGGCACGGCGCATGCAATGCCGGCCACGGTCATTTGTTGGGGGAGAGTTGCATGAGTCACGGACTTCGCCGGATCGCGCTGGCATTGGCGCTTTGCCTCGGGACGGGCAGTGCCTTCGCCGAGACCAACCTGCGCATCGGCCTCGGCTTCGATCCCGACGCCCTCGATCCCACGACCTCTCGCACCTACACCGCGCGCAACGTCTTCATCACGATGTGCGACAAGCTGTTCGACATCGACGACAAGCTCGCTATCGTGCCGCAACTGGCGCTGGGCTACGAGACGTCGGCAGACGGCAAGACCGTCACCATCAAGCTCCGGCCCGGCGTGAAGTTCCATGACGGCGAGCCGCTCGATGCCGCCGCGGCGAAGTACAGCCTCGACCGGCACATGAACATGAAGGGCTCCTTCCGCAAGCCCGAGCTCAGCGCCGTCGACAGCGTCGAGGTGGTCGATCCGCTGACGATCAAACTGCATCTCAAGCAGCCCTTCTCGCCGCTGATCGCCCAGCTCACCGACCGCGCCGGCATGATGGTGTCCCCGAAGGCGGCCGAGGCCGCGGGCGACAAGTTCGCGCTCCACCCGGTCTGTGCCGGCCCCTACAAGTTCGTCGATCGCGTTCAGCAGGACCACATCACGCTCGAGAAGTTCCCGGACTACTGGAACAAGGACCAGATCTTCATCGACAGGATCACCTACCAGGTGATCGTCGATTCGACGGTGCGGCTCGCCAATCTGCGCGCCGGCAGCCTCGACATGATGGAAGGCCTGCTCGCGACCGACATCAAGTCGGTGCGCGAGGACAAGCGGCTGACGCTCTCCAAGATGATCTGGCTCGGCTGGTACGGGCTCCTGATCAACGTCGCCAACGGACCGAAATCCGACAATCCGCTGGGCAAGGACCCGCGGGTGCGGCGCGCCTTCGAGCTCAGCCTCGACCGCGATACGATCAACCAGGTCGTCTACAATGGCGAATTCGTGCCGGGCAACCAGTGGGTCAATCCCCAGAGCCCGTGGTACCAGGCGCAGTTCCCCTACCCCAAGCGCGACCTCGCCAAGGCCAAGGAGCTGCTGAAGGAAGCGGGCGTCAAGACGCCGATCACCATCGATTACATGGTCAACAACACACCCGACACGCGCGCCGTGGCCGAGGTGGTGCAGGCGATGGCCGGCGAAGCGGGCTTCGACCTCAAGATCCGCGTCACCGAGGTCGGCACGGCGCTGAAGGCGGCCGAGGACGGCGACTACCAGCTCTACGAGAACACCTGGAGCGGCCGCATCGATCCCGACGGCAACACCGTGCTCTACCAGATGTGCGGCTCGCCGCTGAACACCGGCCACTATTGCGACAAGGACGTCGACGCCTGGCATCAGGAGGCGCGGGCGACCAACGACTTCGCCAAGCGCAAGGCGGCCTACGCCAAGATCACCCAGCGCTTCCTCGAGAATGGCTGGATCATCTACATGTATCACCCGCAGGTGCTGATCGCTTACTCCAACAAGGTCGAGGGCTTTCGGCCGGTGCAGGACGGCATGATCCGTGTCCAGGGCGTGAAGCTGAAATAGGCCCTCACGGCGCCTTGCAGGCGAAGTTGGCGGCCTCGTCGATGCTGCCGGAGCCCGAGTAGCGCGCGACCTGCGGATAGGGGCAGAGCGGGCGGCTGCGGACGACCTTGCCCTGCACCATCTTGGTCGCGACGATCGACTGCGGCGCGGTGCCGTTCTCGACCCAGTTGATCAGCGCCGTCAGCCCGTCCAGGCGGTCGGGCCCGGCGCCACCGCGGCAATGGAACATGCCCGGCACCATGAAGAGACGCGCGAAGTCCGTCGTGCCGGCGCCGTTGGCCGCCACGGCCTTCTCGTAGTAGTCGACGCCCATCAGGGGCGCCAAGGCCGTGTCGGCCCAGCCGAAATACATCAGGAGCTTGCCGCCGCGGCGGCGGAAGCCCGTGAGATCGGGATTGGTCGCGTTCAGCAATGCCCGCGCCTCCTCGTACTTCGCCATGTCCTTCTCGAAGTCGAACTTGGCGGGATCGATCTCGGGGTTCGACTTGGGCGAGGAGAAATAGCGCACGAAGCTTTCGCCGAAGGCGAGCTGGTTCGACTTGCCGCCCGGCGGCGGGATCAGCCAGTGGCTCCAGCCGCTCACCTCGACGCCGCCCGCGGTGTAGTTGGTGCCCACGACCTCCGAGCCGATCGGATAGCCGAACAGGGCCGGCTTGCCGTGCACCTTGAGCCCGTCGTGAATCTTCATCACGGCCTCGGCCTGCGCCGCGGTCAGGCAGCCATCGTCGTCCTTGCCCGCCGCGCATTGCGCCACGTCGCGATGGATGTCGAAGTCGCAATGCCGCGGATCGTCGATCAGCCCGTCCTTCAGCCCGTCCTTGGCGTCGCAGCGGGCATAGATCGCGTCCGACACGGTCTTGAGCTTGCCGAGCGACACCGGCGTCTGCGTCAGCACCAGCCCGTTCCACAGGCTCTGGGTCACCGTATCGACGAAGTTCAGCACCGGCGCGCCCGCGACGATGCCGTCGAAGTCCTCGGGGAAACGCTGGGCGCTGATCAGCCCCTCGCGGCCGCCGGTCGAGCAGCCGTCCCAATAGGAATAGGCGGGCGCCAGGCCGTAGTAGGCCGCGACCATCTTCTTGCCCTCGGTCACGGTCATGTGGACGGCGCGGAAGGCGTAGTCGATGCGCTTGGCATAGTCGGTGGCGAAGGTCGCCAAGGGCTCGTTGCCCGCGTCGTGCCCGGTGTTGGTCGTGATCGTGGCGAAGCCGTTCTTGAGCGCGTTGGCGCGCACCAGCGGCCGCGAAGCGAACTCGGGCGTCTCGCCGGCGAAGCCGCCATTGCCGAACATGTAGAGGCGGCGGTTCCACTGGGTGGGCAGGTTGAGCTCGAAGCGGACCTCGGGCGCGATCAGCCCGGAGACGCGGCAATGCTCGGGCACGCCGTCCGCCGCCGGCACCAGCCGCGCCGACAGCACGGTCATCGCTTCCCACGAAAGCCGTGAGACGCCGGCGCAGTTCATCGCGGCCTTCACCGGCGCGACGCTGTAGTGGACCGCCGACTTGTCGGCGTCGATGAAGCTGTAGCCGTTCTGCGCGACGGCCGGCGCCGCGAGAAGCGTCAGCGCGAGCGCCGCAACGGCACCTCCGGTTCGGACCATTTCCTCTCCCCTTTTCGCTTGTTCTTGATCTCCGCGTCGTGCTGGCCGAGCGTCGGCGCCGGGCGCTTGAGGCCGCCGGGCGTAGCGGACATCTTGATCGGCACGCCCAAGGTCTTCTGCTTGCCGGCCTTGGCGTGCTCGACCTCGCCCACCATGCCGCGCGCCAGGATCTGCGGATCGGCGAAGACCTCGTCGTGATACATCACGGGGCCCGCCGGAACGCCCGCTTCTTCCAGCGCGGCGAGCCACTCGGCATTCGTCTTCCTGATGAGCTCGGCCTGCAGGATGGCAACGATCTCGGCGTTGTTCTTGACCCTGAGCGCATTGACCTTGAAGCGCGGATCGTCCACCAGCTCGGGCTTGCCGATCATCTCGCAGACCTTGCGGAAGAAGTTCTGCTGCGCCGCGCCGAGGGTGATCCAGCCGTCCTTGGTCTCGAACACCTGATAGGGCGCGGAGCCGCGATGGCCCTGCCCCAGCTTCTCCGGCCGCACGCCGGTCGCGAAATAGTTCGCGGCCTCGTAGACGCCGAGCGAGACCGTCGCCTCGAGCAGCGACGTCTCGACCCATTGGCCCTTGCCCGTCTTGTGCCGTGCCTCGAGGGCCGACAGCACGCCGATCGTGAGATAGAGGCCGGCACCGACGTCGGAGATGGCGAGCGGAATGCGATAAGGCGGGCCGTCCTTCGGCCCCGTGACCGACATCAGGCCGGACATCGCCTGCATGATGAGGTCGAAGCCGCCGCGCTTGGCGTAAGGGCCGGTCTGGCCGAAACCCGAGATCGAGCCCAGGATCAGACGCGGGTTGCGCTTGTGCAGCGCCTCCCAGCCGATGCCGAGCCGGTCGATCACGCCCGGGCGGAAGTTCTCCAGCACCACGTCGGCACCGTCGACCAGATCCCAGAAGGTCGCGAGATCGTCGGCATTCTTGAGGTCGAGCGTGATGCCGCGCTTGTTGCGGTTCCACAGCATGAAGGGCGCGCCCTCGCCCTCGATGAAGGGCGGCGCGCCGCGCATGGACTCGCCCGCCGGCGGCTCGATCTTGATCACGTCGGCGCCCATGTCGCCGAGCTGCATGCCGCAGAAGGGACCCGACAGATGCGTCGTCAGGTCGAGAACCACCAGCCCGTCGAGCGCACCCGCCATCGTCTCACCCCAGAACGTTCTTGAGCGCCAGCATGGCGCGCTTCCAGCGATCGACGCCGAGATCGTTGAAGACGATGCGGCCGTCCTTGACGATCAGGAAGCGCGGCGTGCCGCTCTTGCGCGGGATCTGCGCCAGCACTTCCCGGAGATCGCCCGGCCAGAAGCGCTCCTGATAGGCCTCGCGCAGCTTCGGCGAGTCGACCTCGACATAGGTGACCTGCCTGTACTCGGGCGAGGCGAGCCACTCTTCCTTGTACCTGTTCTTCCACATCGTGCAGTAGGGGCAGTCCCAGCCACCGACATAGATGACCTCGACTCCCGATGCCGCCGAGGCGACGGCGGGCAGGGCCGGCAAGACGAGGCCGGCAAAAAGCAAGGCGCGGCGATTCATGTCGGCTAATCTAGGCCGCCATGGCCACCCGGACCACACCCTCTCTCGTCACCCTCGATCACTTCTTCCGGCACGCGGTCGCGCGCTTTCGCGCCGCCAGGCTCGCCTATGGTCACGGCACGACCAATGCCGTCGACGAAGCGGCCTTCCTCATGCTCGAAGCGTTGCGCCTGCCGATCCACAATATCGCGCCCTGGCTCGATCTCCAGCCCGCACCGGCCGAACGGGCGCGGCTCCTGACCCTGATCGACGCGCGCGTCAGTCTGCGGATGCCGGCCCCCTATCTCGTGGGTGCAGCCTATATGCACGGCGTGCGCTTCCTCTCCGACCGCCGCGCGCTGATCCCGCGCTCCTTCATCGGCGACCTGCTGGTGAACGGCGCCCTGCCGATCGATCCGCGTCGCGTGCGGCGCGTGCTCGATCTCTGCACCGGCTCGGGCTGCCTTGCGATCCTCGCGGCGCTCGCCTTCCCGCGCGCCACAGTCGATGCCGTCGATCTGTCGGCCGGCGCGCTCGCTCTGGCGAAGCGCAACGTCACGATGCACCGGCTGGGCGATCGCATCGCGCTCCATCGCGGCGATCTCTTCAAGCCGCTGGCCAGCCGGCGCTACGACCTGATCATCAGCAACCCGCCCTATGTCGATGCGCACGGCATGGCGAAGCTGCCGCCGGAGTACCGGCACGAGCCGCGCATGGCGCTGGCCGCCGGCGATGACGGCCTGGACCTCGTGCGCCGCATCCTGGCCGAGGCGCCACGTCACCTCGCGAAGCATGGCGGCTTGGTCTGCGAAATCGGGCGCGGCCGGCATCCGCTCGAAAAGGCCCATCCGCAACTGCCCATGGTCTGGTTCGACACCGAGCAGAGCGAAGGCGAGGTCTTCTGGATCGACCGCGCTTCGCTGTTGGCCTAGCATTCCCGGAAAGAACTTTGGGAGGAACGCACGATGCGGCCCGTGTTCGATCCGAAGAACGTCCATCACCTCAAGCACCGCGGCGCCGTCGATGCCGATGGCCACCTGCTGGAGGATGCCGGCCTCTGGGACCAGTATATCGAGGCCAGGTACAAGGACCGCGCGCTGCGCATGAAGCGCGACGAGAACGGGCTCGAATATCTCGAGATCGGCGGCCTGCCGAGCAAGCGCACGCGGCGCGGCTATCCGGCGACGCTCGGCCGCATGGGCCAGAAGGAGCTCGAAGCCTTCACGCCGCATCCCGACAAGACCTACCTCGCCAACATGCCCTATGGCGCCTGCGATGCGGACGAGCGCCTGAAGCTGCTCGACGCCGAAGGCCTCGATGCCGCCGTGCTCTATCCCACGCTGGGTATCCTCTGGGAGGCCGAGCTCTCCGATGTCGAGTTGAGCCAGGCCTATTGCCGCGCCTACAACCGCTGGGTCGCCGAGTTCTGCCGCGCCTCGAAGGGCCGGCTGATCCCGATCGCGCATCTGTCGCTCGGCGATCCCGAGGCGGCGGCGGCCGAGTTGGAGCGCGCGGTGAAGGACGGCTGCCGTGGCGCCTTCGTCGTGCCCTTCACCTGGACGCACAAGGCGCACGGCGATCCCGTCCACGATCCGGTCTATGCCAAGGCCTGCGAGCTCGACGTGCCGATCGCCATCCACCCCGCCTTCGAGCCGTTCGAGCTGCGCTCGGCGCGCTTCGAGAACGGCCATCGCCTGTCGCTGCTCGCCTCGGTCACGGCGGGCGAAGGCGTGCGCCAGGCCTTCACGACCTTCTTCGACTTTGGGACCTTCGACCGCTTCCCCAAGCTCAAGCTCGTGCTGCTGGAATGCGGCGCGGGCTGGATCGGCTACTGGCTCGACCGGCTCGACGGCGTGTCGACCGCGACCTATCTCGGCGGTCGCGCGCCGCTCAAGCACAGGCCCAGCGACTATTTCCGCCGCCAGGTCTGGGTGTCGGGCGATCCCGACGAGCGCACCTTGCCCGCCATGATGGCCAACTACGGTGCCGACCGCTTCTTCTGGGCGTCGGACTATCCGCATCCCGACCATACCGGCGACTACCTGCAGGCGCTGGAGGAGATGGTCGACGCCGTGCCGGCGCCGGCGCGTGCCGGCCTCTTGGGCGGCAACGTGCGCCGCGCCTTCGGCTTCTGATGCCAGCCCCGATCCTCAGCACGCTGCAGGCCTGGACGCGCGACACGATCGCGCCCGCCGACTGGACGGTGCCGCTGTCCAACTCAGCACTCG
>DATJWN010000251.1:0-7558 GCA_035501235.1 Reyranella sp.
ATTAAGAAAACAGAGTTTGTTTTGTTCCTCTGTTTGCGCGCGACTAGCAAATCCAAATCGACGAGACTTCCATCTATGGAGACTCGACTTCCTGAACTCCAAATGGAGCTCATGCCTTCACCGAAATAGACCTCAAGGAACTTCAGAAGCTTTCGATCATAGTCGATGCCGTAAGTTTGAAATTCCTCTTGAATTAGCCCGATGTCATTTACGAGCTTCAGCCATTGTAGTGCGATGCTTTTCCCGCTTGCCTGGGGCCCTACCAGTACCGTGAGGTCGCCAAAGCTAATGCTTGCTTTGTTGATAGGACCGATTTTCCTGAGGTTCAGTCGGTTCATTGGCTTCCTGGGATTTCAACAGAACAGTAGACTAAATATAGCTGTGACCAAACTCGAATAGGTTGAATATGCGGTTGGAGCCTCAATGTTCGTGCTTCTCCGTGAGCTAACTCACCGTTGGAATAGTTAGCGCCTGAGGTCGATCACCAGCAGGTCGCCTTTTTCGTTGCCGGCGGCGATCTTGAAGCCGTCGGCGGACCAGGCGAGGCAGGTGATGGCCGAATTGTCGGACATCTTCAGCACCACGGAGCGCTTGCTCTTGATGTCGCCGAGCTGCAGCTCGCCAGAGTCGTAGCCGCCGACCACGAACTCGGCCGCGGGATGCGCCGCGACCACGGTCATGAGGCCCGCGCCTTCGTCGCCGAACTGCAGCGGCGGCTTGCCTTCGGGCCCCTTGCCCGCGAACGACCAGGCGGTGAACAGCGGCTGCGAGGAGGTGTAGAGCCAGCGCGCGTCGGCCGACCAGCTGAGCGACTTCACCTTGGCGGGATAGCCCTGCATGCGCATGTCGGTCGCTTGCGCGAGCCGCCAGACATGGATGTCGTTCTCCTGCGTGCCCGTCGCCAGGAACTTGCCGTCGGTGCTCCATTTCAGGGCGACATGGCTGCCCGACCATTTGAAGCTGCGCGGTGCCACCGTGGCCTCGCCCAGGCTCCAGACGGTGACACCGCCATAGTGCGCGCAGGCGATGCGGCCGCCGTCCTTGGCGAAATCGAGATCGGCGACGGTGCTCTGGTGCGGCCCGAACTCGCGCACCGTGTCGCCTTTGACGACCAGCGCCATCTTGCCGGCGGAGGCTGCGAGCGCGCCCGAGGCGCGGTGCGCCACCATATGCTCGATCCAGCGGCCCTTCTGGTTGGCGATCTCCGTCGCGGCGCCATCGAGGCCGATGCGCAGCAGGCGGCCATCGTCGCCGCCGCTCACGAAGCCGTCGCCCGCCGGATCGCCGACCAGCGACAGGACGACGCCCTTGTGCGCCGGTTCGGCCGCCGGCGCTTCCGCCGCCTTGATGTCGGCCGGCAACAGCCGCACGCGGCCGTCGCCCAGCGCGAAGGCGACCGTCGAGCCGTCGCGATTGAAGGCGCAGGCGGCCACGGGGGCGTCGGACGCAGCCGAGCGCGATGGCGGCAGCGTCTGGCGCCAGGCGGGGTCCTTGAGGTCGACTTTCATAGACTGCTTTGAGATCCCTCGCCGAGCTCGGGATGACGCTTGCGCGTCACTTCAGGCACTCTTCGAAGCCGCGTTTCAGGTTCTCGCCGTCGAGATTGCGGCCGATGAAGACGAGCTTGCTCGAGCGCTTCTCGCCGGCCTTCCAGGGCGTGCCCCAGTCGGCGTCCATCATCATGTGGACGCCCTGATAGACGTAGCGCTTGGGCGCGCCGTCGATCGCGAGGATGCCCTTGCTGCGCAATATGTCCTGGCCGCGCAACTGGAGGAGCGCGCCCATCCACTTCTGGAACTTGTCGGGATCGACCGGACGGTCGCTGCTGAAGGAGAGGCTCGCCACCTCCTCGCCGTGATCATGGTCATGGCCGTGATGCAGGAAGTCCGGCTCGAACTCCAGGATGCGCTTCAGGTCGAAGGCGCCCTTGTCCAGGATGGCGTCGAGCTCGATCTTGCTCTTTTGCGTGCGGTGGATGCGGGCGTAGCGGTTGATCGACGTGATCTTGTCCTCGACCTTCTTGAGCTCGTCCTCGCTCGCGAGATCGGTCTTGTTGAGCAGGATCACGTCGGCGAACGCCACCTGCTCTTCCGCCTCGCTGCCCTGCTCGAGCTGCCCCAGGAAGTGCCGGGCATCGACCACGGTGACGATGGCGTCGAGCCGCGTGCGGGCCTTCACGTCGTCGTCGGTGAAGAAGGTCTGCGCCACCGGGCCGGGATCGGCGAGGCCGGTCGTCTCGACCAGGATGCCGTCGAACTTGTCCTTGCGCTTCATCAGGCCTTCGATGATGCGGATCAGGTCGCCGCGCACGGTGCAGCAGATGCAGCCGTTGTTCATCTCGAACACTTCCTCGTCGGCGTTCACCACGAGGTCGTTGTCGACGCCGAGCTCGCCGAACTCGTTCACGATCACGGCGTATTTCTTGCCGTGCTGCTCGCTCAGAATCCGGTTGAGCAGCGTGGTCTTTCCGGCGCCGAGATAGCCGGTCAGCACGGTCACGGGCACTTGCGCTTGAGCCATGGGAATCCTCGAATTTTCGGCCCCTGAGATAGGGTGGCGGGGGGCGGGGGTCAATCCAGCCGAAAGATGAGCTGCCGGGCGTTCCAGGCGACGGTTTCGCCGTCCGGCTTGAGGCCGACCTTGCGCGCGACGGCCAGCGAGGCGGCGTTGTCGGGGTGGATCAGGGCGACGAGCGGCCCGACCTTGGTTTCGCTGCGGAAATAGTCGAGCATGGCGGCGACGGCTTCGGTGGCGACGCCCTGCCGCCAGGCTGAGGGCATCAGCCGCCAGCTGAGCTCGCTGACATCGGGCAGGTGCGAGGGCCGCACGCCGCATTGGCCGAGGAAGCCGGGACGCTCGCGCCATTCGATCGCCCAGCGCCATTCGCCGGGCTTGAGGCCGTTGGCGATGTTCGCGTGGGCCTCGGCGCGGTGTGCCACCGGATCGAAGGGCGCGGTGAAGTAGCGCCGCACCGCGGGATCGGTGTCCATCGCCATCAGCGCGTCGAGATCGTCGAGCGTGCGCGCCCGCAGGCGGAGCCGGGCGGTCTCGAGCGTCTTCAGGGGCGTTCGCCGCGGATCAGCTTCGGCAGATCGCCGACCAGGCCCATGGCGTGGCGCACGAAGAAGCGGCGCAACGGCGGGATGCGATGCACGCCCGCGAGCCCCAGATCGCGCACCAGACGCAGCGGCTTGATGTCGTTGGAGAAGAGACGGTTCAGGATATCGGTCGCGGCGACCATGGTGAGATTGTCGGCCCGCCGCCAGCGTGCATAGCGCTCCAAAGTATCGGCCGCGCCGATATCGAGGCCGAGCCGCTTGGCGTCGACCAGCACCTCGACCAGTGCCGCGATATCGCGCACACCGAGATTGTAGCCCTGGCCTGCGATGGGATGGATGCCGTGCGCGGCGTCGCCCACCAGCACCAGCCGTTGCTCGACATAGCGCTCGGCATGGACCAGGCCCAGCGGATACCACCAGCGCGGCCCGACCGGCTCGACGTGCCCCAGGAAATCGCCGAAGCGGCGCGCGAACTCCGTCTGGAAGCGCGGCGCATCCAGTTCGAGCAGGCGCCTGGCGAGGCCCGCGCGCTCGGTCCAGACGATCGAGGAGCGATGCTCTCCCGCTTCACCGTCGCGCATGGGCAGGATGGCGAGGGGACCGCCCGGCAGGAACTTCTCCTGCGCCACGCCCCGATGCGGCTTCTCGTGGCGCGCCACCAGCACGATGGCGATCTGGTTGTACGACCAGGCGCGCGCGCCGATGCCGGCCTCCTCGCGCATCGTGCCGAAACGGCCCTCCGCGGAGGCGACGAGACGCGTGACGATCCGTCGGCCGCTCTTCAATTCGATGTCGACCTTCGCCTGCGTGCGCACGGTGTCGAGCGCTTCGTCCGGCGCCACGAGCTCGACGGCGGCACAATCGGCCAGCCGGCGCAGCAGGGCCGAACGCAGGAAGCGATTCTCGACGATCCAACCCATGGGCGCGGCCGGCTCGCCGTCGCGTGCCGCCTCGCGATGATCGAAATGCAGGAAGAGGGGACTCGCCCGCCCGTCGTGGCCGGCGTCGGAGATGCGGATGTCGAGAATGGGCTCGGCCTTGTCCGCCATGTCGTCCCAGACGCCGAGTGCCGCGAACAGCTTCTGGCTGGTATGGGCGATGGCGGTGGTGCGGCCGTCGAAGCCCGCATCGGTCAAGGATTTGAGCGGTACGCGGTCGATCAGCGCCGTCCTGAGGCCTGCTTCGCCCGCCGCCAGCGCCAGCAGGCTGCCGTTCAGGCCTGCGCCGACAACGGCCAGATCGAAGCGTTGCTCACCCATCGCCGGAAAATGGCAGGCCGCGCCCGGCGACGCCAGTGCCTGCAATTTGAGCAAGGGAAACGAGACTCAAGTCCCGGAAATAAGGGGCTTTTTTGACCGGCACGCCCTTTGCATGAGCAGCTCTCAAGGACGGCCGGAATCTCCGGTCGGCCGCGCGGGAGATGGGGAAATGAAGCTGGTGATGGCGATCTTCAAGCCGTTCAAGCTCGACGAGGTGCGTGACGCCCTCACCGGGCTCGGCATTCAGGGCCTGACGGTGAGCGAAGTGAAGGGCTTCGGCCGCCAGAAGGGCCAGACGGAGATCTACCGCGGCGCCGAATATGCTGTGAGCTTTTTGCCCAAAGTTAAGATCGAGGTCGTGATCGAGGATAGTCTCGTGGAGCGCACCGTCGACGCCATCCGCAAGTCCGCCGGCACCGGCAAGATCGGTGACGGCAAGATCTTCGTCACAGCGGTCGAACAGGCGGTGCGCATCCGCACCGGCGAGTCCGGCGCCGACGCCCTGTGATGACCTTCAAGGAAAGACCGATGATCCGTACCGTTCGCTCGATGCTCCTGCCCTCGGCGCTCGCCGTGTCCTGCTTCCTGCCCGCGGTGGCCTTCGCCGAGGACAAGCCCAAGATCGATTCGGGCGACACCGCCTGGATGCTGACCTCGATGGCGCTGGTCCTGATGATGACCATCCCGGGCCTCGCGCTCTTCTACGGCGGCATGGTGCGCAAGAAGAACGTGCTCGCGACCGTGATGCAGAGCTTCGCCATCGTCTGCGTGGTGACGGTGCTCTGGCTGGTCGCGGGCTACAGCCTCGCCTTCACGCCGGGAAGCACGATCCTGGGCGGCACCAGCCGCGTCTTCATGGCCGGCCTCGGCATCGACAGCATCTCCGATCTCGCCAAGACGATCCCGGAGAGCGTCTACATGTGCTTTCAGCTCACCTTCGCGATCATCACCCCGGCGCTGATCGCCGGCGCCTTCGCCGAGCGCATGAAGTTCTCCGCCATGCTGTGGTTCATGGGCCTGTGGTCGCTGATCGTCTATGCGCCGATCGCCCACTGGGTGTGGGGTGGCGGCTTCCTGGGCGACTGGGGCGTGCTCGATTTCGCGGGCGGCACCGTCGTGCACATCAATGCCGGCGTCGCGGGTCTCGTCTGTGCCCTGGTGCTGGGCAAACGCAAGGGCTTCGGCGTCGAGAACATGGCGCCGCACAATCTCGTTCTGTCGGTGATCGGCGCCTCGCTGCTGTGGGTCGGCTGGTTCGGCTTCAACGCGGGCTCGGCCGGGGCGGCCAACGGCTCGGCCGGCATGGCCATGGCGGTGACGCAGTTCGCCACGGCGGCGGCGGCGCTCGCCTGGATGTTCGCGGAGTGGATGAGCCGCGGCAAGCCGTCGGTGCTGGGCGCGATCTCCGGCGCCGTCGCCGGGCTTGTCGCCATCACGCCGGCCTCGGGCTTCGTCAATCCGGCGGGATCGCTGGCGATCGGCATCATCGCCGGCCTGCTCTGCTTCTGGGGCGCCACGGGGCTGAAGCACGCCATGGGCTACGACGATTCGCTCGACGCTTTCGGCGTGCACGGCGTGGGCGGCTTCGTCGGCGCCATCCTGACCGGCGTCTTCGCCGTCGAATCGATCGGCGGCCCGGGAAAGAAGGGCCTGATCGACAGCAATGCCGGCCAGGTGCTGACCCAGCTCTGGGGCTGCCTGGTCTGCATGGCGTGGTGCGCCATCGCCACCTTCGTGATCCTGAAGGCCATCGACGCGCTGATCGGCCTGCGCGTCACCTCCGAGGAGGAGGTCGAAGGCCTCGACATCAACCTGCATGGGGAGACCGTGCACTAAAGAGCGGCCTCTCCTCTCGATCTCTGGGAACCAGACCTCCTCCCCGGTTCCCTCCACCGCCGCTCCGTGTCGCGGCGGCTCCTATGGCCCGGCGGCTTTCCTGCCGGGCCTTTTTCTGTCCGGCCCGGTTTGACGGGAAAGAAACCGCACGCCAGTCTATGCCCCCAAGCCGCAAAGGCAGGAGGAATGCGATGAAGCTCGTGTCGGCCATCATCAAGCCGTTCAAGCTCGACGAGGTGCGCGATGCGCTGACCGGCGTCGGCGTGTCGGGCCTCACCGTCAGCGAAGTGAAGGGCTTCGGCCGCCAGAAGGGCCAGACGGAGATCTATCGCGGCGCCGAATATCTCGTGAGCTTCCTGCCCAAGGTGAAGATCGAGATCGTGGTCGACGATTCCCAGGTCGAGCGCGCCGTCGAGGCGATCCAGAAGGCGGCCCACACCGGCAAGATCGGCGACGGCAAGATCTTCGTGGCCTCGGTCGAGCAGGCCGTCCGCATCCGCACCGGCGAATCGGGCGCCAACGCGCTTTAGGCCGCGCAGCCCTCCGGGGCGGCGTCCGGGCGGGCCTGCGAGTCGTTCCGGATAGGAGTCAGGCTTTTTCCACGAGGCAGAGCTCGGAACGGTATTGCTCGGCCAGCGAGACCTCGAGGCCGGCCGCAAGCTCCTTGCCGGACCGGCCGATGGAAGTGCCCGACCCGAATGTTATCCGGTAGTGGTCCTGGCTGCGCAACCCTGGCAGCGCGAAGACGCGCGTCGCATCGCTTGCTGAGAGCCTGAACGCGAAGAGCACGCCCGAAAGCCCGTTCTTGGCGCCATACCAGAGCGCCGCCCAGTCGCCGTTGCCGTCGGGTTGTGGCGGTGGTGTGAGACAGTATTGGTCTCCCGAGTGAATGAGCGGCCTAATCTTCGTGGCGTAGAGTTCGACATGTGACGCCGCGATGGCGAGGTCGGAAGGCGACCATCTGTCGATCGGCGCGCTGATGCCGAACGTGCCCAGCATCGCGACCCGCAATCGAAAGGCGAGGTCGCCGCGCCGATCGATCGGCGGGGAGGCTTCGATCTGCCCGTCTCGACTGCCCGGCCAGTCGATCAGCCAATCGTTGCAGACGACCGCAGGATGAGCGAGCTGCGTGCCGAAGTGCATGGCAAGCTTGCGAATCGCGCCCGGCTGGTCGCTCATCCAGTTCACGTGAGCGTGGGACAGAATCGCGCCGTCCATCCGCCCGCCGCCGCCCGCGCACATCTCGAGAATGAGGTCGGGAAACGAGGTGCGAAGTGCATCCTGCATGCGGTAGAGGCCTTCGTAGTGGGCGACGAGCGGGTCGCGCCGCGTCAAGTCGGCGGGCAGGCCGGCAGCCCAGCCGCCGGCATCCAGATCGACGTTGAAGTCCCATTTCATCCAGTC
>DATJWN010000252.1:0-15179 GCA_035501235.1 Reyranella sp.
TCCCAACCGGGCGAAGTCACTGGTCGTCGCGGGCTGCGGCTACGGCGCCGAGAAGCAGGAAGCGTCCAAGTTCAAGGGCGAAGCGGCCGTCGTCGCCAGAACGCTGCTGGGCGAGGGTATGGTGAAGTTTGCCGAGAAGTACGCCTACGGGCCGACGCGCGTTCAGTTCGAGAACAAGGACCCGCGTGGCTTCGCCCAGTTCAAGAAGGAGCTGGGCGAGCATTCCGCGCTGGGCTCGGCCAACACGCAGATCGGCGTGCAGGGCGAGCGGCCTTCGCTCTACGATTTGATCGACAAGATGCGCGCCATGACCACGCCGACCCTGATCCTCACCGGCGACGAGGACTGGCCGTGCCTGGCGCCCGGCATCCTGATGAAGCGCGAGATCCCGACCGCGGCGCTGTCGGTGATGCCGAACTGCGGCCACACGATCAACCTCGAGGACCCCGACCAGTTCAACAAGATCGTCGGCGACTTCATCCTGCAGGTCGAGTCGGGCCGTTGGCCCAAGCGCGACCCGCGGGCGATGAGCACGTCGATCACGGGGATGAAGAGCTAGGCAGCCCTTTACGCGGTAAGCCCGCCGTCGCAGACGAACTCGCTGCCGGTCGAGAAGGTCGATTCATCCGACAGCAGGAACAGGATCATGCTGGCCACTTCCTCGGCCCGGCCGAGCCGGCCGAGCGGATGGAGGTCTTCCAGCCACTGCTTGCCGCTCATGTTGCCGATATTCTGCTCCAGCCGCGGCGCGATCATGGGCGTGTCGATGTAGCCCGGATGGACGGAGTTGCAGCGGATGTTGGTCTTGAGCTGGGCGCAGGCGAGCGCGAGGTACTTGGTGAGCGAGCGCACCGCGCCTTTGCTGGCGCAGTAGGCCAGCGCCTGCGAGGAACCGCGCAGGCCCAGCACCGAGGAGATGTTCACGATCGAACCGCCGCCCGACTTGGTCATGGCGGGGATCGTGGCCTGGCAGCCGAGGAAGGTGCCGAGCGAATTGATGTCGTTGACGCGGCGATACTCCTCGAGGCTGCAATCCTCGATGTTGTTGCGCACGCCGACGCCCGCTGCATTCAGGAGCCCGTGCAGGGCGCCGAACGTCTCGACCGTCGCGGCGACGGCCTGCTTCCAGGAGTCTTCCCGGGTGACGTCGAGCGGCACGAAGAGAGCGGCCTCGCCGATCTCCGCGGCCAGAGCCTTGCCCTTCGCCTCGTCACGATCGGCGAGCACGGCCTTGCCGCCCTCGCGCACGACCAGGCGTGCAGTCTCCGCGCCGATGCCCGAAGCGCCGCCGCTGATCAGCGCGACCTTGTTCTCATATCGCGCCAATGATCTGCCTCTTGCGTAGACCCATGGTGATGCCGCCGTCGGCCACGAACTCCGAGCCGGTGACGAAGGAGGAGCGGTCCGAGGCGAGCCACAGCAGCAGCTCGCCGAGCTCCCGCGGGTCGGCGACGTGGCCGATCGGATGGGCCGAGTCGAGCATCGCCTTGCCCTGCTCGCGGCCGATCGCCTGGAACAGCGGATTGAAGATCGCCGTGTCGACGCCGCCCGGATGGACCGAATTGCAGCGGATGCCGTAGCCCTTCTCCGCGCAGTGCAGCGCCACACTCTTGGTGAGGAGCCGCACCGCGCCCTTGCTCGCGGTATAGGCAAGCGGTCCCGCCGAGCCGATGATCGCCGCGATCGAGGAGACGTTGACGATCGAGCCCTTGGCCTCGGGCTTCTGCGGTCCGGTTTTCTTCATGCCTTCGATGGCGTACTTGCAGCCGAGGAACACGCCCTCGGAATTGATAGCCTGGATCTTCTGCCAGAGCTCGACCGTGGTGTTGGAGATGCTGCCCGGTCCGCCGCTGATACCGGCATTGTTGACCAGGATGTCGAGCCGGCCATGGCGCTTCAGCACGTCGGCCAGCAGCGCCTTCCAGGCCTCTTCCGACGTGACGTCGTGCTGGACGAAACGGCCCGCCATGTCCTTGGCGTCCTGGATGTCGGCCACGACAACCGTCGCGCCGGCCTCGGCCAGCAGGGTCGCGGTGGCGGCGCCGATACCGGAGGCGCCGCCAGTGACGACTGCAACTTGTCCTGAAAGTTCGCTCATGCGGGCGCGACCATAACGACAGTCGCGCCCGATAAGAAGGGCCTTAGAAGCCGAGCGGTTCCGTAACGCGGGTCCAGCGGCCGCCCTTGACCTCGGCGAGGAACGACGAGTTCGCGCCCTGCCGGATGTTGGGGCCGAAGTTGATCTCGGGACCGTTGAAGATGTCGTGGTAGCCCTTGATCGCCTCCATGCCCTTGATGAAAGAGTCGACCGTGAGGTTCTTGCCGGCGTTGTTGATCGCCGTAACCGCGAGGTCGGCGCCGACATAGCCGTAGACGGCGCCGATATTGGGATCGATGCCGAACTTCTTCTTGTAGGCCTCGACGAAGGCCTTGACCGTCGGTATCTCGCTGTCGGCGTAGGGCATCGCCGTCAGGCCCATGCCGTAGAAGCCGTCCATGCCCGGCGCGGCGCCGACCACGAGGTCGTAGGTCGCGGCGGAGCCGAGGAAGGCCACGTCGTTCCAGCCCGCCTTGCGCGCCGTCGTGTACGGCACGATGGAGTCGCGCACGATGGTTCCCATGGCGATCAAGTCGCAGCCGGCCTCACGCAGCTTGGTGATCGGCGCGGTGAAGTCCTGATCGGTCGGCTTGTGCGCCGTCTTCTCGACGATCTGGATGCCGAGCTTCTTGGCCTGCTCCTCGGCGCCTTCCAGGATCTCCTTGCCGAAGTCGGTGTCCTGGTACATCACGCAGAGCTTCTTCTTGCCCTGCTTGCCCACCAGGTAGTTGATGCCCGCGCGCACCTGGTCGACATAGGTGGCGCCGTCGATGAACTTCAGCCGCTCGTACGGCAGGTACATCGAGCGCGCCGAGGAGAGCGGGAACAGGTTCGGGATGTTGGCCGCGAACTCGTCCTTGAAGCAGGCGTTGTTCATCGGCGTGCCGAGGGGGCCGATGAAGGCGAAGACCTTGTCGCGGTTGATGAGCTTGTTGCAGGCCTGCACCGCCTTCGGCACCTGGTAGCCCTGGTCCTCGACGATGAGCTTGAGCTTGCGGCCCTGCACGCCGCCTTTCTCGTTCGCCTCCTCGAAGCGCATCTTGATGCCGTTCGACGAGCTGACGCCATAGGTCGCGGCGACGCCGCTCAAGTCGGTGTGCATGCCGAACGTCACCTCGGTGGCCGTGACGCCGTGCGTTGTCTGCGCCGCCGCGCCGCCCGCGACGGCGAGTGCGGCCGCTGCGGACAAGAGAGCCATTGTCTTCGTCATCGTTTCCTCCTCTAGATTGCTTCGGCGTACATGCCGTCGATCATTCCCTTGTACTTTTCATTCACGAACTTGCGCTTGAGCTTCATCGTCGGCGTGAGCTCGTCGTCCTCGGCGGTGAGCTGCTGCTCGATCAGCCGGAACTTCTTGATCGTCTCGACCCGTGCGAAACCCGCATTCACCCGCTCGATCTCCGTCCAGATGAGGTCGTTGATCTCGCGCGTGCGGCAGAGCGAGGCGAAGTCGGTGAAGGGCACGTTGTTGTCCTGCGCGTGCTTGGAGACGTTGTCGTAGTCGATCATGATCAGGCACGACAGGAACTTGCGCTTGTCGCCGATCACCACGGCATCGGAGATGTAGGGCGAGAACTTGAGCTGGTTCTCGATCTCCGAGGGCGTGATGTTCTTGCCGCCCGCGGTGATGATGATGTCCTTCATGCGGTCGGTGATCTTGAGATACCCCTCGTTGTCGACGAAGCCCACGTCGCCGGTGTGCAGCCAGCCGTCGCGCAAGGTCTCGGCCGTCTTCTCCGGCTGGTTGAGGTAGCCCATGAAGACGTGCGGACCCTTCAGCAGGATCTCGCCCTCGGGCGAGATGCGGGCTTCGGTGCGCGGCGCGGTGACGCCCACGGTGCCGAGCTTGATGCGGTCGGGCATGCCGGTCGCCAGCCCGCAATTCTCGGTCTGGCCGTAGACCTCGCGCATGTCGACGCCCAGCGCGCGGTACCACTTGATCAGGTCGGGCGCGATGGGCGCCGCCCCCGTGCCCGCGAAGCGGACGCGATGCATGCCGATGGCGCGCTTGATGTTGTCGAGCACCAGCCAGTCGGCGACGCGGTGCGCGAGCTTCAGCAGGGCTGGGGGCGTGCGGCCCTCGATCTCGGCTTGCGCGACCTTGAGGCCGATCGCCAGCGCCCACTGGTAGGCCTTGCGGCCGATCCAGGTGGCCTCCTTCATGCGGATGGCGATGCTGGAATAGAAACGCTCCCAGATGCGCGGCACGGCGAAGAAGGTCGTCGGCGCCACCTCGCGCACGTTCTCGGCCACGGTCTCCACGCTCTCGGCGAAGTTGGCGATGGCGCCCGAGCGCAGCGGCAGGAAGCTGGTGAAGGTGCGTTCGGCGATGTGGCAGAGCGGCAGGAAGGCGAGCTGCTCGCCGCCGTTCTCGATCGGCACGAAGGCGTCGGCGTTGGCGATCTGGAAGATGACGTTGCGGTTCGAGAGCATGGCGCCCTTGGGCGGTCCGGTCGTGCCCGAGGTATAGACCAGCAACGCCAGCTCCTCGGCCTTGGACTTCGCGACCAGGTCTTCCCACAGGCCGGGATGGGCCTCGTCGTGCGCGCGACCGAGCGCCATCAGCTCGTCCAGCGACATGACCATCGGATCGCTGAAGGAGGCGAGGCCCTCCATGTCGAAGACGACGACCTTGACCAGGTCCGGGCAGCGCGCCCGCACGTCGAGAAACTTGTCGAGCTGTTCCTCGTTCTCGACGAACAGGAAGCGCGAATGGCTGTCGTTCAATATGTACTCGACCTGCTTGGCCGAATCGGTCGGATAGATGCCGTTGCTGACGCCGCCGGCGCCCATCGTGCCCATGTCGGCGTAGAGCCACTCCGGCACCGTCTCCGCCAGGATCGACACGACGTCGCCACGCCCGAGGCCGAGCCTCACCAAGCCCATGCCGGCCGCCCGCGCGCGCTCGCCATACTGCCGCCAGCTCGTGGCGCGCCAGATGCCGAGGTCCTTCTCGCGAAAGGCCGTGCGGGAATCGCGTGCCTTCACCTGGTGCCAGAACAGCCTGGCGATGGTGTCGCAACCCTCGATCTCGATCCGCTCCATGGACCCTCTCTCCACTAGCGCCAGGTCTTGCGTTTCTTCCAGCGCCGCTGGCCACGCGCGCCCTGTTCCTTGATGCCGAGATAGAATTCCTTGATGTCTTCCTTCTGCATCAGCCGCTGGCAGGTATCGGCCATGACGATGCGGCCGACCTCGAGTACGTAGCCGTAGTCGCCGACCTGAAGCGCCATGTTGGCGTTCTGCTCGACCAGCAAAATGGTCACGCCGCGCTCGGCGTTGATGCGCACGACGATCTCGAAGATGTCCTTCACGAGCTTCGGCGACAGGCCGAGCGACGGCTCGTCGAGCAGCATCAGCCGCGGCCGCGCCATCAGCGCGCGGCTGATCGCCAGCATCTGCTGCTCGCCGCCCGAGAGCGAGCCCGCGCGCTGGTCGGCGCGTTCCTTGAGCACGGGGAAATAGCCGAACACCGCCTCGAGATCGCGCGCGACCTCGTCCTGGTCGCGCCGCGTGTAGGCGCCCATCGCGAGGTTCTCGCGCACCGTCAGGAAGGGAAAGACCTCGCGGCCCTCGGGCACGTGGCTGATGCCGAGCCGCATCACCTTGTCGGGATCCATGCGCCGGATCTCGCGGCCCTCGAAGAGCACGCTGCCCTTCTGCGGGTCCATCACGCCCGAGACGGTCTTCAGCACGGTCGTCTTGCCCGCACCGTTGGCGCCCAGGATGGTGACGATGGCCCCCTGCGGCACGTCGAAGGAGACGCCGCGGATGGCCATGATCGGCCCATAGTAGGTCTCGATGTTGGCGACCTTGAGGATGGGTTCGGCCATGAGCCCTAGCCTCCGAGGTACGCGCGGATGACTTCGGGGTGCGCCTGCACCTCGGCCGGCGTGCCGAGCGCGAGCGGGCGGCCGTAGTTCAGCGCCATGACGCGATCGGACACCGCCGAGACCAGGCTCATGTCGTGCTCGACCATGAGCACGGTGATGCCGAGCAGATCCTTGATGTCGCGGATCCAGAAGGCCATGTCCTCGGTCTCCTCGACGTTCAGGCCCGAGGAGGGCTCGTCGAGCAGCAGCAGCTTGGGCTCGGTGCAGAGCGCGCGGGCGAGCTCGGTCACCTTGCGCACGCCGTAGGGCAGGTTGACGATCAGGCTGTCGCGATATTGCTGCAGGTCGAGGAAGTCGATGGCCTTCTCGACTGCCTCGCGATGCTCGACCTCCATGCGCCGCACCGACGGCGTGAAGAAGAGCTCGGAGAAGAAGTCCGATTTCTTGTGCGTGTGTCGCGCGAGCAGGAGGTTCTGCAGCAGGGTCGCGTGCTCGAACAGCTCGATGTTCTGGAAGGTGCGCGCGATGCCGAGCGCCGCCACCTTGTGCGGCGGGATGTTGGTGATGTCGGTGCCGTCGAAGGTGAGCTTGCCGCCCGTCGGCTCGTAGATGCGGCTCACCAGGTTGAAGATCGTGGTCTTGCCCGCGCCGTTGGGGCCGATGATGGTGAAGACCTCGCCCTGCGCGACGTCGAAGCTCACGCCATCGACGGCCTTGATGCCGCCGAAGTTGATCGAGAGCTTGTCGGCGGTGAAGAAGCTCATCGCAGGCGCTCCGAGCGCATATAGGTCTTCTGGCGCTTGAAGGTCGCGGCCTTGTACATGGGGAAGGTCGAGAAGAAGAGCTTGATCTTGAGCCAGCGGCCATACATGCCGAGCGGCTCGAGCAGGATCATCAGCACCAGGATCAGTCCGAAGACGCCGGCCTCGACGCCGGGCTTGGAGAGGAAGGCGCCGATCGCGGCCCCGACGGTGCCGATGACGTCGATCCCCGTGGCGGTGGCGAGATCGGCGAGGCTCGCCGGGATCGAATCGCGCAGGATGGCGATCAGGGGCGGCAGCAGCGCCACGAAGATCGCGCCGAACACGGCGCCGTGCAGCGATCCCAGGCCGCCCACGATCACCAGCAGCAGGAACTGGATCGACAGCAGGATGGTGAAGATGTCGGGCGCGAGATAGGCGATCTTGTGCGCGAACAGCGCGCCCGCGAGGCCCATCAGGCCGGCCGAATAGGCGAATGCCATGGTCTTGTAGGTGGCGAGATGCACGCCCATCGACTGGGCCGCGATCTCGCTGTCGCGGATGGCGATCCAGGCCCGGCCGGTCGGCGAGCGCAGCAGGTTTCGCGTCAGCCAGAGCACGACCACGAGGAAGAAGAGGCAGAGAAAGTAGAAGGAGCGGTCGTCGTCGAAGGCCACGCCGAAGATCGTCGGCATGTCGACCTTCATGCCGGCGAAGCCGTGCGTCACCGATTCCCAGCGGCTGAACACCTCCTGGATGATCACAGCGAAGGCAAGCGTTGCGATGGCGAGATAGATGCCGGTCATGCGCAGCGCCGGCAGGCCGACCACGACGCCGGATGCCGTGGTGATCGCGACGGCGAGGCCCAGGGCGACGACCCAGGGCAAGCCGAGCCCGAGGAAATAGGCGTGGGCATAGGCGCCGATGCCGAGAAAGGCCGCGTGGCCCAGCGAGACGAGGCCGGTGTAACCCACCAGCACCATCAGCGAGACGCCGCAGATCGCGTAGATGAACACCCAGGCCGTCTCGCCGACATAATATTCGTCGAGCGCGAAGGGCACGGCGACGACGGCGAGCGCCAGCAGCACGTACCAGAAGAGGTCGACCCGATCGCGGAAGAGGCGGATGTCCTGCTCGTAGGACGTCTTGAACAGGAACCGCATGCGCCTAGACCTTCTTTCGCGCGAGCGAGCCGAACAGCCCTTGCGGCCGCACGATCAGCATGACGAGAAGCACGATGTAGGGCGCGGTGTCCTTGAAGCCCTCTGGCAGGGTCGCGCCGGCATAGAGCTCGATCAGGCCGATGATGATGCCGCCCGCCAGCGCCCCGGGAATCGAGCCGAAGCCGCCCAGCACCGCCGCGGCGAAGGCCTTGAGCGCGACGGCGAGGCCCATGTTGATGTCGATCAGCGTGACCGGCGCCAGCAGGATGCCGGCCGCGGCGGCGACGCCGGCCGAGATCGCCCAGATGAGCGAAAAGATCAGCTTCACCGGAATGCCCATGTAGTAGGCGGCGAGCTGGTTCTGCGATGTCGCCTGCATGGCGATGCCGATGCGCGTGTGGTTGAAGAAGGTGTAGAGCGCGCCGCACAGGATCAATGTGCCGGCGACGATCGAGAGATACTGGTGGCTGAGCGTGACGCCGCCCACGTTCCATACGCCGCCGAAGGGCGTGGGCAGCGTGTAGATCTCCGAGCCCCAGGTGACGCTGGCAAAGGTGCGGAACATGGCGCCCAGGCCGATGGTCAGCATGACCACGGCGAACTGCGGCTGGCCGATCACCTGGCGCAGCACGATGCGGTCGAGCAGGGCGCCGAAGGCCGCGACGGCCACGACGGCGATCAGGAACCCGACCCAGTAGTCGAGGCCCCACCAGACGACCGACATGTAGCAAACGAAGGCGCCCAGCATCAGCAGGTCGCCCTGGGCGAAATTCACCAGCTCCGTCGCCTTGTAGATCAGCACGAACCCGAGCGCGACCAGGCCGTAAATGCAGCCCACCGCAAGACCGTTCAGGGTCAATTGCAGAAAGATTACCAGTTTCCTACCCCTGCCAATCGAGCGATCTGACGCCGCTTCGTCGCCCGCCAAATATGAATGGCTGTTCAGCGGAGTCAACGAGCGATACGTCGTTTCGCTACAGGCGGTATGATGGCGGCATGGCTAAAGCCCCGTTGACGACGCCCGAGGAGCGCGTCGCGCTGTTCCAGCAGCTCTTCTCCGATTCGATCCCGCACAACAAGGCGCTGGGCATGAAGGTGCTCGCAGTTGCGAGAGGCATCGCCTCCATGCAGCTCGACTGGCGCCCCGAACTGGTCGGCAACCCCGAATTGGGCGTGCTGGCGGGCGGCCCGCTGACGGCGATGCTCGACAGTTGCTGCGGCATGGCGGTGGCAACGATGCTCAAGGACCCCAAGCCCTTCGCCACGCTCGATCTGCGCATCGACTATGCGCGGCCGGCCACGCCCGGCGAGCCGGTGATCGCCGAGGCGGAATGCTATCGCCTCACCCGCTCGGTCGCCTTCACGCGCGCCTTCGCGCACCAGGGCGATCCCAAGGATCCCGTCGCCGCCGCGGCCGGCACCTTCATGCTCGGGACCAAGGGCGAGGTCACGCGCCCGCAGGCTGTCGGGCGGGAGCTGCTGAAATGAGCAGCGGCCTGATGAAGCGGCTCGCCACCGCGCGCAAGACCGGCAACGTCGCGGGCCTCGCCGAGGCGATCCCCTATGCCAAATGGATGCAGATCGCGCCGGAGAACGGCACCGGGGAGCTGCTGACGCGCATGCGCTATCACGGGTCGCTGATCGGCAACACCTTCCTGCCGGCCATCCATGGCGGCACCCTGGGCGCCATGCTCGAGATGACGGCGATCTTCCATCTCCTGTGGGAGACCGAGGCGGAGAGCGTGCCGAAGATCGTGAACATCACCGTCGACTACCTGCGCTCGGCCGGCCCGCGCGACGTCATCGCCGCCGCCAAGGTGACCAAGCAGGGCCGCCGCATGGTCAATGTCTTCGCCGAAGCCTGGCAGGACGACCGTTCGCGCCCCGTCGCGTCGGCCAGCGCACACTTCCTGGTGACATCGGCGGACGAGCCGCCCGTTCTTTAGGCGTGACCGCCCGGTCGAAGCCGCGGCGGCCAGCGTGTGCCGATCAGCAGGACGGCGAGCCCCAGCACCGCGGCCACGATGTAGACGGTGTGGACCGAGGCCGCGACCGCCGCGGTGAAGCGGTCGATCTCGTCGGGCGACAGCGTCCGGCGCAGCGAGGGTTCCATCAAATGCTCCGCGACTTCGGCGGCGCCGGGCGCATAGTGCGAGAGGCCGGCATTCACCATGGCGCCGAACAGCGCGGCACCGCTCGCCTGGCCCACCATGCGCGTGAACATGTTCGAGGCCGTCGCAGTGCCGCGCTCGCGCGGCTCGGCAGCGGCCTGCACCGAGACGAGGAAGGTCGTGTTGCAGAAACCCATGCCGATGCCGGTCAAGGCGGCGCCGGCGGCCGCCCAGATCGGGCCGCTCTGCGGCGTCATGAAGGCGAGCAGGGTGCCGCCGGCAGCCAGCATGGCGCCGCCGAACATGGCGGAGGCACGATAGCTCGTGCGGATCATCATCCGGCCGGAGGCGGAGCTGGACACGGCCCAGCTGACCGCCATGGCGCCGAAGGCGATGCCGGTGACCGTGGTGCTGCAGTTCATCACGCCCTGCAGGTAGGTCGGCAGGAAGACGGCGACCGCCATCATCGTGGCGCCGATGGCGAAGCTGCCGAGGTTGCAGAGCTTGATGAGGCGGTTGCCCCAGAGCCGTATCGGCAGCATCGGCGCTTCGGCATCGCGTTCATGGCGTATCAGCACGGCAAGTGCCGCGACCCCGACCGCGACGCAGGCGATCAGCTGCCAGCGCTCGAGGCTGCGGCCCTGGATCATCGCCAGCATGAGCGCGCCCGCGCCGACGGTGAGCAGCAGCGAGGCGAGATAGTCGATGCGCGGCGGCCTGGGATGAAGCTGCTCGTCGAAGAAGGCCGCGAGCATCGCCATGGCGATCGCGCCGATCGGCAGGTTGATCCAGAAGACCGCGGACCAGCTCACCTGCTGCACGAGGACGGCGCCGAGTGTCGGGCCGACGATGGCCGCGACGCCGAACATGCCCGAGAGCAGCCCCTGCACCTTGGCGCGTTCCTCGGGTGTGTAGATGTCGCCCACGATCGCGTAGGCCACGGGCTGCACTGCGCCCGCGCCCATGCCCTGGAGCGCCCGGAAGACGATCAGCGGCACCATGCCGTGGGCAAAACCGCAGAGCGTCGAGCCGAGCAGGAAGAGGCTGGCGCCGCCGAAGAAGACGCGCCGGCGTCCGTAGAGGTCGGAAAGCCGCCCGTAGATCGGGATGCTCACGGCCTGCGTCAGGAGATAGACGGCAAAGACCCAACTGAAGAGGTGGAAATCGCCCAGCTCGGCCACGATGGTCGGCATTGCCGTCGAGACGATGGTGTTCTCCACCGCGGCCATGAACGTTGCCATCATGCAGGCGGCGAGCGTGAGGCCGCGCCGGCTCGGCAGGGTGGATTGCGCCACGGGGCTCATGGACTTTCCGGCCTCTTGCAGTAAACAACGCCTGACATGGACTACGACACTCTCAGGACGCCGGGCGGCGATATCGTGCGCGACGGCGCCGGCTTCGAGGCCTATCGCAGGCCTGCAGCGCTGATCGATTCAGACCACCCCAAAATCGTCGACTATGCAAGAAGGGTCGCGGGCGAGGGTTCGCCGCGCGAGAAGGCCTTGCGGCTTTACTATGCGGTGCGCGACGGGCTGCGGTATGACCCGTACAACACGCCGATGAAGGAAGAGGCCTATCGCGCCAGCACCACGCTGGCGACGGGCCACGGCTATTGCGTGAACAAGGCAGGGCTGATGGCGGCCGTCTGCCGCGCCTCGGGCATCGCGGCCCGCGTGGGTTATGCCGATGTGCGCAATCACATGACGACGAAGCGGCTCTCCGAGCTGATGGGCTCGGACATCTTCTACTATCACGGCTACACCGAGGTCTGGCTCGATAGTTGCTGGGTGAAGGCGACGCCGGCCTTCAACAAGGAACTGACCGACAAGTTCGGCCTGAAGCCTCTGGAGTGGGACGGTGTCGCCGATTCGATCTACCACCCATTCGACCTCACCGGCCGCCGTCACATGGAATATCTCGGTTATCGCGGCGTCTTCGCCGACATCCCGTTCGACGAGATCCGCGCCGCCTTCCGTCACTACTATCCGCGCATGACGCGCGAGCAGGAGGCACTCCCTCTGGGCGGCACGATGGCAGGTGATTTCGGCGCAGAGGGTGAAGCGGAAGCCAAGCGCAAGTGATTATAGCGCCGCGGTCGGCCGCGTACCTCGCCCTGCTCGTGGGACTCGCGAGCTTCGGTCCCGTCACCATGAGCATCTACACGCCGGTCATGCCGTCGGTGGGAACCGATCTGCACACCACGCCCGAGTTCGTGAAGTACACGCTCACGACCTACATGCTGGGCTTCGCCGTGGGCCAGCTCTTCTACGGACCGCTCAGCGACCGCTTCGGCCGACGACCCATCCTGCTGTTCGGCCTGGTGTTCTTCGCCGCCTCGACCATCGGCTGCTCCTTCGCGCCCGAGATCGGCAGCCTGATCGGATTGCGCATCGTGCAGGGCATCGGTGCGGCTTCGGGCTCGGTGCTGAGCCGTGCGCTGACGCGCGACGCCTACGACTTCAACGAAATGCCGCGCATCATGAGCTGGATCGCACTGGTGCTGAACGTGGCGCCCGCGATCTCGCCCTCGATCGGCGGCTTCCTGGGCGAGGCCTATGGCTGGCGCTCGACCTTCTGGTTCGTGGGCGGCTGGGGCGTGCTGCTGCTCGTCGTCGTGATCGTGGGCCTCGGCGAGACCAACAAGTTCAAGGGCAAGGGCGGCGCGAGCTTCGCGAGCCTGCTGCAGGGATCGGGCATCATGCTGCGCGACCGCCGCTTCCTCGGCTATGTGCTGACGCTCTCCTTCGCTTTCGCCATCAACTTCGGCATGCTCTCGGGCACGCCGTTCATCCTGCAGGACCGGCTGGGCTTCAGCCCGCGCGAGTTCGGCCTGATCACGCTCATGTCGGTGGCGGGGTTCACCGCCGGCAGCTTCGCGACCAACCGCCTGATCGGCCGCGTCATGCCGGTGACCTTGCTGCGCATCGCCGGCTGGTTCCATGTCGCTGCGATGGCCGTGCTGGCGACCTTCTGCCTGTGTCGGGTCGAGACCTGGTGGGCGATCACCGGTCCGTACATGGTGCTGAGCTTCGGCTCGGGGATGATCGGCCCCAATTCCAGCGCGGGCGCCGTCGGCCTCTATCCGCGACTCGCCGGCACGGCGTCGTCGTGGGTGGGGCTGGCGCAAATGGGCATGGGCGCCGTCGGCACCGTCGTGGTGGCGCTGCTCACGCCTCTTGGCGCCAAGTACATGGCGCTGCCGCTGGTCGTGGGCCTGGCGCCCTTCGCGATCCTGACCGTGCTGAGCGCACGGCTCCTGAAGAAGCCGGCTTAAGCCGCGCGGCTCACGATCTCCATGGGGGCCACGACGCCATCCATCACCAGCTTGGCGAGGTTGCCGGTCTTCTGCGGCGCCGTGCTGCCCATGGCGATGGCCGTCGGCGGCGCGCCCTGGGCCGCCCGTTCGCGCTGCTGCTTGAAGGAGGTGAGGGCGAAGTCGCGGCGGTTGCGCTCCTTCTCGATCGTGAAGCCCGCCTCGGCCAGCAGCTTCTTGTAGGCGACCTGCGTATCGATGAAGTTGGTCTCGGGCGCGCTCGACCAGGGCACCGGATAGAGGAAAGCCGCGTCACTGGTGCGGAAGATGTCGTAGATCGCAAAGAGGCCGCCCTTCTTCAGCACGCGGCGCACCTCGGCGAAGGCGGACCTCTTTTCGGGGATGTTCATGCCGACATGCAGCATGTAGGCGCCGTCGAAGCTGGCATCCGGGAAAGGGAGCTCGGCCGCATTGGCGACGCGATAGCTGACGCCGGTCAATCCGACTTTCCGTGAGAGCTTGGTGGCGACTTCGACATATTCCGGCGTGAGGTCGATGCCGTCGATCGTCCAGCCGCGTTCGGACGCGAAGTAGCGCGAGGGGCCGCCGAGGCCGCTGCCGACATCCAGCACATGCGCACCGCGCGGCAGGTCGATCTGGCCTGAGAACTCCGTCGTCGCCTGGCGGCCGCCGATATGGAACTCGTCGAAGGCCGAGAGGTCGGTGTGGGCGAGCGCGCCGTTCGCGTCCTTGCCGGTCGCGGTCACCGCGGCCAACAGCGCCTTTTCGAGCGAACCGTGCTCGTAGTGTTTGACGATGGTCTGGTCGAGACTCATGGGGACGTCTCCTTCGCTGGGCGAAAACCCTGCCGGAAAGGCGGGGGCGGCAACAATGAGGTTTTCTCAGCACTGCACGAGTTGTACATCCTGCTCATCGATTGAAGAGGGGAAACGGCCATGGCGAACATGCTGAAGGGCAAATCCATCCTGGTGACCGGCGCGGGCGGCGGCATCGGCCGCGAGATGGCGCTGCTGGCGGCGCGCGAGGGCGCCAACGTCGTGGTCAACGACCTGGGCGGCGCCGTCGACGGCGAGGGCTCGGGCAACGCCTCGCCGGCACAGAAGGTGTGCGACGAGATCGCGGCGCTGGGCGGCAAGGCCGTGCCCAACGGCGACAGCGTGGCCGATCCCGCCGGTGCGGAGCGCATGGTCAAGGCCGCGGTCGAGAATTTCGGCCGCATCGACGGCGTCATCAACAATGCCGGCATCCTGCGCGACCGCATCTTCCATCGCATGAGCCACATGGACTGGAAGATGGTGATCGACGTGCACCTGAACGGCTCGTTCAACACCAGCCGCGCCGCCGCCAACTACTTCAAGGAGCAGAAGTCGGGTGCCTTCGTGCACTTCACCTCGACCTCGGGCCTCGTGGGCAATTTCGGCCAGGCGAACTACTCCGCGGCCAAGATGGGCATCGTGGGCCTGTCGCGTTCGATCGCGCTCGACATGGCGGCGTTCAACGTCCGCTCCAACTGCATCTCGCCGTTTGCCTGGACGCGCATGATCGGCACCATTCCCGCCGACACCGATGCGCAGAAGGCGCGGCTGGAGCGGTCCAAGAAGATGACGCCGGCCAAGATCGCGCCCATGGCAGTGTTTCTGCTGTCGGACGCGGCGGAAGGTATCTCCTCGCAGATCTTCGGCGTGCGCATGAACGAGATCATGCTGTTCAACGCCAACCGTCCGGTACGATCCGTGCATAACTCCGAGGGCTGGACTCTCGAAGCCATTGCCGAACACGCGGTGCCGTCGATGAAGCCCTATTTCACCGACCTCAAGCGGTCGCCCGAGTATTTTACGTGGGATCCTGTCTGAAGGTCCCCCTCACCTAACCTCTCCCCCTGGCGGGGGAGAGGAACATGAAAAGCCGCTCCTCATATTCCTCCCCCCCCAGGGGGAGAGGCCAGGTGAAGGGGGCAATA
>DATJWN010000253.1:0-8591 GCA_035501235.1 Reyranella sp.
ATCGGCCAGCCGGTCGGTGCCGAGCGCCAGCGGATCGGCCGCGGTGAGGAGCGGCGCGAAGACGATGCCGATACCCACGACCAGCACCAGCGCCGCGCCGATCGCCGTCGCCGCGCGCGTGCGGCGCAGGCGGACGAACCACGCCGGCAGGAACGAGGGAGCGGGAAGGGCCGCGTTGCTCATCGCCGAATCCGCGGATCGAGCAGGGCGCAGGCGATGTCGGACACCATGTTCACGACGATCACGATTGAGGAGGAGAACATGAAGGCGCCGGTGAGCAGCGGAAAGTCGCGGCGGTAGATCGCGTCGTAGAACAGCCGGCCCAGCCCCGGCCAGCCGAACACGATCTCGACCACGACGGCGCCCGCCAGCACGGCACCGAACTCGAGGCCGATCACGGTGATGGTCGTGACGCAGGCGTTGCGGAAGGCGTGATGCCAGAGCACGCGGTTGCGCGAGGCGCCCTTCGCCTCGGCGACCAGCACATAGTCCTGGTCGAGCGCCTCGATCATGGCGGCACGCGTGAAGCGGGCGATCATGGTCAACAGGAAGACCGCGAGCGTCGTGACGGGCAGGACCATGTGCCAGGCGACGTCCTCGATGTGCTTCCAGCCGGTGTAGCTCGCGCGCGCCGCTTCCATGCCGGTGGCGGGAAACCAGTCGAGGCCGACGGCGAACAGCAGCACGAGCAGCTGGCCGACCCAGAAGCCGGGCAGCGAGTAGCCCAGCAGCGAGGCCGCGCTGATCGCTGCATCGGCGTGGCTGCCCGCGCGCTTGGCGGAGGCCACGCCCAGCAGGATGCCGACGAACGAGGCCACGATCATCGCCGTGCCGGTCATCAGCGCGGTCGCGGGGAAGCGCTCCATGATGACCGTGAACACCGGCTGTTTGGTGTAGAGCGAGGTGCCGAAGTCGCCGGTCACCGCCTTGGCAAGGAAAGCGACGAACTGGTCCCAGATGGGCTTGTCGAAGCCGTATTCGGCGCGGATCTGCGCCAGGAACTCCGGCGTCGGCGCGTCGCCCGCCATGATCGTCGCCGGATCGCCGGGCGCGAGCCTTATCAGCACGAAGGTGAGCGCCACCACCGCCACGATCAGCGGGATCGCCAGCAACAGCCGGCGCAGCAACATCTTGGCGAGGGAAGAAGGCATCAGGACGAGAGGTGAGGAAGCAAGTTACGTGCTAGGCAGGGCATATGATCGATGTGGCAATCGTCGGCGGCGGCGCCATGGGCTCGTCCATCGCCTGGCATCTGGCGGAGGAACCGACTGTCGCAAACAAGGTCGTTGTCGTCGAGCGCGATCCGACCTATGCGCGGGCCTCGTCGTCGCTGTCGGCTTCGTCGATCCGCCAGCAATTTTCGACGCCGCTCAACATCCATCTGTCGCGCTTCGGTATCGGCTTCCTGAGACGCGCGCCGGAGCTGCTCGGCGTCGATCTCGGGCTCAAGGAACCAGGTTATCTTTTTCTCGCCAGTTCGCTAGGTGAGGCGGTCCTGCGCGCCAATCATGCGATCCAGCGCGGCGAGGAGTGCGCCGTCGAATTGCTCGATCCGTCGGCGCTCGTTCAGCGCTTCCCGGCGCTGTCCAACGACGGCATTGCGCTCGCCTCGCACGGGACGGCGAACGAAGGCTGGTTCGATGGCCCGGCGCTGGCCCAGGCCTTCCGGCAAAAGGCTCGTGATCGGGGCGTGCACTATCTCGCCGACGAGGTCGTTGGCCTCGCTCCCAATCGCGTGACCTTGCGCTCCGGTCAGACGATCGAGGCGCGCACGATCGTGATCGCGGCCGGATGCTGGTCGGGTCAGGTCGCGGCGCTGGCGGGCATTTCCTTGCCAGTCGAGCCGCGCCGGCGCTCGGTCTTCGTCTTCGATTGCCGCGAGAAGCTGCCGCTGCTGCCGCTCACGATCGATACGTCGGGCGTCTGGTTCCGGCCGGAAGGGCGGTTCTACATCGGCGGCGGTTCGCCGGCCGAGGGCAACGATCCTGCCGAAGCGCCGCTCGAGGTCCAGCACCACGAATGGGACGACATCGTCTGGCCTTCGCTCGCGCACCGCGTGCCGGCCTTCGAGGCCGCCAAGGTCGTGAATTCCTGGGCGGGTTACTACGAGTACAACACCTTCGACCAGAACGGCATTGTCGGCCGCCATCCCGAGATGGAGAGCGTGATCTTCGCCACGGGCTTCTCGGGCCACGGCATCCAGCAATCGCCCGCGGTCGGCCGCGCCGTGGCGGAGCTGATCGTCCACGGCGAGTACCGAAGCCTCAATCTTTCTCCGTTCGGCTATGAGCGGATATCCGCCGGCCGTCCCGTGCGCGAGCTGAACGTGGTGTGATAGGCTTCCTCGTCCTCGAGGGAGTTTTCTGTGCCCGATCAGCCGCTGGTCAATTCGGATCTGCAATCCGCGCTCGCCGAGGCGCGTCAGGCCTATATCGATCGCAATCCGAAGAGCTTCACGCGCCACGAGGAAGCTTGCGTCGCCATGCCGGGCGGCAACACGCGCACGACGCTGCACAACAACCCATTCCCGCTCACCGTCGTGAAGGGCGCGGGCTGCCGGCTGTGGGACGCCGATGGGCACGAGTACATCGACGTGCTGGGCGAATACACCGCCGGCATCTACGGCCACTCCCATCCGGTGATCCGCAAGGCGATCGACAAGGCGCTCGATAGCGGCTGGAACTTCGCCGGCCGCAACGAGAACGAGGGCAAGCTCGCCAAGCTGGTCGCCGACCGCATGCCCTCGATCGAGCTGGTGCGCTTCACCAATTCCGGCACCGAGGGCAATGTCATGGCGCTGGCCGGCGCCCGCGTCTTCGCCCAGCGCAAGGGTCGCAAGCACGCGAAGAAGGTGATGGTCTTCCACGGCGGCTATCACGGCGGCGTGCTCTACTTCGTGTCGGGCGGCTCGCCGGTGAACATGCCCTACGAGTACATCGTGGCGCCCTACAACGACATCGAGGGCACGCAGGAGCTGCTGCGCCAGCACGCGACCGAGATCTTCGCCGTGCTGGTCGAGCCGATGCAGGGCAGCCATGGCTGCCTGCCGGGCGACAAGGACTTCCTCGAGATGCTGCGCAAGGAGACCTGGAGCCACGACATCACGCTGATCTTCGACGAGGTCATGACCTCGCGCCTGTCGCCGGGCGGCCTGCAGCAGAAGCTCGGCGTCATTCCCGACATGACCACGCTCGGCAAATACATCGGCGGCGGCATGTCGTTCGGCGCCTTCGGCGGCCGGCGCGACATCATGGAGCTGTTCGATCCGACCAAGCCCGATTCGCTGCCTCATGCCGGCACGTTCAACAACAACGTGCTCACCATGGCGGCCGGTGTCGCGGGCTATGGTGAGGTCTATACGCCCGAGGCCGCCGAGACGCTGAACGCCCGGGGCGAGAAGATCCGCGAGCGGCTGAACGCCATCTGCCAGCAGGCGGGCGTCGCCTTCCAGTTCTCCGGCATCGGCTCGATGATGACGGCGCATGCCACGACCCGGCCGATCAGGAAGGCGGCCGACATCGCCTCGTCCAACCAGGACGCCAAGGAGCTGTTCTATTTCGACATGGTGGCGGCTGGCATCTGGATTGCACGGCGCGGCTTCGTGGCGCTCAACATCATGATCGGCGACAGCGAAGGCGACCGCTTCGTGGCGGCGGTCGAGGAGTTCGTGACGGCAAGAAAGGCCCTGCTACGGCCACAATGACTTCTAGATAGGTGGGATATGAACGATTCGTCTTCCGCCAGCTTCCCACAGCCCGTCTCCGGCACGGTGACGCCGCGTTTCGGCGATGTGGCGACCTTCATGCGGCTGCCGCTGTTCCGGAACCCGGCGGACGTCGAGATCGGCATGGTCGGCGTGCCGTGGGACGGCGGCACGACCAACCGGCCGGGCGCGCGCCACGGCCCGCGCCAGATGCGCGATCTCTCGACCATGATGCGGCGCATCCACCATGTGACCCGCGTGGCACCCTACGAATTGGCCAAATGCGGCGACTTGGGCGATGCCTCCGTCAATCCGGCCAGCCTCGACGATTCGCTGGAGCGCATCACCAGGTTCTACACGCGCCTGCACGAGGCCGGCGCGATCCCGCTGTCGGCCGGCGGCGATCACCTGATCACCCTGCCCATCATGCGCGGCATCGCCAAAGGCCAGGCGCCGCTCGGCATGGTGCATTTCGACGCCCACAGCGACACCTGGGACACCTATTTCGGCGGCTTCAAGTACACCCATGGCACGCCCTTCCGGCGCGCGGTGGAGGAGGGGTTGCTGGACCCCAAGCGCGTCGTGCAGATCGGCATCCGCGGCTCGCTCTACAAGCGCGACGACAACGACTGGGCCGTCGAGCAGGGCATGCGCGTCATCACCATCGAGGAATATTTCGACTTAGGCGTCGAGAAGGTGATCGCCGAAGCGCGTCGCGTGGTGGGCGACCAGCCGACCTATATCAGCTTCGACGTCGATGGCCTCGATCCCGCCTATGCGCCCGGCACCGGCACGCCCGAGATCGGCGGCTACACGCCGCACGAGGCGCAGCGCATGCTGCGCGGTATGCGCGGCCTCAATCTCGTCGGCGGTGACGTCGTCGAGGTCTCGCCGCCCTTCGACATGAGCGGCAACACCGCGCTCGTGGGCGTCACCATGATGTGGGAGATCCTCTGCCTGCTCGCCGAGGCCGTGGCGAAGCGGAAGGGACGACTCTAGCGTCTCTTCGATACGAGTCGAATCGCCGTCCTCCCCTGTCATCAGGGGAGGTGTCGTCGTCATACGACGACGGAGGGGTCATGAGCAGCGCGCCCGACGCTCATGACCCCTCCGCCCCTTCGGGGCACCTCCCCATGTGAATGGGGAGGAAGGCGTCTAGGCCTGCTTCGAAAAACTCTAGCCGGCCTCCAGCCCCTTCGCCTTGAACAGCGCCTTGGCCTCGGGCGAGCGCAGCAGGTCGAGCAGCGCCTGCGCTCCGGCGACCTTCTTGCTCGAGGCTTCGATGCCGGCCACGAACACCGTCACCATGTGCAGGTCGCCCGGCAGGGTGCCGACGATCTCGACGCCCTTCACCGCCATCAGCTCGGGCACCTGCTGCAGTGCCAGATCCACGTCGCCCGTCACCAGGAACGCGCCGCAGAGACCGGCGGGCGGCGGGAAGCGCGTCTTGGCGTCGATCTCGGCTCTCATGCCCCACTGGTCGAGCAGCTTGGCGAAATAGATCCCGCTCGCGCCGCCGGCATCGGGATGGCTGTAGGAGATGGCCCGCGCATCGCGCAGCGTCTTCTTCAGCGCCTCCGCCGAGGAGATATCGGGCTTGGGTGCTCCCTGGCGCACGGCGATTGCGGTCGCGGAGCTCGCGATGACGGCTTCCGTGCCCGGACGCACTCGTCCGGCTTTGGTCATCGTGTCGATGCCAACCCTGTTCAGGATCAGCAGGTCCGCCGTTTCGCCGCCCTGCAGTCGCCGGATCAGCATGGGCGCGGTGCCCCAGATCACCTCCGGGCGCGCGCCGGTTTCTTTCTCGAATCGGGGCAAGAGCGCCTCGACGACGTTCTGGACGGCGATGGAACTGTAGACCTTCAAGACGTGTCCTCCTCGGGCCACTATACGCTTTCGCTGGATGAGCGGGACGGATTGACCTCGCGCCAAACCCGGCCAGTATGCGGCGCCATGAAGAGTGCTTCCGAACGGGCCCGGGCCCTGCAGCCCTTGTTGGACGAGCATGGCGCGGAGATCGACCGCCGCCGCGAGGTCACGCCCGAAGTCGTGGATGCGCTCGTGAAGGCCGACATGCTGCGGCTACTCCTGCCGAAGACCCTGGGCGGCCAGGAGCTCGATCTTCTCGAATACAGCAAGACGATGGAGGAGCTGGCCTGGTCGGACGCCAGCGTCGGCTGGTTCATCAACCAGTCGAACGTCTCGTCCTCGACCTCCGCCGCCGCCATGCCGACCGAGGCGGCCAAGGCCGTGTTCGGCACGCCCGACAAGGGCCTCGCCTGGGGCGCCCGTCATCGCAACAGCAAGGCGATCCGGGTCGACGGCGGCTATCGCCTGACCGGCAAATGGAGCTTCGCGAGCGGCGGGCGCCATACCGGCGGCTGGCTGGGCGCCCACAGCGCCACCCAGAATCCGGACGGCACGCCGCACATGCGCAACGGCAAGCCGGACGATCGCAGCTTCGTCTTCCAGCGCAGCGACGCCAAGATCATCGACGACTGGTATGTGCTGGGCCTCCGCGGCACCGGCAGCGACACCTATGAGGTCGTGGACCTGTTCGTCCCCGACGAGCGGGCGCCGGCCCGCGATTCGCTGGCGGAGCGGCGCGAACCGGGGCCGCTCTACGTCATCGGGTCGACCCTGCTCTACGCCACCGGCTTCTGCTCCGTCACGATCGGCGTCGCGCGGCGCATGCTGCAGTCCTATATCGACCTCGCGAAGGGCGGCAAGCACAGCCGCGCCTCGATCAATTCCATGGCCATGAACAACGGCGTGCAGCGCGAGATCGGTGGCCTCGAAGCCAAGGTCTCGGCCGCGCGCGCCTTTCTGCACGAGGCCTTGGGCCAGGCCTACGGCGCGGCCGCGGCGGGCAAGCTCTCGATCGACCATCGCATGCGGCTCCGTCTTGCCACGACCTACGGCATGAACGAGGCGACGGAGGTCTCGGTCGCCTGCTATCGCGCGGCGGGGACGAACGCGATCCTCGATTCGGGACCGTTCGAGCGGCGCTTCCGCGACGCCATGAGCGCCAGCCAGCACCTGCAGGCCATGCTGCCGCATATCGAGATGGTCGGCCGCCACATCCTGGGCGTCGACAATCCGATCCAGCACATCTGACCCGGCAGGGGGTGGGGTGAGACTCTGAGACTCGGCGGTAAAAGCCTTATGCCATCGGCATCGGACCAGTCTCACGCCCCTGAGACTCGGGACCGGTCGGTCTGAGACTAGAGCATGGTCCATTCAGCTGGGTTCAGCTGAAGGGACCATGCTGACAGTCGAGGCGCTTCGCTCTAGGCGGCCAGCTCCAAAATCTCCTTCACCTCGGCCGGCGTGGGAATCGGCCGTGGATTGCGCGGCACCCAAGGCGTACCCATGGCCTGTTGCGCGATGCGGTCGAAGTTCTCCGGGCCGATCTTCACCTCGCCCAGGCTGCGCGGCATGCCGAGGCCGCGGATGAAGTCATCGAGCACATCGCCCGCGTCCTGACCGGGACGGCCCATCGCCGCCGCGATCAGTGCCTGGCGATCGGCATTGGCCGGTTTGTTCCAGCGCATCACCGACGGCAGCATGATGCACGAGGTATGGCCGTGCGGGATGCCGAACACCGCGCCCAGCACATAGCCGATGCCGTGGCTCGCGCCCATCGGCACGCCGTTGACCAGCGGCGCCATGGAGAGCCAGGCGCCGATCTGGCAGTCGAGCCGTGCATCGATGTCGCTGGGATCGTCCTTCACGCGCTTCAGGCCGCGCGTCAGGAGCGACAGGCCATGCAGCGCCTGGGCGTCGCCATAGGGGCTCGCCTCCTTGGAGCAGATGCCCTCCACGCAATGATCGACGGCACGGATGCCGGTCGAGAGCCAGAGCCACATCGGCGTATGGCGCGTCACCACGGGATCGAGCACGACCGCTTTAGGCACGATGTCGGGGTGCCGGAACATCTCCTTCACCTTGGTGCTCTCGTTGGTGACGCCGGAGATGGGCGAGAACTCGCCGGCCGACAGCGTGGTCGGCACGGAGATCTGCCGCACCGTCGGCGGCCGCACCGGGTTCGGCGCGCGAATCCCGTCCATCGCCTCGGGCGAGCGTATGTCATTGGCCAGGCAAAGCTGGACGGCCTTGGCGCCGTCGGTGATCGAGCCGCCGCCCAGGGTGACGATCAGGTCGGCGCGGGCCTCGCGTGCCTGCTCGGTGGCGGCGATCACGGCGGCGCGCGGCGTGTGCGCCGGCATCCTGTCGAAGGTGCCGACGCATTTGTTGCCGAGCGCGCGACGCAGTTTCTCGATCTCGTCGGTCTCGCGGTTGAGCGTGCCGCTCGCCATCAGGAACACGCGCTCGGCCTGCTGGCGGCGCGCCATGTCGGCGACCGTCTCGGCGGCCGGCTTGCCGTATTGCACCTCGTCCATCCGGCTGAACACGGCGGAGCCTGATTGCGGCATGCTTTCCTCCCTCGTCGACGTCATCAAAGGCCCGACCACGCCCGTCGGCAAGGCCGCTTTGCCGCGCCGGAGGGACCGGATAGGCTCGCCGTGAAGAAAGCGGGGACGATGAAGCGGTCGGTTGGCACTGTGTCGGTAGGCGTGCGCGCGGCGCTCGGCATGGATCGGCTGTCGTCGCTCTCGCTGCCGGGCAACGCCCATCGCCGCGCGCTGGCGGCGGCGCGGCAGCTCAGCCCCGAGACGCGCCACAACATCATGCGCGCCGTGCTGATGACGGTGGCGGCCTTCCTCGGCTTCTGGGGCTTCCAGATCACCGCGCCCACCTCGACGCCACCGCAGGATCCGTGGATGACGAACGTCATCTGGAGCAACATCTTCAAGACGCTGCAGCTCCTCACGACGCAGTTCCCCAACAACCTGCCGACCGAGTTGCCCTGGCAGCTGCAGATCGC
>DATJWN010000254.1:0-8756 GCA_035501235.1 Reyranella sp.
AAGGGCGCCGTGGCGCCGATGGTCGCCAGCATGGTGAGGCCGTTCTCGAGGCTGGTCGTCTCCTCGTCGAGCACCTTCTTGATGGTGCGGGTCAGGAACTCCGTCTCGCTGCCCGCCTCCTCGAGCTTGGCCGCGCCGAACCTCGCGTGATGCGCCTGGGCGTGCAGCGCATGCGCCGTCAGGTACCCGAACGGCTCGTTGGCGCCCTTCGCGTCGAGTTCCTGTTGCACGATCTCGAGCGAGGTCGCGCTCCAGAAAAAGTCCAGGAACCTGGTCGTTCGACGCCGGCGAATGGCCTGGTTCAGTCCCTTGGCGATGATGAGGTACCAGGACGCCGTCGACATCAGGAACAGGATGACCAGCAGGGTCCTGATCACCCCGTCCGACTCCGACAGGAAATGGGCGAAGCCCAGCGACGTTTCGCTCACCTTTCCCTCCCCGGCATGGAGGGTTCGGCCCGGCCCCGGCCGGGTCGGCCCGGGGCAGCGACCGCTGCCGTACGCATTACGCACATGACAAAGTCTCCACGAATGACGAACGGACGAGGCATGCACGGTCACATGCTGCGTCCTTGCGGCCTCGGTGCGAGGCGAAACGTCAGACGGGTAGTGGAGGACCGCGCAGGCGGTTTGGTCCGTCGCGTATGCCGACAGGGACGGACCGATCGGGCGCGGACAACGGCTTCGCCGTGGCCGCGATTGGAACAAGCGACGTGAACGTCGCGGACGGCGATGCAAGCGGAGCGGCATGGGCGAGGCCCAGGCAGCAATCGTGCGCGGCGACCGGCACGGGCCTTGAGTCTTTGCCGGCGCCATCTCCGGACGGCGATTCCGCAACGGCGGCGCGGCAGAACACGCTCCACAGCAGCGGGGATGCGCCCTCGCGCACCATCGCGGCATGAGCCAGCGGCTGCAGGAAATTCACGGTGATCGCCATCAGCGCGAGGGCTATTGCCGACGCGCGCCAACCCGAGTCGGGCCGTCTGCGATCCATGGCTGATTATGCCTCGGCCCCACCCATCGGAAAAGCGAGCTGTGCAGGCATTGAAGGCATGGCTGGTGCGCTGCCGGAGAGTCCTGCCTCCGATGCCGGCCCCTGCGCCGCCGCGCCAGGACGCGTCCATTGATCATAATCGGGCTTCGAGGCGCAGGGGCGTATACCTCCGGCGCGTTTGAATTCATTCCCGGAGTTGATCATGTCCAACGATCCCTTTGCCGGACATCGCGACGCGGAGGGCCGCTTCGCCGAGGGCAATCCCGGCGGTCCCGGTCGGCCGCGCGCGTGCTCAAGATGCATGGCGGGCTGATCGAGTGCGTCGACCTCGGGAAGCGTTTGACGGAGCTCGAGGTAAAAGTCGGCATTCGGCCGCCGGCCTAGCGCCTGGGCCTCGAAAATTCCCGGCTAAAAACGGCTAAAACGGCTTTAAACGGACCGAAACGGCTAGACCGACCGCCTCTGCGCCGCGACCGAGCCGGCGCAGACATCGGTGTTCATCAGCGGGCGAAGCTGCGGGTCGTAGGAGTCGGCATAGGATGCCCGGTCGCCCGTGAGATAGACGAACAGCGTGCAGCCGTCGGACTCGTAGCGCAGCACGCGGCTGGCGGCGTCCTTGCGGTCCATCATCGGCTTGCCGAAGGTCGCCTGGAGCTGGCGCTCGTCCATGCCCTTGATCTGGCTCACCGGGATCGGCCGGCCGGCATTCTGCGAATGGAAGATGCCGACCTCGCCGCCGCTCAGCGAGTAGCTCTGCTGCTGGCCTATGCAGCCACTTGCCAGGAGAAGCGCCGCCAGCGGCAGAACCACGCGATTCATGCCGGCGATCTTAGCGCCTAGGCCGGCGGATGAAAGGGCTGGCCGGGCCCGCGCGGAGCTTTGAGCGTTTGTGCCACATGCACCATGGCGGCCGTGCCGACCACGGGCACGATCAGGTTCAGGACCGGGATGGTCCCCAGGAACACGATGGCCGTGCCGGTGAGCCAGAGCGGGAGCGTATTGGCCTTCCGCCAGGCCTTGACCTCGGCGGCGCTGTGCCGGCGCAACGCCACCTGCTCGTAGTAGAGGCGCGCGGTCAGCCAGCCGTTCAGCGCGTAGAAAAGTATGGCGCCCGAGCCGAAGACGAACAGCGCGATCAGGTAGACCGGCAGCAGCAGCAGGTTCAGCACCACCACGGCGACCAGGAAGGCGATGCCGGCCCAGATCATGGTCAGGAACGGCGTGCCGCGCGCCTTGCCCAGCGCGGGGTAATAGGCGCCCTCGACGATGTCGGCGATGGCGTCGAGGAAGACCGAGACGACGATGCCGAAGCTCGCGGGAAAGAGCAGCAGTGCCAGCGTCACGATGGCGCCGCCGCCCAGCCAATGCAGACCGACGGCCACCCAATGCCAGCCGACATGGACGTAGGCGTTGAACGCCCACCAGGCGAGCGCCCCCAGCCCGACCTGCAGGACGAGCGAGAGCGCCAGCGACTGGAACAGGATCGCGCGCAGCTTCGCATCGCCGAAGGTCTGGCTGAAGGCGAGCTCGAAGGCGCGGATCATGTCGGGCTCTTCCGGACCGCGAGCCTCCGGCTCGCCTCAGATTTATGAGCGAGCCGGAGGCTCGCGGTCCGGCAGAAGATGATCACTGCGCGCCGATCACGCCGGCCGCCTTCAGCTCGCCGATCTCCTTGGAGGAGAAGCCGCGCTCGCCCAGCACCTCGTCGGTGTGCTGGCCGCGCTTGGCGGCGGGGCTCTTCACGCCTTCCTTGGTGCGCGAGAAGCGCGGCGCGGCGGCGGGCTGCGGGAAGCCCAGCACGTCGACATAGGCGCCGCGCGCCTTGGCGTGCGGATGCTGCGAGGCCTCCTTCATGGTGAGCACCGGCGCGAAGCAGATGTCGGTGCCCTCCATGATCGCGCACCACTCGTCGCGCGTCTTGGTCTTGAAGATCGATTCCAGCCGGCTCTTGAACTGCGCCCACGCCTTGCGGTCGTTCTGCGCCGGCAGGTCCTGGCCCTGCAGTCCGGTCTTCTCCATCAGCAGCGCATAGAATTGCGGCTCGATCGAGCCGATGGAGACGTACTTGCCGTCCTTCGTCTCGTAGGTGCCGTAGAAATGCGCGCCGCCGTCGAGCAGGTTCACGCCGCGCTCGCCGTCGTTCCAGATGCCGGCGCCGGCGAGTCCGTAGATGCCGCCCAGCAGCAGCGCCGCGCCATCGACCATCGCCGCATCGACGACCTGGCCCTTGCCCGAACGCTGCGCTTCCAGCAGCCCGCACACCATGCCGAAGGCGAGCAGCATGCCGCCGCCGCCGAAGTCGCCCACGAGATTGAGCGGCGGCACCGGCTTCTCCTTGCCGCCGATGGCGTGGAGTGCGCCGGTGAGCGCGATGTAGTTGATGTCATGCCCGGCCGCCTTGGCGAGCGGGCCTTCCTGGCCCCAGCCGGTCATGCGGCCGTAGACCAGCTTCGGATTGCGCGCGAGGCAGACATCGGGACCCAAGCCCAGACGCTCGGCGACGCCGGGACGGAACGGCTCGGTCATGCCGTCGGCCTTGTCGATCAGGCGTAGCACGACCTCGATGCCTTCCTTCTTCTGGAGATCGACCGAGACCGAACGGCGGCTCCTGTTGTGCACGGCGAACTTCGGATCGGCGAGGCGATCCATGACGTGCACCTTGGTGCGGTCGATGCGGATCACGTCGGCGCCCATGTCGCCCAGCATCATGGAGCACATCGGTCCCGGCCCGATGCCGGCCAGCTCGACGATGGTCAGTCCCGAGAGAGGTCCCGCCATGACTTTCCTCCTGCGAAATTCGAAATCTCTTTGCGATCGACTCTATAGCTACAAATGCCGGGCGAGGAAGTCCTGCACGCGGACGATCGCGTCGGCATGCGACTCGGGGTCCTCGCCGGTGATCGGCACGACGCCCTTGGACGTCGTGTAGGCATGGAGCTCCTTGCGCTTGAGGTTCGGCCAGTCGAAGTCGTGATAGGCGTTGGGATAGGCGTGCAATTCGACCGGTCCGCCGAGTGCCTTGCCCAAATCGGCGAGCGCCTTGCAGGGAAGATAAGGCGTCCAGACGTCCTTCTCGCCCTGCAGGATCAGGAGCGGCACGTTGGTGGTCCAGTCGGTGCCGAGCCGCGCGGGATCGCAGGAGCCCGGATAGAAGGCGATGGCGGCGCGGAAGTCGGGACCGGTCGAGGCCGCGGGACGGCCGTTGGCGCGGCCCCGGCCGAGCGCCATCAGGGCCGAGCCGCCGCCATTCGACCAGCCCATCAGGCCGATGCGATCGGAGGCGACATAGGGTTGCGTGCGCAGCCACGCCATGCCGCCGTAAGCGTCGGCCGGGCGCTTGTGATAGAGCCAGAGCTTGAAGCCGCTTTGCGAGCACATCTCGCCCGAACGGCGCGCGGTGAAGCTGTCGACCATCAGCACATGGATGCCTCTGGCGTTGAGCCTGCCGGCCCAATCCATCTGGCGCGATTCGGGCTGGTGGCCGACCCCGGTCAGAAGCCCGCCGCAGCCGTGCTGGAAGACGACCGCCGGGAGCGGCCCCGCGCCCTTGCCACGCAGCAGATAGCCGTCGATCTGGGTGGGCTGCTCGGTTCCGTTGCCGTCGAGCGAGGCGAAGGTGACGTGCTCCTGGGCGCGCGCACTGCCCGTTGCGAGGAGCAGGATAAAGAGGACGTGACCGAGACGCATGTCTGCCGATGGTAGCCGATCCGCCGGGGCCGGTCTAAAGTCCGGCCCGTTGCGAGAGGGTCGGAGGAATCGGATGTCTTGGGGCCGGGTCATGGCGTCGGCAGCGCTGGCATTTGCGCTCAGCGGGGCGGCGCTGGCGCAGCAGGCTCCTCCCGCGCAACCGGCGACTCCCGCGCCGCGCGAATACAGCCAGCAGTTCCTGGTGCCGGGCTCGTGGTTCCACGGCGTGCACGGCATCGCCTTCAACAAGGACGACCAGCTCTATGCCGGCTCGGTGATCGGACAGTCGATCTATCACGTGCAGGTCGATTCGGGCGAGGTCGACACCACGATCGGCCCGCCGACCGGCATGGCCGACGACATCGCCTGCGCCGACGACGGCACCATGGCCTGGACCGGCTTCCTCACCGGCAAGGTCTATATCCGCAAGGGCAACAAGACGATCGAGGTCGCCAACGGCATGAGCGGCCCCAACAGCCTCGCCTTCACCAAGGACGGGCGGCTCTACGTCTCGGAAGTGTTCCTGGGCGACGCGCTCTACGAGATCGACATCAAGAACGCCGACAAGCCCGACTTCAAGCCGCTGACCAAGAATGAGATGCGCCGGGTCGCCGAGAAGCTGGGCGGCCTGAACGGCTTCGAGATCCGCCGCGAGGACGGCTTCCTCTACGGCCCGCTCTGGTTCAAGGGCGAGGTGGTGAAGATCAACCTCGAGACCGGCGTCGTCGAGGTGATCGCCTCGGGCTTCACCACGCCCGCCGCCGTCAACATCGATCCGCAGAACACCGACGATCTCTACGTCATCGACACGGCCAACGGCGCGGTGTGGAAGGTGAGCCTCACCAGCAAGGCCAAGCGCCTCGCCGCCAGCCTGAAGCCGGGGCTCGACAATCTCGCCTTCGATTCGCGCGGCCGGCTGTTCGTGACCTCGATGACCGACAACGGCATCTACCTGATCGACAAGGCGACCGGCGCCGCCAAGACCATCGTCGAAGGCAAGCTCGCCATCCCGACCGACCTCGCCGTCACCTCCGAGAACGGCCGTGACACGGTGCACGTGGCCGACGTCTTCAGCTATCGCACGGTCGACGGCCAGAGCGGCGCGGTGAGCGACGTGCTGCGCGTGCATGGCGACACGCACGCCTATCCCTTCGGCATCTCCGTCGGCCCGAAGAACGTGCTGCTGACGAGCTGGTTCTCCAACACCGTCGAGAAGGTCGATCGCAAGACCGGCAAGCTCACGGCGACGCTCGGCGACTTCGCGGCTCCCGTCGATGCGGTCGAGGCCAACGACGGCACGCTCTACGTCGCGGAAATGGGCAGCGGCAACCTCGTCAAGGTGAGCGCCGACGGCAAGACGCGCACGACCATCGTCAAGGAGCTGCGCGCGCCCGTGGCGATGGCGATGGGACCGAACAATGCCGTCTACATCACGGAGAACGCGGCCGGCGCGGTGACGCAGGTCGATGTCGGCTCCGGCGCGCGCAAGGTCGTGACCGACGGGCTGTCCGGCCCCGAAGGCATCGATCTCGGGCCCGACGGCAAGCTCTATGTCGCCGAGGTCGGCCAGCAGAGGGTGATCGCCATCGATCCGGCCAACGGCGCCAAGGTGGTGATCGCCTCCAATCTCGATATCGGCGGCCTGCAGCCCTATCCCGGCGGGCCGCCGCAGATGGTCACGACCGGCGTCGCGGTGGGCAGGACGGGCAACGTCTATGTGAGCTCCGACCGGCGCAATGCGCTGTACAAGCTCACACCTCCTCTTCCGTAGGAGCGTTCCATGCCCGGCATTCCGTTCATCCGCGACTTCAAGTTCGACTACGGCACCGCCATGGAGGTGACGCCGCTGATCCGCCGGGTCGTGGCGCGCAATCCCAGCCCGTTCACCTTCAAGGGCACCGGCACCTATATTGTCGGCCACGGCAAGGTGGCGATCGTCGATCCCGGGCCCGACCAGCAGGACCATATCGACGCGGTGCTGAACGCGGTGCGCGGCGAGACGGTGACGCACATCTTCGTGACGCACACGCATGTCGATCATGTGCCGGCGACGCCCGCCGTCGCCAAGGCGACCGGGGCCAAGGTCTACAGCTACGGACCGCATCCGACGCCGATGGGCGTGACGACCGAACAGGAAGGCGACTTCTCCTTCGCGCCCGACATCAAGCTCAACGACGGCGATGTCGTGCACGGCGACGGCTGGAACGTCGAGGCCGTCTACACGCCGGGGCACATCTCCAACCATCTCTGCTTCGCGGTGAAGGAGGACAATGCGCTCCTCTCGGGCGATCACGTCATGGGCTGGTCGACGGCGGTGATCTCGCCGCCCGACGGCAACATGGCGGATTACTTCGCCTCCTTGCGCAAGCTGCTGCCGCGGAAAGAGGCGCTCTACATCCCGACGCACGGCGCGGAAATCCGCGACCCGCATCCTTTCGTGCAGTCCTACATCGAGCATCGGCTGGGCCGCGAGGACCAGATCATCGCGCGGCTCAAGGAAGGCCGGCAGACCATCCCGCAGATGGTGGCGAAGAATTATGCCGACGTGCCCCAGCACCTGCACCCCGCCGCCGGCCGCTCGATGCTGGCGCACCTGATCCAGATGGTGAAGGACGGCCGCGTGAAGACCGAGGACGGCCAGGCGCGGATCGATTCGACGTACCGGATTTGAAAAAGAGGAAGGATCCCTCGCTGCGCTCGGGATGACAGCCTTCGCGTCTTAGCGACCTCGTGTCATCCCGAGCGCAGCGAGGGATCCTTACCGTAACGGAGGAGATATCGCTCATGGATCTCAAGCTCACCGGCAAGACGGTGCTGATCACCGGCGGCAGCAAGGGCATCGGCTTTTCCTGCGCCATGGCCTTCGCGGCCGAAGGCTGCGCGGTGCACCTCGCCTCGCGCTCGAAGGAAACGCTCGAGTCGGCGCGGGAGAAGATCCGCGCGCGGCACAACGTGCCGGTCGAGATCCATCCCGCCGATTTCTCCAAGGGCGACACGGTGCGCTCGGTGGTGAACGCCGTCGGTCACGCCGACATCCTGGTGAACAATGCCGGCGCCATCCCGCGCGGCGACATCTTCGGCATGACCGAGGACAAGTGGCGCGAGGCGTGGGAGCTGAAGATGTTCGGCTACGTGAACGCCACGCGCGCCATGCTGGAGAAGATGTACGCACGCAAGTCGGGCGTGGTCGTGAACATCATCGGTCTCGCGGGCGAGAGCTACAATTACGACTACGTGGCGGGCACCACGGCCAATGCCGGCCTCATGGCCTTCACGCGCGCCGTCGGCTCCAAGAGCGTCGACCACGGCGTGCGCGTGGTGGCGATCAACCCGCCCGGCACGCGCACCGATCGCATGACGACTCTTTTGCGCAGCACGGCCGAGCAGAAGTGGGGCGATCCCGAGCGCTGGCGCGAGCTCACCACGCACATGCCCTTCGGCCGGCCGGCCGAGCCCGAGGAAGTGGCAGACCTCGCGGTGTTCCTGGCGTCAGAGCGGGCGAGCTACATCAGCGGCGTGGTCATGACCCTGGATGCAGGACAAGCCGCGCGTCATTGATGCGGCGCTGAGGCGATGTCGGTCGCGGGGTGCGCGATGGTGTCGGTGCGCCTGTCGATGTGAGGCCGCCCGCCCTGCCCGGCCATCTTGCCTTCCGGCCGCACGCCGTTGGTGATGGCGAAGATCGCCACGAACAGCAGCAGGACACCCACCGAGGCGCTGGGGCCATAGCCCCAGTCGGCGCTGTAGCGCCAGCAGGGATATGCGGCGACCGCCATCACCGCCAGCAGGACGGCGAGTTCGAGAATGGCCATCGAGTACTCCCCAAATCGTGGCAAAAAAACGATTTGGGGAGCCCGTTGGTTGCACGTTGATTCCATTGAGGAATCAGCGCATCTCGATGTCAGTTGAAGTGATAATTGAGGCCGACGCGCACGACATTGCCGATCGAATGATCGTCGATGCTGGTCGTGCCCGGGGTCGAGAGCGGCGTGTCGGGCGTGCCCATGTAGAGATATTCCAGCTTGGCCGACCACTGGTTGCTGAGCTGGCCCTCGATGCCGCCGCCCACCGTCCAG
>DATJWN010000255.1:0-8299 GCA_035501235.1 Reyranella sp.
CGACGGCGGCGCAGACGAGGATCTGGACGACCTCGTTGGAGCGCAGCCGGCCCTGCCAGCGGAAGAAGCGACGGCCCTGGCCCCACAGCGTGGCCTGCACCCAGCCGGAGAAACGGCTGGCTGCGCCTTCGATCGTGGGGAGTCTCATCGTCATTCGGATCGCCGCCTCGAGCCCGGCCCCTTTCCATCGGCGACCGATTCAGCAACTATATACGCCTGAATGTGTTCAATGTGACGACAGGTATCGTCTTGCTGCTCTTGATCGATAACTACGACAGTTTCACCTACAACCTCGTCCACTTTTTGGGCGATCTTGGGGCGCGCTGTACCGTCCATCGCAACGACCAGATCGCCGTGGACGAGGCGATGGCCCTCAAGGCCGACGGAATCGTGCTCTCGCCCGGCCCCTGCACCCCCAACGAGGCCGGCATCTGCCTCGACCTGATCAAGGCGGCGGCCAAGGCCCAGGTTCCGCTGTTCGGCGTCTGTCTCGGCCACCAGGCGATCGGCCAGGCCTTCGGCGGCACGGTCGTGCGGGCGCCCACCCCCATGCACGGCAAGCTGTCGGGGGTCGAGCACAAGGGCCAGAGCGTGTTCGAGGACGTGCCCTCGCCCTTCCAGGCGACCCGGTACCATTCGCTGGTCGTCGCCCCCAAGGACCTGCCGTCCGACCTCGAGGTGACGGCGCGCACGGGCGACATCATCATGGGCCTGCGCCACAGGAGCCTGCCCATCCACGGCGTGCAGTTCCACCCCGAGAGCATCGCCTCCGAGCACGGCCACAAGATCCTCGAGAATTTCCTCAAGATTGCCGGCGCGCACCCGACGCAGCAGAACAAGAAAGCCGCTTAGTCCGCTCGCTTGTAGAAATCGTAGACGTGCGTCTCGGGCAGGTCGAACCGCCGGCGCGCATTCAGCGGCGGCCGGTCGTTGGGCACGAAATAAGGGGCATAGATGTCCAGCGCGTCGGGATCGTCCATCAAATTGGTGTTCCAGCCGACGATCAGCAGGCCGCCGGGCTGCAAGGCATCGTGCAATTCCCTGACGACGGCCCGCATGTCCGCGGGCTCGTTCACACCAAAGCCGAAGATGCCGTTCAGCACCACGCAGTCGAACGAGCCTTTCGGCATGTGCCGGTTGATGTCCAGGATCGAGCCGACGATGTGCCGGCGCGCGCCCCAGACCGCGACGGCCGGCTCACGGTCGATCGTCATGTACTCGCCACGCCGGAAGAGCTTCTCGAAGTGACGGACATAGACGCCCGCGCCGACAAACAGGACTGATCGGCAGTTGCGGCCGAGCCACGGCATGATCTCGTTTTGCAGATAGAGCCGGCTTGGCATCCGCATCAGACGCGCATAGTGCTCGTCGGGCCGCGTGAGGCGCAGGATCAGGAAGCGCTTGATCGGGCGGGGCAAAAGCCGCTTGGCCAGCGATGAGAGCGACATCAACGGTCGCCAATATTCGCCTGTTAGAACAACTGCTTAGGTTGCCACTCCGAAGCCGGCGCGCTGGATCGCCCGGGTGATCGCGGGCACATCGGCATCCTTGGGCAGGCGCATCTCGCCGCTCTTGAGGTCGACGGAGATGGGGGCCGTGCCGGCCCCCGTGGCGGCACGCGTCACGGCCTTGACGCAGCCGTCGCAATCCATGCCGGTGACCTTGAGGATCAGTTCTTCAGCCATGTGATATAGCTACGCGCCCCGCCGGGCCCCCGGCAAGGGGCAAAACGGCCCAAGGAGCAAGTGTGAGCGGCGACATAGGCGATTTTCGCGGTCTTCTGGCGAAGGTCGGGAACGGCCAGTCCCTGGGCGTGGACGAGGCCGAGCGCGCTTTCGACATCATGACCGGCGGCGACGCCACGCCCGCCCAGATGGGCGCCTTCCTGATGGGTCTGAAGGTGCGCGGCGAGACGGCGGACGAGCTGACCGGCGGCGCCCGGGCGCTCCGGGCCAAGATGCTGGCCGTGCAGGCGCCGGCCGGCACGATCGATATCGTCGGCACCGGCGGCGATCACCACGGCACCTACAATGTCTCGTCCTGCTCTGCACTCGTCGTCGCGGGCGCCGGCGTGCCGGTCGCCAAGCACGGAAATCGCGCCTTCACTTCCAAGTCGGGCGCGGCCGACGTGCTGTCGGCGCTCGGCATCGGCCTCGAGCTGCCGATCGAGACGCTGGAGAAAGCGCTGGCCGAGGCCAACATCTGCTTCTTGATGGCGCCGCGGCATCACAGCGCCATGCGCAACGTGAACGCGCCGAGGGTCGAGCTGGCGCCGTCACGGACGATCTTCAACCTGCTCGGCCCGCTTTCGAACCCCGCGCGGGTGAAGCGGCAGGTCGTCGGCGTGTTCGACCGCCGCTGGCTGAAGCCCATGGCCGAGGCGCTGGGCCAGCTCGGCCTCGAGCGCGCGCTGGTGGTGCACGGCCAGGACGGCATGGACGAGCTCACGACCACGACTACGAGTTGGGCTGCGTCGCTCGAGAACGGCAGGGTCAACGAGATCGAGATCGCGCCCGAGGAGATCGGCGTGAAGCGCGCGACCATCGCCGAGCTCAAGGGTGCCGACCCCGCGCACAATGCCGAGGCGATCAAGAAAGTGCTGGCGGGCGAGCGCAACGCCTTCCGGGACATCGTGTTGTTGAACAGCGCGGCCGCCCTGATGGTCGCAGGCAAGGCGAAGACGCTGAAGGAAGGTGCTGAGCTCGCCGCGCAGTCCATCGATTCGGGCAAGGCGGCCGCGACGCTGGGCCTGCTGCAAAGGATCTGCGCATGAGCGACACGCTCGCCAAGATCGTCGACGACAAGCGCCGCCACGTGGCGGCGTGCAAGGAGCGTCATCCGCAGGCCGACGTCGAGGCAGCAGCCCGCAAGGCCGGCGCGCCGCGCGGCTTCGCCAAGACGCTCAAGTCGGCGATCGCGGCGGGCCGCTATGGACTTATTGCCGAGATCAAGAAAGCCTCGCCCAGCAAGGGCCTGATCCGGCCCGATTTCGACCCGCCCTCGCTCGCAAAGGCCTATGAACGGGGCGGTGCGAGCTGCCTTTCGGTGCTGACGGACGAGCCTTATTTCCAGGGTAAGGACGCGTTCCTGACCCAGGCACGCGCGGCCACGACGCTACCCGCACTACGCAAGGATTTCATGATCGATCCCTATCAGGTGTTCGAGGCGCGCGCCTTGGGCGCCGATTGCATCCTGCTGATCATGGCCTGCCTCGACGACCAGCTCGCGGGAGAGCTGGCGCGGCTTTCGCATCTCTGCGGCATGGATGTGCTGGTCGAGGTGCATGACGGCGACGAATTGGAACGCGCGCTCATGATCGACGGCGACCTGATCGGCGTCAACAACCGCAACCTCAAGACGCTTGCCGTCGACCTCGCCGTCACCGAGCAGTTGGCGCCCAAGGTGCCGAAGGACCGCGTGCTGGTCGCCGAAAGCGGGCTCGGTTCGCCGGCCGATCTCGCGCGCATGGCCAAGGTCGGTGCCTCGGCCTTCCTGATCGGCGAGAGCTTCATGCGCAAGCCGGACGTCGAGGCCGCCGTGCGCGAGATATTGAAGAAGGCGGCATGAGCCGGACGAAAACACTTACTCACTTCGACCAGGCTGGCAACGCCCATATGGTCGATGTCGGCGCCAAGGAGATCACCGAGCGCGTGGCCATCGCGCGGGCGAGCGTCATCATGCAGCCCGCGACCTTGAAGCTGATCGCCTCGAAGAAGGCCGCCAAGGGCGATGTGCTCGCCGTGGCGCAGCTCGCCGGCATCATGGCCGCCAAGAAGACGGCCGAGCTGATCCCGCTCTGTCATCCGCTGTCCCTCTCGTCGGTCGACGTGAAGCTCGCGCTCGCTCCCAAGCGCAACGCCGTCGACATCGAGGCGACGTGCAAGCTCAAGGGCCGCACCGGCGTCGAGATGGAAGCGCTCACCGCCGCCTCGGTAGCCGCCCTCACCGTCTACGACATGTGCAAGTCCGTCGATCGCGGCATGACGATCACCGAGGTCAAGTTGCTGCATAAATCGGGCGGCAAGTCGGGGGTGTTCAATGCCCGATAAGATGCTTTCCGTCCGCGAGGCGCATGCGCGCGTCGTCGCCGCCTTCTCAGCCCTTCCCTCCGAGACCGTGTCGGTGGCCGAAGCGGCCGGTCGCGTGATCGCGGTCGCGCCGAAAGCGCGCTTGACCCAGCCGCCGGCCGATCTCTCGGCCATGGACGGCTATGCGGTGCGAACCGAGGACGTTCCGGCCGCGCCCACCACGCTGAAGCTGGTCGGCCACGCCCCCGCCGGCGGCTCGTACGATCACGCGCTGAAGGCGGGCGAGACGGTGCGCATCTTCACGGGCGGGCCGCTGCCCATGGGCGCCGATTCGATCGTCATCCAGGAAGACACCAAGGCCGAGGGCGACAAGATCACGATCCTCGAGGCGCCGCGGATTGGCCGCCACATACGCAAGGCGGGCCTCGACTTCAGCGCCGGCGACCAGCCCTTCCCCGCCGGCCGCATCGTGACCACGCGCGATGTCGCGCTGGCGGCGGCGATGAACCTGCCGTGGCTCTCGGTCTATCGCAAACCACGCGTCGCCATTCTTTCGACGGGCGATGAACTCGTGATGCCGGGCGAGCCGGTCGGCCGCAACCAGATCGTCTCCTCCTCCGGCATCGCCGTCGCCGCGTTGATGCGCGCCTGGGGCGCGGAGCCAACGCTGTTCGACATCGCCCGCGACGATGCCAGGCTCATTCAGGAGAAGATCGCCGCCGGCGCGCAGCACGATCTCCTGATCACCCTGGGCGGTGCCTCCGTGGGCGACCACGACCTCGTGCAGGACGCGCTGAAGGCACAGGGCTTCACGATGGGCTTCTGGAAGATCGCCATGCGCCCCGGCAAGCCGCTGATGTTCGCGGCCAAGGACCGCGCCCGCGTGCTCGGCCTGCCTGGCAACCCGGTGTCGACGATGGTCTGCTCGCTTCTGTTCGTGAAGCCCGCCATCGACCGGATGCTGGGTCAATCGGGCGACGTGCCCGCCACCAGGCCGGCGCGGCTTGCGGTTGATGTGTCGGCGAACGACCAGCGCGAGGACTATGTGCGCTCGCACGTGACGCTCGCCGCCGATGGCGGGCTGACCGTCGAGCCCCACAAGGTGCAGGACAGTTCCATGCTGTCAGTCATGGCCTGGGCCAACGCCCTGATGATTCGCCCGCCGCACGACCCGGCGCGCAAAGCGGGTGAAACGGTGCAAATAATCGAGCTTTCGAGCCTGCCGGGCGGCTACTGATCCCCATCGCCCTCTGGAAAACTTGACGTTTTCCCGGAACTAAACTAGAACATACGTCCAGTTTCAGGCTTTGTTCCAAACTGGCCGGCGTTCCGAGGAGAAGACGGTGTTAACCCGCAAGCAAAACGAACTGCTGCTGTTCATCAATAAGCGCCTCAACGATGACGGCGTATCGCCGTCGTTCGACGAGATGAAGGAGGCGCTGCGTCTGAAATCCAAGTCCGGCATCCACCGCCTGATCACCGGGCTGGAGGAGCGCGGCTTCCTGCGCCGCCTGCCCCATCGCGCGCGCGCGCTGCAGGTTCTGAAGCTCCCCGATGCCGCCGCCATGCCCGCGCCCAATGTCACGCCACTGCTGGCCGAGGCGCGCCGCAGCTTCGCGGAGAGCCGCGAAGGCTTCGTGCCGCAGGTCGTGCGCGGCGATCGCGTGCCGCTCTCCGGCGCCATCCAGGCCGCCAACGAGGCGCAGGCCCTCAGCCTTCCGCTCTATGGCCGAATCGCCGCCGGCACGCCCATCGAGGCGCTGCGTGACAATTCGACGACCGTCGACGTGCCCGTCTCGCTCCTGGGCTCGGGCGCGCATTACTGCCTCGAGGTGCAGGGCGATTCGATGATCGAAGCCGGCATCCAGAACGGCGACATTGCCATCATCAGGAGTTCCGACACCGCCGAATCGGGCGATATCGTCGTGGCCCTGATCGACGACAGCGAAGCGACGCTGAAGCGGCTGCGCAAGAAAGGCGCCTCGATCGCCCTGGAGCCGGCCAATGCCGCCTACGAGACGCGAATCTTCGGCCCCGACCGCGTGAAGATACAGGGCCGCCTGGCGGGCCTGTATCGCCGCTACAACTAGGTCGAAAACGGGCGCTCACCGCCGTTTTTCGATCCGGCCCGGAAAAGCCGGTATGGCCGGCCACCCCGTTAAATTTCCGGTTTTTTAACGAGAACCCGGTCTCCGGGTTCGTCGTGCGGACGCCTGTGTGCCGGCAAAAACTTTAGTTCGGCCGCATTCACAGCACCACCTCATCCCGAGGAGGCTTTGCCGTGAGTTGTCTGTCATCGAGACACATGGTCAAAGGTCTCCATGATCAAGCACACACGTCGTGCAATGCTTGCCGGCGCGACTGCCGCGCTCGCCGCGCCAGCGATCGTCCGCGCCGACGCCTGGCCCAGCCGCCCCATTCGCTGCATCGTCGCTTTGCCGCCCGGCGGCGGCACCGACTCCACCGGACGGCTGGCCATGCAGTCTCTCTCCGAGGCGCTGGGCCAGCCCATCGTGGTCGAGAACAAGCCCGGCGCCGGCGGCACGATCGGCAGCGACATCGTCGCCAAGGCCGCGCCTGACGGCTACACGCTCGGCATTGCGACTTCGAGCAGCCATGCCGCCGCGCCGGTGTTCCGCAAGGACCTGCCCTACGATCCGGTGACCTCGTTCACCGCGATCACGATGATCGGCACGACCTCCTACATCCTGATCGGCGGTCCCGCCGCCGGCGCCAGGGATCTGCCGACCTTCATCGCCAACACCAGGGCGCAACCCGGCAAGGTCGCCTGCGCCTCGCTCGGTCCCTCGACGCTGGGCTATCTCCTCACCCGCCAGTTCGAGCTGATCGCCGGCCTCAAGATGATCGACGCGCCGTACAAGGGCGCCGCAGCCGTCTATCCCGACCTGATGAACGGCACCGTCGCGGTGATGCTCGACAATCCCTCGGGCTCTGCGGGCCTGGTGCGAGAGAAACGCCTCACCGGCTTCGCCGTGACCCGCCCCTCGGCCGCCGTGCCCGATGTCCCGACCTTCGACAGCCTGGGCGTCAGGAATTTCCAGGATGTGTTCTGGTACGGCCTGGTCGCGCCGCCCGGCCTGCCGCCGGAGATCGCCGAGCGCATCCAGCAGATCCTGGCCAAGGCCCTCCTGACCGAGCCCGCGCTCGGCAAGCTTCGGGCGATCGATGTCGAGCCGGTGGTCTCGACGCCGAAGGAATTCAGCGCGACCATGGCCCGCGAGACCAAGCAGTGGAAAGAGCTGGCCGATCGCCTCGGGATCAAGCCGGAGTAGCAGGAGTCAGATCATGATGGATGGCAGCGCCGCCCCCTTCCGCGTCAACGAGCTGACGCCCGATCCGACCGTCACCTTCGATCCGAAGGTGGTGAAGGACTACGTGACCTACGCGCACCGCATCGCCAATCGCGGGCTGGTGAACTCGAGCGTCGGCGGCATGGTGATCCGCGTGCCCCATCCCAGCCATCCCGACGGAGTCTGCTACGCCAAGCCCCAGGGCATCAGCCTCGAGGAGGTCGAGGAAGGCGATCTCGTCATCACGGACATCCCCTATGGCCGCCTCCTGGCGGGCGAGCGCGCGACCACCGTCGGTCATCAGATGAACCGCGAGATCCTGCGTCTGCGGCCCGACACCAACTGCGTCATCCACCTGCACCACGACGAGATGATCGCCTTCATGGCCGCGGGCTACGAGGAGATCCGCTCCTACAGCCTGACCTACGGCTACCTGATGCAGAAGCCCGCGCACTACCTGCCGGCCAGCGTCAACGTCGAGGACGATGTCGGGCCGATCAAGACCTTCATCCAGAACACCAACTGCATCATCATGAAGCGCCACGGCTTCACCGTGCTCGGTCGCACGGTGTCGGAGGCCTATCACCGCACCTGCGTGCTGGTGAGCGAGATCAAGCGCAACATCATCGTCGAGCAGCTCTGCGCCGCCAACGGCCGCACGCCGGAGTACATCACCGACGAGGAGCTGGCGCACATGTTCACGCACGGCGACCAGGTGATGTACCCCAAGGTCGTGAAGCGCGGCGGCTGACGATCCTCCGCGCTCCTATTTCATCGTCACCGGCGTCAGATCCTGATACCAATTCTGCGCCTGGATGAAGCCCGTGACCTTGGGCGACATGGCGCGCGGATTGGTGTCGTGCGCGACGAACAGGAAGAGCGCCTCGTCGACGATCTTCTCGTGGAGCTTCTGCAGCACCTTGTTCTGCTCGGCGGCATCGAAAGTCGTGCGCGCCTGCT
>DATJWN010000256.1:0-2133 GCA_035501235.1 Reyranella sp.
CACAGCGGTTTCCTGACGACGGCCGTCGCCTACGGCGAACCGACCAAGGGCTACATCAAGTACGATCATCCGGTGCAGCAGAGGCTGCGCGCGGTCATGACCGATCTGTGCGGCCTCGACGCCAATACCTTCCCGCACGGCACCGATGGCTGCGGCATTCCCACGCTCGCGACGCCACTCAAGAGCCTGGCCCGGGCGATGGCGAACATGGCGGAACCCTCGCACCTCTCGAACAAGCACGCCGAGGCCGCGACCCGCATTCGCGCGGCGATGAATGCCGAGCCCTTCATGGTCGCCGGCACCGGCCGCTTCTGCACGCGCCTGAACGGTCTGCCGGGCGGCGGCGTCCAGGCCAAGGGCGGCGCCGAGGCGGTCTACTGCTGCATGCTGCCGGGCCTGGGACTGGGGCTCGCCCTCAAGATGTGGGACGGCGCCGGCCGCGCCTCGGAGGTCGCGGCGGCCACGATCCTCGATCATCTGGGCGTGCTGCCGGCGGCGGAAAAGCAGGCGCTGGAGCATCCGCCGGTGAAGAACGTGGTGGGTCTGCTGGTCGGCGAGATGCGTCCGGCGAAGAGCTGGCTGGGCTGATCACAGGCGTGCCGGTCGCGCTCGACATCCTGGAGATGGGTGCACGCGGCGACGGAATCGCCGAGGACGCCGGCCAGCGCTATTTCGTGCCATTCACGCTTCCCGGCGAGACCGTGACGGCCGAGCCGGTCGATCGGCGCGGCGAGGGCATTGTCGCCCGGCTGGTCGAAGTGCTGGCGCCGTCCCGCCATCGCGAGGCGCCGCCTTGCGAGCACTTCACGGTGTGCGGCGGCTGCGCCCTGCAGCATTGGCGGCGCGACGCCTACACGGCCTGGAAGGTCGGCCTGATCCAGCAAGCGCTGCGCCATCGCGGCATCACGTCGCCGACGTTCGAGCCGCCGTTGGTCGGCATGCCGGCCGAGCGCCGTCGTGTGGACTTCGTGCTGCGCCGCCAAGGCAAGAAGGTGATCGCAGGCTTCCATGAGCGGGCCAGCCCACGCGTCGTCGATGTCGGCACGTGCGTGATCGCGCGGCCGGCGCTCAGCGCGTTGCTGGCGCCGTTGCGTTCGACCTTGCTCGAAGTGCTGCCTGATGGCGCAGCGGCCGATGCCATCGTGAACGAGACCGATGGCGGCCTCGACGTTCTGATCCGGCCGCACAAGCGGATCGATCTCTCGATCGATCGTCGGCAGGCCCTGGTTCAGCTTGCGGAGGGCGCGAACCTCGCGCGGGTGAGCTGGGGCGATCGCAGCAGCGCCGAGCCGGTCGTGGCGAGGCGCAATCCCGTTCTGGCGTTCGGTGACGCGACCGTCGAGCCTCCGCCCGGCGCGTTTCTGCAAGCGACCAAGCGCAGCGAGCAGTCGATGCGGGCAGCCGTCGCGGCCTGGACCGGCGATGCCTTGCATCTGGCCGATCTCTTTGCCGGCGTGGGATCGCTGTCTTTGGGGCGGACCGGCCGGTTGTCGCTGTTCGAGAGCGACAAGGAGGCGGTCGAGGCCGTCGGCCGCACGGCGCGCCGCGCGGGCGGCAACCGCGTTAGGGCCGAGCGCCGCGATCTCTTCCGCAATCCGCTCACGGCCAGGGAGTGCGATGCCTTCGACGCCGTCCTGCTCGATCCGCCGCGCGCCGGCGCCGTGGCACAAGTCGGAGAGCTCGCGCGATCGAAGGTTCGGCGCATCGTCTATGCCTCCTGCGATCCCGGCAGCTTCTCGCGGGATGCCCGGACCCTGCAGGAGGCGGGCTTTCGGCTGGAGAAGCTGATGCCCATCGACCAGTTCCTCTGGTCGGGGCATGTTGAGCTGATCTCGATGTTCGCGAAATGACGATGGCCTCCTTTCTTCGTGCGGCACGACGCTGGCTTCGGCTCCCCGAGAGGGATCACGCTTCGCCGGCCATCACTATCCGGCCAGATCGGCTCTTCGACATGCGCTCGCCGAGTTCCAGGAATGCGATCGATCTGCTCTACGGCGGCTGGGTGGGATCGTTGCCGGGAATGGAGCTTCCCGTCGACTGCGGCTCGAACATGGCCTTCTACAACGACATACGCATCCATCAGTTCGACAAGGCGATCGGCGGCTTCGGAAACAAGGGCGTTCTCGAACTCGG
>DATJWN010000257.1:0-5025 GCA_035501235.1 Reyranella sp.
GATGCTGGGGCCGGTGACGCTGTTCACCGTGGTGATCACCGCCATCCGTGCCTTCCAGGTGTTCGACACGGTGCAGGTGCTGACCGACGGCGGGCCGAACAAGGCCTCCGAGGTGCTGCTGCACACGATCTTCGCCGAGGCCTTCAACTTCTTCCGCGACGGCTATGCGGCGGCGCTGGTCGTGATGTTCCTGGTCTTCATCGTGGCGCTGTCGGCCGTGCGCCTGTTCGTCCTGGGACGCGGGAGGACAGCGTGACGGCGGGCCAGTCCCTGTCGCCCATGGGCCGCGTGCTGCGCCACCTCGTGCTCATGACGGGGCTGGTCGCCATGCTCGGCCCGTTCGTCGTCATGCTGGTGACGTCGTTCAAGCCCAAGGCCGAGATCTTCGCCGCGGATTTCCATCTGCTGCCGCGCCAGTGGGGCGGCGGGGAGAACTATCTGACGGCGCTGACGCAGGTGCCGCTGCTGGGCTTCCTGCTGAACGGCGCCATCGTCTCGGCCGCGATCTTCCTGCTGCAGGTGCTGGTGAACGTGCCGGCGGCCTATGCGCTCGCCAAGCGGCGCTTCCGCGGGCGGGGAGTGCTGTTCGCCTCGGTGCTGGTGTGCCTCCTGATTCCCTACCAGGCCGTGGCGCTGCCGATCTACATCCTGTTCTTCAGCGCCGGCCTCCTGAACAGCTATGCCGCGCTCGTCCTGCCGTTCACGATCTCGGTGTTCGGCATCTTCCTGATGCGGCAGTTCTTCATCGGCATTCCCGACGACCTGATCGATGCCGCGCGCATCGACGGCATGAGCGAGTATCGCATCGTGTGGAGCGTGATGGCGCCGTCGGCCATGCCGGCGCTGGTTGCCTTCGGCATCTTCTCGCTGATCGCGCACTGGAACGACTATTTCTGGCCGCTGATCGCCGTCTCCAACGAGGAATTGTTCACGCCGCCGCTCGGCATCGCCTTCCTCAAGCTGAACGGCGAAGGCACCGCCTACGGGCCGCTGATGGCGGCGGCCACCATCGTCATCACGCCGCTGATGCTGGCCTTCCTGGTCGCGCAGCGGCGCTTCATCGAGGGCATCACTTTCACAGGCCTGAAAGGCTGATCAAAGGGAGGAAGACATGAAACTGACGAGACGGAGCATGACGGCGGGCGCGATGGCCCTGGCGGGCGCGGGACCCGCGATCGCGCAGGCCAAGACGACGGTGAGCGTCCAGTACCCGCTGGGCTTCATCTTCGACAAGGTCTTCGCGGAGCTGAAAGCCGAGTTCGAGAAGGCCAACCCCGACGTCGCCGTGAAGTACCTGCCGGCCTACAAGGAGTACGAGGACGCGGCGCAAACGGCGCTGCGCGGCGCGGTGACCAAGCAGCTGCCCGACGTCTCGGTGCAGGCGATCAATCTCCAGCGCCTGTTCGTCGACCGCAAGATCGCGGCCGACCTCACGCCCTTCATCGCCAAGGAGAAGGACTGGGAGGGGCAGGGCTTCGGCAAGTCGATGATGGCGCTCAGCACCTACGGCGGAAAGCCGTACGGCCTCGCCTTCGCCGCCTCCACACCCATCCTCTACGTCAACGACGACCTCGTGACCAAGGCGGGCGGCGACCCGGCGAAGATGCCGACCACCTGGGAGGGCATCTTCGATCTCTCCAACAAGATCGCCAAGACCGGCCCCGACACGGTCGGCCTCTTCTATTCGTGGGCGATCACCGGCAACTGGATGTGGCAGGCGCTGGTCTTCTCCCACGGCGGCAGGATGATGAGCCAGGACGAGAAGACCGTCGCCTTCGACAAGGAGGCGGGCAAGAAGTCGATCGGGCTGCTCGGCCGCATGGTGCGCGAGGGCGGCATGCCCGACCTCACGCCGGAAGCGAGTCGCGCCGCCTTCTTCGCCGGCAAGCTCGGCATCTGGTCGGAATCGACGTCGCTGCTGCGCGTGGCCGACGAGGGCGTTGCGGGCAAGTTCAAGTGGCGCACGGTGAAGTTCCCCGTGCCCGGTCCCGATCCGAAGCTGCCGACCGGCGGCGCGGCGGCGATGATGTTCGCCACCGATCCCGCGCAGCAGGCCGCGGCCTGGCGCTACATGAAGTTCATCACCGGTCCGGTGGGCGCCACGATCATGGTGAAGGGGACGGGCTACATGCCGCCCAATTCGCTGCCCGCCAACGATCCCAAGATGTTGAAGCCGTTCTATGCCGAGAAGCCGAACCATCTGACGTCGCTCAGCCAGCAGCCGCTGATGACGGCCTGGTATGCCTTCCCGGGCGAGAACAACCTCAAGATCATCCAGGCGATCAAGGACCGCCTGCAGACCGTGGTCGACAAGTCCGCACAGCCCGAGGCCGCCCTGTCAGGCATGGCGGCCGACGTCACCAAGCTGCTGCCGAAGTAACCGCGTTCGAGGAGGCTGCCTCCCAAAACGCCTCCTCTCCTTCCCACCGGCCCTCGGGCCGGTGGGCTCTTTATTTCCGGCTCAGGGAGGAATTCATGGTGAAAGTGGTCCTGATTGTCGCCTCGGTGGCGTTCTTCTCCGGGCTTGCCATGCTGCTTCGATCCGTCCGGGGCAAAAGGCGGACGAATTCGCCGAAAACGTAAAAAACGCGGCATCGGGAGATGGCGTCCCTCGCGCGCTTGCTCTAGCCTCGGATCGGTTACGCCGTAGCGTCGTCCACGCAGTAGCTTCGCCTACGCGTCAGCGCAGCGTCCGGGTTCCCCCGCCATCCGTTTGCGGCTGGCGTGGCGCCCCCAACAAGCTCGATCAGCACACACATAGCGTCTGTCGCGTGCCTCGCATTTTCCCAGGGAGGGAATGTCATGCCGACTCGCCATTTTGCGCGTGCGTCGCGTCGCTCTGTCATGGCCGGCGGTCTCGCCACCGGTCTTCTTGCCGCGCCCTATGTGCGCAGCGCCCATGCCGCTGGCACCTTGACCATCGGCCTGTGGGACCACTGGGTGCCCGGCGCCAACGAGGTGCAGGCCGCCATCATCAAGGAATGGGCGGACAAGAACAAAGTCGAGGTGAAGGTCGACTTCATCACCAGCCAGGGCAACAAGCTGCTGCTCTCGCTGGGCGCCGAATCGCAGGGCGGTTCGGGCCACGACATCATGGAGTTCACCAACTGGGAGTCCGCGCAGTTCAACCAGTCGCTCGAGAGCCACGACGACGTCGTCGCCAAGGTCGTGGCGCAGAACGGGCCGATCGATCCCGCCGTCGAATATCTCGGCAAGTACCAGGGCCGCTGGCTCGGCGTGCCGATGACGCGCGGCACCTTGCTGCTCGGCTGCTGCGTGCGCTTCGACATGCTGAAGCAGGCGGCGGGCATCGACTACCAGGCGCTCTATCCCGCGGGCAAGGCGCCCGACGATGCGAGCTGGACCTGGGACGCCTTCCTGACCGCGGCCGAGAAGTGCCAGAAGGCGGGCGTGGGCTTCGGCCTGCCGCTCGGCAACACGACCGACACCAACCAGTGGCTGGGCGCGCTGTTCCTCGCCTACGGCGCGGAGCTGATGGATGCGAAGGGCAACGTCACGGTCAAGACCGATGCCGTGCGCCAGGCGCTGGAATACGGCAAGAAGATCGCCCGCTTCTGCCCCGAGGACGCGCCGGCCTGGGACGATGCCTCGAACAACAAGTGGCTGCTCGCCGGCAAGGGGGCGCTGATCTTCAATCCGCCCAGCGCCTGGGCGGTCGGCAAGCGCGACGCGCCGCAGGTCGCGGAGAAGTGCTGGTTCGGCGGATTCCCGAAGGGACCGAAGGGCCGCTACAACCCGATCCTGCCGCGCTTCTACGGCATCTGGAAATTCTCCAAGAACAAGCAGGCCGCCAAGGCGCTGCTCGAGTACCTGGCGCTGCGGCCCGCCGCCGAGCGGCAGGTGGCGGCGAGCCAGGGCTACGACATCCCGCCCTATCCGAAGTTCAACGACTTCAAGACCTGGGAGGAGGAAAGCCCGCCCAAGGGCGCGCTGTCGCACTATCCGATCAAGGGCGGCGACCAGAAGGCGGGCGTCACCTGCTCGCCCGCGCCGCCGCTCATCGCCTCGCAGATCTGGGCGCAGTCGATCCAGTGCCAGATGGTCGTCCGCTACTACAAGGGCGAGAAGCTGGACAAGATCCTCGACTGGGCCGCCAACGAGCTCGAGGGCTTCAAGCGGACGTAGAACTCTCTTCCCCATTCAACTGGGGAAGTGCCCCGAAGAGGCGATGGGGCCGTGAGCCACGAACGAGATCTCGCTCGTGGCTCACGATCCCTCCGGCGCTCAGCGCCACCTCCCCATTTGAACGGGGAGGCAGGCGCCGCTACTTCGGCGCGATCTGCGTCGAGACCTTGGGCGGCGGCACGAGGCCGAGCGCGATCGCGCGGGGCAGGCTGTCGACCACGTCCCAGTGCTCGGCGACCTTGCCGTTCTCGAAGCGCAGGAAGTCGGCGGTGGTGAAGCGCACCTTGCGGCCCGACGCGGGCAGGCCGAGGAACGGGCCATCCTGCGTGCCGGTCCACAGGGTGCGCACCACCACCTTGTCGCCGTCGGCCAGGATCTCCTGGATCTCGGCGTGATAGTCGCTGAAGCCGCCGAGCACGTTGGCCAGGAACCTCTTCCGGCCCTCCAGGCCCTGCGGCAGGTTGGGATTGTGCTCGATCAGGTCGGCCGCGAGGTAGCGGCCGGCGGCGTCGATCTGACGCTTGTTGAAGACGGTTTCGAGATAATCGCGGAAGAGCCGCTTGTTCGCCTCCTGCTGGTCGGCGGCGAAGGCGGGACTGGTGCCCAGCAGGATCAGCAGGACGACGGACATGGCGCGCATTGGGGGCTCCGAGGTTGCGCCCGCATCCTGGGCAGCCGTCGATCGGCGGCCAAACGATACCTTGGCCGCCTCGCGTGACCTCAGCGCACCTGAGACAGCAGCGCCGAGCGTAGCGCGCGCAGGGCCGGTCGCTCGCGCCGTTCCTTGGCGTAGGCGAGATGATAGCTCTGGCGCAGCGCGACCGGCGGATCGGTGAACGGCTTCACCAGCCGGCCCGCCGCGATCAGCCCGCCGACCAG
>DATJWN010000258.1:0-4421 GCA_035501235.1 Reyranella sp.
TGGCGGCGTTCGTGGCCGCGGCCGCCGGCACGACGGTCTTTGGGCTTCTCATCGGTGCTGCGACGTTCGTGCCGGCGCTGTCGCGGCTGCCCAACAGCAGCATGCTGATGCTGACCGCCGGGCTGCTCACGTTCCTGCAGGGCCTGACCTTGGTCATCTGGGGCAGCCAGCCTTACGCCGTGGCCCCGTTCTCGGGCGAGCAGCCGATCACGCTGGCGGGCGTGCGCTTTCCCTCGCAAGGCCCCTGGATCGTCGGCGTCGCGGCGGTGGTCGTGCTCGGCACATGGTATCTCCTGACGCGCACCGCATCGGGCAAGGCGCTGCTCGCCTGCGCCGAAAACCCGCACGCAGCCCGCCTGATGGGCATCGACGTGTCGCGGCTGACCCTGTTCAGCTTCGGGCTCACGGCCCTGATCGCGGCCCTGGGCGGAATCGCCGTAGCACCCATCATCTCGCTCGAGTTCGACACCGGCGGCTTTTTCACCAATGCCGGCTTCATCGCGGTTGCGATCGGCGGCATGAGCTCCCTCGTCGGCTCGGTCGGCGGCGGTCTGTTCCTGGGCGTGGCCGAGCAGCTCGCCGCCGGGTACGTGTCGTCGCTGTTCAGCAATGCGCTGGCCCTGGCACTCCTGCTCGTCACGTTGCTGTGGCGGCCGCAGGGCCTGTTCATGCCGCGCCGCACGCGGCGTCTCGACGTGCGCGAAGACGTGCGCGTGTATCGCGCCATTGTGCGCTTCCGCGGCGTTCGCGCCGCCGCCGTCGGCCTCGTGGCGCTCGCGGTGCTGATCGCCCTGCCCTACCTCGTGGGCGAAGGCGGCCTTCTCAGCTCGCTCGTCATCACCGGCATTCTGTTCATCGGCGTGCTCGGCCTCGACGTGCTCATGGGCTACGCCGGCCAGGTCAGCCTGGGCCAGGCGGCGTTCCTCGCGATCGGCGGCTACACGGCAGCGATCCTGGCCACGACCTACGACTTTTCGCCGCTCGTCGGCACTTTGGCCGGCATGGCGGTGTCGCTGGTCTGCGCGATCGTGCTGTCGCTCGTCACGATGCGGCTGCGCGGCGCGTATCTGGCGCTCGCCACGTTGAGCTTCGGCCTCCTGGTCGATTCGCTCACCGTCGGCCTCAACATCACCGGCGGCCCGTCGGGCCTGGTTGGCATCCCGTCGTTTGCCATCGGCCCGTACAGCTTCGACAGCGACATCTCGATGTATTACCTGGTGCTGGGTCTCATCGTCGTGCTGGTGGCCGCCCTCTACGGCGGGATGCGGTCGAGCTTCGGCCGCGCCTTGCAGGCCATCCGCACCGACCAGACCGCGGCCGCGGCGCTTGGCATCGACGTGCCGCGCTACAAGATGGCCGCGTTTGCCATCAGCGCGCTGCTCGGCTCGCTGTGCGGCAGCCTCTACGCCTTCGACTTCCACTTCCTGTCGCCCGAGATGGTGAGCACCCCGCGCTCGTTCGAGATGATCGCCATGCAGGTGGTCGGCGGCGAAGGCATGCTGGTGGGCGGGCTCGTCGGCTCGGCGCTGATCACCCTGCTACCGACGATCTTCCAGCCGCTCGCGGCCTACAAGACCCTGGCCGAGGGCGCCATCCTGGTGCTGGCGTTCCAGTACCTGCCGGATGGCATCGTCGGCACGATCGCGCGCTGGCTGAGCGCCGAGGAGACGCCGAAGCCGGCGACCGCCCAACTTGCCGCCAAAGGGCAAGCGCCATGACCCGGCCTTCGCTGAAGCTTCGGCGGGCGAATCTCGTGCGCCGAAGCTCCGACAGGAGCAAAGGCGCATGACCCGCGTCGCGGCCCTGCAGGGCATCGGCCTCTCGAAGACCTTCGGCGGCCTGAAAGCGGTGAATGACGTCTCGTTCGAGGTGCCGGCCGGCAGCCTCACCGCCCTCATCGGGCCCAACGGGGCCGGCAAGACGACCTTGTTCAATCTCATCACCAACCTGTTCCCGCCGGATACGGGAGAGGTGCGTTACTTCGGCACGTCCTTGAGCGGCAAGGGGCCGAGCGAGATCGCGGGCTTGGGCCTGTTGCGCACGTTCCAGACCGCGCGCGTCTTTCCGGGCATGACCGCACTCGAGAACGTGCTGGTCGGCGCCCACCGCCAGGTGAAATCGAACGCGTACGCACAGATGCTGTGGCTCGGCGGCGCCCGGCGCGAAGAAGCCCGGCTCACCGAGCAGGCCGACGCACTTCTGGATCTCGTCGGGCTCTCGTCGTTCCGCGACGTGGCCGCGACCAGCCTGCCGATGGGCGCCCAGAAGCTCATCGAGGTCTGCCGCGCGATGATGGCGAAGCCTCGTCTTCTGCTGCTTGACGAACCCGCGGCCGGCCTCAACGACGCCGAGACGGCCGAGCTCGCCGCCCTGTTGCGTGCGGTGCGCGACAGCGGCATCACGATCATGGTCGTCGAGCACAACATGTCGCTGGTCATGAACGTGGCCGACCAGGTCGTGGTGCTCGATCTCGGCAGCTTCATCGCCCGCGGCACGCCGGCCGAGGTTCAGCGCGACCGCCGCGTCATCGAGGCTTATCTCGGCCTGCAGCACGGGGCCGCCTGATGCTCGAGATCCAAAACCTCTCCACCGGCTACAGCGACGCGAACGTGCTGCACGGCGTCAGCCTCAAGGTCGAGGCCGGCCGAATCGTGGCCCTGATCGGCGCCAATGGCGCGGGGAAGACCACGCTCGCCAAGACGATCTCGGGCCTCCTGCCGGCGCGCCAGGGCGAGATCCGCCTCTCCGGCCAGCGCATCGACGCGCTCAGCCCGAAGGAGCGGGTACGCCGCGGCGTCTCGCACGTGCCCGAAGGCCGGCAGATGATCGCCGGGCTCTCCGTCGTCGAGAATCTGCGCCTGGGCGCCTACGCGCAGCGCCGCGAGCTGGGCGAAGCCGGCATCGCACGGCGCATCGCCGAGGTCTGCCAGCTCTTCCCGGTGCTGATCCAGCGCCAGGACGAGATGGCGGGCAACCTGTCGGGCGGCCAGCAGCAGATGCTGGCGATCGCGCGCGCGCTCATGGTCGAGCCGCGGTTCCTGGTGCTCGACGAACCCTCGCTCGGCCTGTCGCCGACCCTGGTCGAAGAGATCTTCCGGCTGATCGCGAGCCTCAAGGCGCGCGGCATCGCCATCCTGCTGTCCGAGCAGAACGCGCGCATGAGCCTCGCCATCGCCGATTGGGGCTACGTGATCGAAATGGGGCGCGTCGTCCTCGAAGGCGCAGGCTCCGAGCTGCTCCACAACCCCGAGGTCGCCGAGCGCTATCTGGGCATGGGCAAGGCGGTGGACACCGACGCAGCTGCCCGCACCGCGCGCCACGACGCGCTGGTGAAGGGCCTGGCAAAAATCCTGGGCGCTTAGCTACTTCACCACCTTGTCGAGCAGCGCCAGGAGACCGTGCTCCGGCAGATAGCTCTCGCGGTCAACCACGACGCCTGACCCGTCGACGATCCAGATCTCCGGGATGCGCTTGACGTCGATCGTCTTGCGGACGTCGGACAGGTCGACATCGCGCGGGACCGGAGCCACGGTGTTGCTGAGCGGCGAGATGTCATTCGAGAGGGTGCGGTAATTGACCGCGAGGATGGCCAGACGGTTGCCATAGCGCTTGCGGGCCGCGCGGAACGCCTTCATCTCGTCCGTGCTCCACACGTCCCAGGACTGGAAGAACGTGATGAGCACCGTCTTGCCGCGATAATCGCTGGCGCGCACCTTGTCTCCGTCCAAGGTCACGAGGGTCATGTCCGGAAACGGGCGCCCGACCTCGATGGTCTGGCGGGCGGCCGCGGGTGCGGCCACGTTCTGCATGAAGATGATGGCATCCGGCCGCACCCCGTGATCGCGCACCTCGAACGAGCCGGCCAGCGCCGGGGCCGCGGTCATGCGTTTGAGCTCGGCAACCGTGTTGGTCGTGCGCCAGTAGATGCGGGCGGTGGCGGGATCGCCGTCGACGGTCGCGACCATCTGCCGGATGCGTCCCGTCTCCTCGGCAATGCCGTATTGGCCGACCGCCAGGATCTTGCCCTCCGCCGTGGCGACGACCCGCTTCACGTCGAACACCCTGGTCTGGCCGTTGCGCTTGGCGATCCATACGCCGCCCAGCCAGTCGTAATCCGGCCGGTCCTTCACCCGCGCGAACACGCTCGACCGGGCCGTGCGTCCGGCGGGCTGATAGGGTCCGTTCGCCTGGTCGCCGTTGAAGTGCAACTCAACATGAGCGCCGGTCGAGGCCGTGAGCTCGAGCGACACGGCCGTGCCGCTGACGGTGATCTCGGCCGGAGTGGGGCTGATCGGCCCATCACCCCAGCCGAACAGGGCGCCCGCGACGAACCCTCCGCTCGGCCCGGGCTCCACGGCCATGATCTCGAGATAGCGGTCCGGCCGGTCGATCCCCGCGATCCGGCCATACCACGGGCCTTC
>DATJWN010000259.1:0-12336 GCA_035501235.1 Reyranella sp.
CGGCATCGCCCATGTCTGCGCGCTCAAGGGGTTCGACATCCGCCTGATGGATGTCGACCAGCCGCATATCAACTCGGGTGTCGAGAACATCGGCCGCAACATGGACCGCCAGATCGGCCGGGGCATGATCCGGCCCGAGGACAAGGACGCGGCGCTGCGGCGCATCCATACCGGCACCGACTTCAAGCAGTTCTCCGACTGCGACCTGGTGGTCGAGGCCGCGACCGAGAACGAGCAGCTCAAGCGCGACATCTTCAAGAAGCTGTGCGAGGGGTTGCCGCCCAACGTGCTGCTGGCCACCAACACCTCGTCGATCTCGGTGACGCGCCTTGCGTCGGTGACCGACCGGCCCGGCAAGTTCATGGGCATGCACTTCATGAACCCGGTGCCGCTGATGGGCCTGGTCGAGCTGATCCGCGGCATCGCGACGGAGGAGGAGACCTTCCGCACGGTGCGCGAAGTGGTCATCAAGCTCGACAAGAAGCCGGTCAACGCCGAGGACTTCCCGGCCTTCATCGTGAACCGCATCCTGCTGCCGATGATCAACGAGGCGGTCTATGCGCTCTACGAGGGCGTGGGCAACGTCGAGGCGATCGACACCGGCATGAAGCTCGGCGCCAACCATCCGATGGGCCCGCTCGAGCTCGCCGACTTCATCGGTCTCGATACCTGTCTCTCGGTGATGCAGGTGCTGCACGAGGGTCTGGCCGATTCGAAATACCGGCCGTGTCCGTTGCTGGTGAAATATGTCGAGGCCGGCTGGGTCGGCCGCAAGGTGAAGCGCGGCTTCTACGACTATTCCGGCGAACGTCCGGTGCCGACGAGATAGGCGATTGGGGTAGGACCTTTCATCACATTGCCTGATCTAGCATCCCAAGTGTAAGATGTAAGGATGCTGCATATACCGCGGGTCGTCACCAAGGTTCCGATCCTGCGGGGCGTGGCCAGGCTGATGCTCACGAGCTACGCCAGGCTCTTCAAAAGTCGATATGTCGTCGAGAACCGCATGGGGCTGCAGCTCCTGCTCGACCAGGAAAACATCATCGACTGGCAGATCTTCATCCGCGGCGAATGGGAAGCGCCGCAGTTCGCCAAGCTGTTCGAGCTCCTGGCCCAGCAAAGAATCAAGCATGACGTTGGTGCCATCTTCCTCGACGTCGGCGCCCATTGGGGCCTCTATGCACTGGAAGCATTGAAGAGCGCGAGCTTCGAGCAGATTTTTGCGCTCGAGCCGGATCCGACCAATTTCTCGCAGCTCCAGGCCAACCTGTTCCTGAACGATGCGCGCGGCGCGGTGAAGGTGCTGCAGCTCGCCGCCAGCAACGCCGAGCGCACCTTCGGCCTGTCGCTGCGCACGCACCGCAACCGCGGCGCCACCAAGGTGGTCGACGTCACCCAGCCCAACCATGTCGAGTGTCGCGGCTCACGGCTGGACAGCCTGTTCGACTTCTCGGGAAAGCTGCTGGTGGTGAAGATCGACGTCGAGGGCCACGAGATCGCCGTCCTCGAAGGCATGACGGGTCTGCTGGCGAAGAACCGCTGCATCCTGCAGATCGAGGTCGACGACGAAAATTATCCGGGCCGCGAGGAGGTCGTGGCGGACAAGCTCGCGCCCTACGGCCTGAAACCCGCGGGTGCCATCCACTCGGATTTCTTCTTCGTCTCGGAGTGACTTCTCTCCGGATCACGGATCCATTGATCAGAATCCGCGCTTGAGCGATCCGCGACTATCATCCGCGTCCTGGAGACCCGGATCCAAGGCTGCCAGCCGAAGCGCGGGGGCCGCGGGAGACGCTGCACGGTGGGGCAGATCGAGCGCGGTAGCCGAAGGGCGCGCCATAGGCGCCCGTTATTTTTCATACCCAAAACACGTTGCCGCGGTAATCGGCACCATATCTAGTAGTTGAGACATCCGACCCTAGAGCCCCAGGAAGCGCGTCGCGGTCTTCCAGCGCACGCCATCAGCCAGCGCCGGATCGAGCGGCGCCAGGTTCTCTTCCAGCTCGGTAACGGCGCCGGGATAGGTGCAATCGTAGTGGGGATAGTCGGCGCCCCAGAAGACGCAGTCGGCGACGCCGAGCTCCTTCAGCCGGGGCAGGCGATGCGCCTCGTCGGATTCGATCGAGATGAAGCACTGCTCGCGGAACAGCTCGGTCGGCTTGCGCTTCATCCAGGGCACATGCTGGTGCATCGATTCGAAATGACCGTCGAGCCGGTCGAGCCAGTATTCCAGCCAACCCAGTCCCGATTCGAGGAAGGCGACCCGCAGGGTCGGATGCCGCTCGAGCACGCCGCCCGCCACGATGTCGAGCATGGCCGCCATCTGCTCGAAGGGATGGCAGATCATGTGGCTGAAGAAGAGGTTGTCGTAGCGGCCCGAGGCGAAGCTCGGCATCAGTGCGCCGAAGCTGCCATGGACGGCGGCGAACAGACCATTTGAGGCGACACGCTCCCAGAACGGCTTCAATGAATCGTCGTAGAGGGCGAGGCCCTTGTAGCGCTCGGGCCGGAAGCAGGCGCCCTTCAGGCCGAGCTTGGCGATGTGCTCGACCTCCTTGGCCGCGAACGCCGCGCTCTGCAGCGGAACGATGCCGACGGCATCGAGCTTGCCGCGGCCATCGCGGCACATGTCGGCGATCCATTCGTTGTAGGCGTAGCAGGTGGCGGCCGCGACCTCCGGATCCTCGACATCGCCCTGGATCAGGTAGAGCGAGGGATAGAGCAGCGTGCGCTCGATGCCTTCCTCGTCCAGCACCGTGGCGCGCGCGCCGCCTTCGTAGGAGCCGGGCAGGATGTCGTCCCAGGTCGGCACCTTGTTGGGATCGTCCATGCCCCACGGCACGCAGGCCGCCGCGGGCCGGAGATTGTGCCGCGCGACGCCGTTGATCGACACCCAGTCGCGCCCGTCCGCTTCGCGCACGACGCGGATGGTGCGGTCGCGGAAGCGTTTCTCGACATAGTCGTTCCACAACTCGGGCGGCTCGCAGATATGGCCGTCGGCATCGATCACGCGGTTTGCCATGGCGTCCCTCCAATTTTCCTTCTTGCCGGAAAGGATAGGCCCTCTAGGCTCCCGGCCGAAGAGGGGAGTTTCGTCATGAAGTCCATGTTGCTGCGCTCGCTTGCCGTCCTGCTCGTCCTGGCACCGTTCGCGCCTGCCGAGGCGCAATGGGTATTCGTGGCGCGCAAGGCGGCGCAGCGCATCCATCGCATGGCGGTCGAGAACGAAGAGGGCAAGACGCGCCACGAGTTCGTCACCGTGATCCTCGAAGCGCCGGCCGATCGCGTTTTCTCCGTCGCGCTCGACACTGTCAGCAAGAACCCCAAGGCGCGGCTCCTGATGACCGACCCCGGCGGGCGGCGCCTGCAGGCGGTCGAGGGTGATCGGATGGCGACGCTCAATGTCGTGGCGCTGAACGACGAGGTCTCCGAGTTGATGATCGCCGCCAACTCGCCCTCGAACGAGCCGCCGGCCGCGTCGCGCGTCATCGCCACGGTGATGCGGCTCTGCGAGCAGATGAACAAGAAGTGCACGGTCGAATGAGCATGCGCATCGCCGTCCTGAACTTCGCCCACGAGACCGTGACGTTCCTGCCCAACGACACGACACTCGACGATTTCATCTATGAGGGCTCGCCCGCGAAGGGTGGCGCGCTGCTCGCTTGGGAGCCGCGCTCGTACATGGGCGGCTTCGTCCAGGTCGCGCGCGAGCATGAAGGCGTCGAGCTGGTCGGCATCGAATCGCCCCTGTGGCCCAAGACCGGGACGGGCTCGGGCTGGATCACGACCGAGGCCTACGAGCATTTCCTCGGCCGCCAGATCGCCGAGCTGAAGGCGGGCGGTCCTTGGGACGGCGTCTATCTCGCCCTGCACGGCGCCATGGGCGTGCGCGGCGTGCCGAAGCCCGAGGCCGACATCGCGCGGAGGGTGCGCGAGGTGGTGGGGCGCAAGGCCTTCATCGCCGGCACCTTCGATCCGCACGGCAACGAGGACGAGGAGTTCCTGAAGCAGTCCGACTTTGCTTTCTGCGTGAAGTACTTCCCGCACTACGACGCCCATCTGCAGGGCCAGCGCGCGGCACGCATGCTGATCCGCGCGATTCGGGGCGACTACAAGCCAACGACGGCTACGGTGAAGGTCCCGATCCTGACGGCGACCGTCCTGCAATGGACGGGTGCCTCGCCCTGGATGGATCTGGTGCAGCGCGCGCTCATCTGGGAAGCGCGCGAGCCCGATCTCTACATGAATGTCTTCTTCGGTTTCCCCTTCGCCGACGTGCCGGATGTCGGCCTCACGATCGAATGCATGACCAACGGCAATCCGGAGCTTGCGCGCAAGGCCGCGGCCGATGTTGCCGCCTGGGCTTGGCGGCGGCGCGAGGCTCTCCTGAACACGGCGAAGGTCCACGCTATCCCCGAGGGAGTGAAGCTCGCCAAAGAAGCGGTGGCGAAGGGCGCCTGGCCCGTCGTGCTGGCCGACCACTCCGATCGGTCCGGCTCGGCGACCTGGATCCTGCAGCAGGTGATCGAGCAGGACCTCGAAGGCGTGCTGTTCGCCACCATCGCCGATCGCAAGGCGATCGAGGCGGTGCAGGCCAAGGGCCTGAAGGCCGGCGATCCGTTCGACATGGAGGTGGGTGGCCTTGCCGACGAGTCGGCGGGCGCGCCGGTGCGGGTGGTCGGCAAGATCACGGCCGTGGTGCGCTTCGCGGGCCGCACGTGGGTCGGTGTCGCCTTCGGTCGCGGCAACGTCCTGCTGCTGAGCGAGTACCTGACGCAGATCATGGACCCGAAGGACCTCGGTTTCCCGATCGACTCCTTCAAGGTCTTCGCCATCAAGAGCCGCGTGCACTTCCGCCGCGGCTTCGACGATTCGGGCTTCGCCAAGACCATTCTGCTGGTCGAGCCTGTCGATCCGTTCCTCGGCACGGTGCGGCTCGATGCGCTTCCCTACAAGAATGTCGACGTGAAGAAGTTCTATCCCTACGGTGACGTCAAATTCCCCTAGAGGAACCGGAGGACGCCATGGCGATCGAAATCCTGGAGATCCACCACACCGGCGTGCGCATCGACACCGGCGCGCAGAAGCTCTCCGACACCGAGGCCTTCTACAAGGATGTGCTGGGTCTCCATCGCGACGAAAAGCGGCCGACCATTCCCGGCATCCCGGGCGCCTGGATCAATGTCGGCGAGGTCGGCCAGATCCATCTGATCGGCGGCGCACAGCCGTCGCCGGTGGCGAAGGGACCGGGCGAGGATCCGACGCGGCCGCACATCGCCTTCGCGGTGAAGGACATCGTGGCGACTCGCCAGGAGCTCGACCGCATGGGCGTGCACTACTGGGTGATCGAGGGCCTCACCAGCCCCGATTCGACCCAGGTCTTCATGAACGATCCCTGCGGCAACATGGTCGAGCTGCACCAGGTCGACAAATGCCGCTGCCGCGCCGTGAACCGCGCCTGATCTTTCGCGGGGGGCGCGCCCCCAGCAGAAGACTATTCGGCGGCCTTCGCGGACGCGGGGCCTGGATGCTCCGCGTGCTCGAAGCGGTTGCGATAGACCTCCAGCCATTCGCGCTGATCGTCGGTGACGAAATAGCCGCTGCGTGCATCGTGGTAGATGCTCGCGTCCTCGACGCCGGGCGGCAGCGTGCCCTGCTCGCGCAGCGCGCGCGACGCCATCAGCAGGCGCCGCCGCGTGCGGGTGATCATCTGGTCCGACGGTCCCAGATGCTCGAAGGTGTGATCGACGATCGGGCCCATGCTCTCGGTGATCGCCTGGTCCTGCAGGTGGATGCCGTCGATGCCGCTGTAGATCGCACCCGAGCGCTGCGCCTCGCGGTCCATGCCCCAGTCATTGGCCTCGTTGTCGGCCATGCGCCAACGGCCCATCCAGTCGGTGGTGTTGGGCTTGAGCTTGTTGCCGCGGCCGGTGCCGCCGATCGGCGTGCCGTCGCTGTAGGCGGGCTGCGGCAGGCTCATCGCCGAGTTTGCACGCTTCCACCAGATGAAGATGTACATGCAATGACGATCGTCGATCGGGACCCAGGCGCGGCCATGCGCGTGGCTGTCGAACTCGCCGTTGGGCGCCTGAGTCCAGAAGGGAAACAGGAAGTTGGCGAAGCGCCAGTAGGTGCGGCCCGCGCCGGCCGCGCGGTGGGCGCCGTACTGCGTGCCCCACGGCGCATCGCGAACGTGATACTTCGGCGCGCGGTTGGTGACCGTGAAATAGAAGGGCTCGCGCTCGTCCAGCCGGCTCACATCGGCGTGGCCGCCGTGAAGGTAGCCGAAATGCGCGGTGTCGATCTCGCCCTCGATCGCCTGCAGATAGTTGCAATCGCGCTGGATCATGCCGACGTTGATCTCGCTCTCGGGCGCATCGAGGATCTGCAGCGCGGGCAGCGGCGGCGCCTCGGCGCGGTTGCCCATGTAGATCCAGACCAGGCCGGCACGCTCGATCGCGCGATAGGCCCTGGCGCAGACCTTGTGCTTGAAGTCCTGGTCCGGCGGCACGCTCGGCATGTCGATGCACTGGCCGGTCACGTCGAACTTCCAGCCGTGATAGAGGCAGCGGACGCCGCCTTCCTCGTTGCGACCGAGGAAGAGCGAGGCGCCGCGATGCGGGCAGCGGTGATCCATCACGCCGACCTTGCCGGCCGAGTCACGGAAGGCGATCAGCTTCTCGCCCATCAGCATGAAGCGCACCGGCGCGCCGTCGGGCGTGAGCTCGGAGGATTTGAGCGCCGGCATCCAGTAGTGGCGCATCAGCTCGCCCATCGACGTGCCGGGGCCGGTCTGCGTGAGTTCCGCGCCTTCCGCCGCGCTGGTCATGAGAGGCTCCGTTCCGGCCAGACCGGCTTGTGGTAGCCGAGCGGCACCGAGGGCCGCGCCCAACGCGCGGGCGTCTCGGAGAGCTGGATCACGGGCTTGAGGTGACGCAACGGGCCCGACGGCGTCTCGGTCACCATCGACCAGCGATCGAGCTCGCTGCGGTCGAACTCCTTCGGCGCAGCCTTCGCCGCGCCGGCATCGACCTCGCCCATATCCGCGAGCCACTTGCCGACCTGCGCCAGCGAAATGCGGACCAGCCAGCTGCCGCCTTCCTGCGCGCGGCGGCCGAGGGCGACCATGGCGCCGAAGGCCATCAGGTAGCCGGTGCAATAGTCGATCGCCGACACCGGATAGAAGTCCGGGCCCGGCTTCTTGCCCGGCACGACCTCGGTCTGGCGCGTGGTGATGCCGCTCACCGTCTGGATGACCGTGTCGAAGCCGCGCCGCGAGGCCCACGGACCCGCGTGGCTGAAGGCCGACAGCGAGACATAGACGAGACCGGGGCGGAGCTTCGCCAGCTCCTCGGGCGAGAGGCCTCGTGCGCCGAGGCTACCCGGGCGATAGCCCTGCGAGAAGACATCGGCCTGACTGATCAGTTTGCGCAAGGTCGCAAGCTCCTCCGGCTTGCGCATATCGAGACGCACCGAGAGCTTGCCATGGCCGGTATCCCATTCCTGATAGCCGAGATTGGGCAGGTGCTCGGCCGTGACCTTCATCACATCGGCGCCGTGCTCGGCGAGGGTGCGGGCGCCGGTCGGCCCGGCCAGCACGCGCGTGATGTCGACCACGCGGATGCCCGATAGCGGCCGGTCGCCCTTGGGCAGGGGCTCGGGCTTGCTGTCGCCGATCTTCACGATCTCCAGCAGCGGCAGCGCCGCGATCGCGATGCCTTGCGGATGCTGTTTCCATTCGGCCGCGCTACGAACCATGCCGCCCGCGCCCTTGTTGGCGATGATCGCCTCTTCGAGCTCCTGCGCATCCCAGTTGGCGACCGCGCGCGCCACGGCCTCGCGGCTCTCCTCGCAGCCCAGCACTTTCAGCGCCGCCGCCCGGTGATTGGGGAAGTTGCAATGGAGGTAGCTCCAGCGGCCACCCTTCGCCGGATAGCAGCCCATGATGCTGTTGCGCGCCGCGGAGAGTTCGCCCTCGCCGAGCTTCATGTAGGTGCCGCTGCGCAGCGACGCCGTCGCCTGCCGCACGTCGACCGTCGCGCTCTGGCGTTTGCCGCCGCGCAGCTCCCAGAGGTTCGCGGCCGCAAGCCCTGCGGCGGCAATGGTCGCGGCTCCGGCGATGCCGATCTTGTAGGGCGTCGGCAGGATGGGATCACTGCCGCCGGTGAAAGTGACGTCGGTCGAGGTGTCGCGCGACCAGCCGGCGATCGGCAGGATCCGGCGCAGGGCGTCGATGGGCATCGTCATGCAGGAACTATGCCCGTTGCGCGCCACCAGCGCCAATGGGTGAAGGTGGCGACCCGTGCGGCGCGGAATTCGATTTTGCGTCGGAGCGACCCGCGCTAATGCGCGCAGGCATGCCTTTTGAGGTCGGTGACGTTGTCAGCCCGGCGAGCGCGGCCTATCGTCGATAGGCCGGTTTGGGGAAGCCAGGCACTTGGGAGGTCCGACGATGAGCGTTCGTGCACGCCTAGTCTCATTCGTGTCCATGTTGCTGGGCGGTCTGGCAATACTTGCGGTGCCTGCGGGTGCGCAGGGGCAGCCCAAGCAGGGTGGAACGCTCGTCATGGCGATGGACACCGAGCCACCGACACTCGCTGGTTACACGAGCACAGCCCAGCCGGTCGGCGAGATTTCGACCAAGGTCTATGAGGGACTGCTCGACTACAGTCCTGATCTGAAGCCGATGCCGAGCCTGGCGAAGTCGTGGACGGTGAGCGACGGCGGCAAGACCATCACCTTCAAGCTGCAGGAAGGCGTGAAATGGCACGATGGCCAGCCGTTCACCAGCGCGGACGTGCAGTACACCATCATGGAAGTGCTGAAGAAGCTGCATCCGCGCGGCATCAATACCTTCCACGATCTCGAGTCGATCGACACGCCGGACGAGCACACCGCCGTCTTCCACCTCGCCCGTCCGGCGCCTTACATGATGATGGCGCTGTCGGCCTATGAGTCGCCGATCATCCCCAAGCACCTGTTCGCGGGCACCGACCTCGCGACCAATCCATATGCCAACAAGCCAGTCGGCACCGGTCCCTTCAAATTCATCGAATGGAAGAAAGGGCAGTACATCCGGCTCGACCGCAATCCCGGCTACTGGAAGCCGGGCCTGCCTCATCTTGATCGTATTGTGGCGCGCATGATCACCGATCCCGGCACGCGCAGCGCCGCGATGGAAACAGGCGAGATAAACTATGCCGCCTTCAGTGCGATCCCGAATGTCGATCTCGATCGGCTGAAGAAGCTGCCGGATATCGCCGTCACGACGGACGGCTACGCGATGCAATCGCCGATCCTTCAACTCGACCTAAACACATCGCGCAAGCCGTTCGACGACGTGCGCGTCCGGCAGGCCATTGCCTATTCGATCGACCGCAAATTCATCGCCGACAAGATCTGGTTCGGCTACGCGCGGGTGGCGACCGGTCCGATCAACTCGGCCTTCAAGGCCAATGGCTTCTACACCACCGAGGGCGTCAAGAATTACGACGTGCCCAACGGCGTCGAGATCGCCAACAAGATGCTTGACGAGGCGGGCTATAAGCGCGGTGCCGACGGCAACCGCTTCCAGACCACCCTGGAGGTGGGCCCCGGTGGGCCCGACTACCAGCGCTATGCCGAGTATCTGCAGCAGGCGCTCGGCAAGATCGGCATCAAAGTGGTGCTGCGCAACGAGGACTGGCCGACCTGGCTGAGGCGCATCTACACCAATTACGATTTCGACATGTCGTGTGTGTCGATCCAGACCCTGGCCGATCCGGTGATCGGCATCGACCGGCTCTATTCCTCATGGTCGATCAAGCCCGGGACGATCTTCGTCAACGACACGCACTGGAGTTCGCCCAAGACCGACGAACTGATGCGGGCGGCCGGCATCGAGACCGACCCCAAGAAGCGCGCGGAGATCTATCACGAGTTCCAGCGCGTGCTGTCGGAGCAGGTGCCGCTGATCTGGGTCGACGAGCTCGAATTCGTCACGGTCTACAACAAGAAGCTCAAGAATCTGTTTGTGAGCGCGCTGGGCGCTTATTCGTCCTTCGACCAGGCGTGGATCGACAAGTAGTCTCGGGCGGGCTGCCTGACCGCGCGATGGGGTGAGGGCGTAACGTGGGGTTCGGCGGCAATTCGCGAACGGCTTATGCGGCGCGGCGGATCGCCCAGGGCGTCCTTGTCATCCTCGGCATCGTGGTCGCGAATTTCCTGCTGCTCCATCTCGCTCCCGGCGACGCGGTCGACGTGCTTGCCGGCGAATCGGGGTCGGCGACGCCGGAGTTCCTCGCCCATCTGCGCCAGCAGTTCGGCCTCGACCAACCGCTGCACGTGCAGCTCCTGGTCTATATCAAGAACATCCTCTCGCTCGATCTCGGCTATTCGTTCCGCCACAATGCGCCGGTCCTGACCCTGATCCTGACGCGCCTTGGTCCGACCCTGCTGCTGATGGGGACCACCATCGTCATCTCGATCGGCTTCGGAATCCTGTTGGGCCTGTTCGCCGCGAGCCGGCCAAACAGCTGGCGCGACAATCTCATCTCCGTACTGGCGCTCCTGTCGTACGCCACGCCGCTCTTCTGGGTCGGCTTGATGCTGATGCTGATCTTCGCGATCGAGCTCGGTTGGTTGCCGACCAACGGCATGGAGGATGTCGCGGCATTCTACACCGGCTGGGAGGCGGTGGGCGATGTGGCGCGCCACCTTGTGCTGCCGGCGCTCACCTTGTCGCTGTTCTATCTCGCTCTCTACGTGCGCCTGATGCGCTCGGCCGTGCTCGAGCAGTCGGGCAAGGACTACGTCACGACGGCCCGCGCCAAAGGCCTTACCGAACGGCACATCCTGTTCGGCCATATCCTGCGCAATGCCTGCCTTCCGGTCGTCACGATCGCCGGCGTGCAGATTGGCAACCTTATCGGCGGCTCGGTAATCGTCGAATCGGTATTCGCCTGGCCGGGTTTCGGCATGCTCGCCTTCGAGGCCCTGGTCACGCGCGACCTCAATCTGCTGATGGGCATCTTTTTCATCTCGGCCTGCCTGGTGGTCGGTGTGAACATCCTGGTCGATCTGCTCTACGCCTTCCTCGACCCCAGGATCGTCGTGCGATGATGGCGTTCTTCCTGAGATTTGCCCGGCATCGAGCGGCCCTCGCGGGGCTCGTCGTGCTTACGGCGATCCTCTTGATCGCGCTGGTCGGGCCGTTCGTCTATCCGAGGGATGCTTACGCCCTGGCCGGCCAGCCATTTCGGGAACCGTTCGGCAAATATCTGCTCGGCACCGACAGTCTGGGGCGGGATGTTGCGGCGGGCATCGTGCAGGGCGCGCGCACCTCCCTGATGATCGGCGCTTTGGCCGCCGCTGTCGCCACCCTGCTCGGCACCCTGCTTGGCGGCCTCGCCGGATATTTCGGCGGCCGGCTGGACGCTTTGCTGATGCGGCTCACCGAGTTCTTCCAGACCATCCCGTCCTTCATCTTCGCGATCCTGCTGGTCGCCCTGATGCATCCGTCGGTGAAGAGCGTCGTGATCGCGATCTCGGTGGTGTCGTGGCCGCCGATGGCCCGGCTGGTGCGCGGCGAATTCCTGGCGCTGCGCAACCGCGAATTCGTGCAGGCCTGCATCGGCATGGGCATGAGCGATCTCCAGGTGATCGTCGTGCACGTGCTGCCCAACTGTCTGTCGTCCATCATCGTCACCGGTTCGCTCCTGGTCGCGACCGCGATCCTCACGGAATCGGGCCTTTCGTTCCTCGGCCTGGGCGATCCCAACGTCATGAGCTGGGGCTACATGATCGGTGCGAGCCGCGATTTCCTGCGACACGCCTGGTGGCTGTGCGCCATTCCCGGCATCGCCATCATGCTCACCGTGCTTTCGATCAATCTGGTGGGCGATGGCCTGAACGACGCCCTCAACCCCAGCCTCCGGCGGGTGTGAGGCCGTGGATCAGGTCCTCCTCGATATTCGTCATCTGGCCGTCGATCTGCCGCCCTGGGCCGACCGGTCGCAAGCGGTGTCCGACATCAGCCTGTCGCTGCGCCGCGGAGAGATCCTGTGCGTCGTGGGCGAATCGGGCTCGGGCAAATCGGTGATGGCGCGCGCGATCATGGGTCTGCTGCCGGCGCCGCATGTCAGGGCGAGCGCGGGCGAGATCCTGCTGCAGGGTGAGGACCTGCTGAAAGCGTCGCCCGCTCGTCTGCGCGATGTCCGTTCCAAGGGCGTCTCGATGATCTTCCAGGAGCCGATGACGGCCCTCAACCCGGTGATGACCATCGGCCGGCAGATTGAGGAAGTGCTCAAGGTCCATACCGATGCGCCGAAGGCCGAACGACTGAGGCGCATGACGGAC
>DATJWN010000260.1:0-16073 GCA_035501235.1 Reyranella sp.
TTCGCCGGACCGAAGGCGGCGGCGCAGGGAATCCGCAAGATGGCCGACATCGACTGGAAGCCGGCGGCGCACTACCTCAACAACATCTCGGCTTCGGTCGCGGCTGTCATGAAGCCCGCGGGCTTCGAGAATGCGCAGGGCATCATCACGGCGGCCTACCTCATGGACGCCACCGACAGCCAGTGGGACAACAATGAGGAGATGAAGGCCTGGAAGGCGTGGATGGACAAATGGATGCCGGACTACAACAAGGCCGACGCCAACCATATCTATGGCTACGCCGTCTCCTTCCTGATGCATGAGACGCTGAAGCGTTGCGGCGACACGCTCACACGCGCCAACCTGATGAAACAGGCCGCGAGCTTCCATAATTTCCGTGTGCCCCTGCTGCTGCCGGGCATCAACATCAGCACCAGCGACACGGATTTCTATCCGATCCAGGCGGTGCAGCTGCAGCGCTTCAAGGGCGAGACGTGGGAGCTGTTCGGCGAGATCATGCATGCCGAGAGCTCGTAGGTGATCCCTCGCCGCCGGGCCCTGCTTTGGCTCGCGCTGCTGGTCACGCCCCTCGCCGCCCGAGCCGAAGGCGGCTGGCTCGCGGATGCGCGAACCGGCTGCAAGCTCTGGCTCGTGACGCACGGCATTGCAAACGCCGTACGCTGGGACGGCGCCTGCGCCGGCGGCTTTGCCGAGGGTCGCGGCGTCTTCGAATTCCAACTCGACGGCAAGCTGGTCTCGAAGGGCGAAGGGGAGTTCCGTCGCGGCAAGCGCGAAGGCCGCGCACTGGTCGTCTACGCCGACGGGCGCCGGCAGGAGGGCGAATATCGGAACGGCATGCCCAATGGCCGCATGATCGAGACCTGGCCTGACGGCGACCGGTTCATCGGCCTCATGAAAGACGGGCTGCGCGACGGGCGCGGCCTGTTCACTTCACCCGACGGCACGCGCTATGACGGCGACTACAAGGCGGGCAAGAAGGACGGCCGCGGTATCTATGTCTGGCCAAATGGCGATCGCTACGAAGGCGAATGGAAAAACGATCGACCCGACGGCATGGGATCGATGGAAAGCGGCGGCGCCACGCATGTAGGCCGATGGTACGATGGCTGCTTCAAGAGCGATCGTGTCACCGCCAAGGTCGACCGCACCAACGAGGAGTGCGGTTTCGAGCAGGATTGAGGCTAACGCGCTGCCAGCGCGCGGTTCTCCAGTCGACTGAGCAGACGCACCAATGGCCACAGGATCAGAAAGTAGATCACCGCCGCCATGACGATCGGCGTGGGGTTGAAGCTGACGCTCTGTGCCTCCCGCGCCCGGAACAGAAGCTCGGGCACGGCGACGACACTGCCGAGGCTCGTGAGCTTCACGACCTCGAGCGTATTGCTCAGCAGATCGGGCAGCACGTTGCGGATCGCCTGCGGCAGCACGACATAGATCATCGCCTGGGCGCCCGAGAGCCCGGTCGAGCGCGCCGCCTCGATCTGGCCGTGCGGCACCGAATCGATGCCGGCGCGAAGTATCTCGCCGTAGTAGGCGCTATTGTTCAGCATGAAGGCCACGGCCACGCAGGCGAAGCCGCCCAGTTCCAGGCCCATGAACGGCAGGCCCGTGAAGAGCAGGATGAGCAGCACCAGCGGCGGAAAGGCCCGGAAAAAATCGACCCAGGCCATCAGAGGCCAGCGCAGCATCGGATGCCTGGACTGCGCCATTACGGCCAGCAGAAGGCCGGCGCCGAAGCCCAGCGGAACCACCATCAGCGACAGGAGCACCGTGTTCAGCAGGCCCAGCAGCACGAGCGGCAGCGCCGACACGACGATGTCGACGTTGAAGAAATTGTCGATCACTTCTTCCATGCGAACTTCGTCTCGATCCAGCGGGCCACGACCACGACCGGGATGAACAGGATCAGGTAGGCTGCCGCGCCGAGCATCAGCGGCGAGGGATTGTAAGAGTTCGACACCGCCGACGAGGCCATGCCGAGGATCTCATGCAGGGCCACGACAGTGCCGAGCGCCGTGCCCTTGGTGATGGCAATGGTGCGGTTGGTCAGCGGCGCGACTGTGAGGCGGAGCGCCTGCGGCAGGACCACGCTGATCAGCGTCTGTCCGAAGCGGAGGCCGGTCGAGCGCGCGGCCTCCCACTGGCCCTTGTGCACCGAAGTGATGCCCGCCCAGAAGATCTCCTCTGCAAACGCAGCCAGGACCAGCGTGAGCGACAGCCAGGTCGCCAGGAATGCCGAAGGCGACCAGCCGGCCGAGGGCAGCCCGAAATAGAGCAACACGATGATCACCAGCGGCGGCAACGAGCGGAACAGGTCGACGATGAAGATGATCACCCAATTGAGTGGCCGGATACCGAGTGCGCGGATCAGCGCCAGCACCAGTCCCGCGCCGATGCCGGCGAGGACGATGAAGACGGCAAGTTCGATGGTGACCCAGGTGCCGTAGACGATGTCCGGCAGGTACTTCGCCATCACCTTCGCGTTGAAGAAGGTGTCGAGGAACTTGTTCCAGGCGGTCATGCCCGGTGAGCGCCCATGATCAATGCTGCCGGATCTGCCCGATGAACGCCTTGGTGCGCTCGTGGGCGGGCGCATCGAAGATCGCGGCGGGCGGGCCCTGCTCCACGATCACGCCGTGATCCATGAAGATGACCCGGTCGGCGGCATTCTTGGCAAAGCTCATCTCGTGGCTGACCACGATCATCGTCATGCCGCTTTCCCTGAGGTCACGCATGACCGCCAGCACCGACCCCACCAGCTCGGGATCGAGCGCGCTGGTCGGTTCGTCGAACAGCATCACCTTGGGCTCGAGCGCGATCGAGCGAGCGATCGCCACGCGTTGCTGCTGGCCGCCCGACAGCTCGGCCGGCCGATGATGCGTGCGGTCGCCGAGCCCCACCCGCTCCAAGGCGGCGCCCGCCACCCTCTCGGCCTCGGCGCGCCCCATTCCGGCCACCTTGCGCAGCGCCAACATCACATTGCCCAGCGCCGTCATGTGCGGATAGAGATTGAAGGACTGGAACACCATGCCGATGTGCTGGCGCGCATGGTTGATGTCCGTCTTCGGGCTCAGCATGTCGATGCCCGCGATCTCGATGCTGCCCGAGCTCGGCTGCTCGAGCCGATTGAGGCAGCGCAGCAGAGTCGACTTGCCCGACCCCGACGGGCCGATCACGAACACCAGTTCCCGTTCGGCTACCTCGAGATCGACGCCCTTCAGGACGTGGAGGGGGCCGAAATGCTTGTGTACGCCGTACGCCTTGACGATCTTCGACATCACCCGCAGTGCAGCTCGTGCGGTGTCGCGTCGTAGCCGGGCATGCCGGGCACCCCGTAGCCGGGCGTGATCGTGACCTCCAGCGCATCGCCGGTCGGCGTGTAGCCCAGCCACTTCTCCGAAAGCTTGGCGATGGAGCCATCCTTCTTCATGCAGTCGAGCGCGTCCTGGAGCTCCGCCCGCAGCTTGGGATTGTCCTTCGGCACCGGAGCTGCCCAGTGCGCGCGCGTTTCCTTGAGCTCGAGGTCGGGCACGAACATCGGCGTCTGCTTGGCGACGTAGCGGACCGAAGTGTTGCCGACGAGCGTCGTGTAGGCGCGGCCCGAGAGCACGGCCTGGACCGCATCGGTCTGGTAGTCGAATGCCTGGACCTCGAAGCCGAACTCCTGGCCCTTGGCCTTGGACAGCGTCTCGTAGGGCGTGCCCTTGTTCACGGCGACGACCTTGCCCTTGAGATCGGCCCAGCCGGTGATCGGCTTGCTGCCCTTCTTGATGCCGAACTGGAACGCCGTCCACAGATAGCCGGCCGTGAACAGCATGTTCTCGGCGCGCTCCTTGGTGACGGTGGTCGGCGCGGCGATGAAATCGTAACGGCCCGATTGCATGCCCGGGATGAGGGTCGAGAAGCTCACCGCGTCAATCGTGATCGGACGATGCATGCGGCGCGCGACTTCCTCGAAGAGATCGATGTTGAAACCCTGTGTGCCACCGCCCGGCTTGGGAAAGGCGTGCGGCGGGAAGCTGCCGTCGACACCGGTGCGCAACGGCTTGCCCTCCTGGGCCAGTGCCGGCGACGCGCACAGCAAAACGGCTGCGGCCAGCGCAGCGAAACGGCCAGTCATAGACGAAACCTCCCTCATCAATCCTCGATCTCGACGTTAGAGCAGCCCTCCAGCGGAAGCAATTTTCGCACCGTTTCTCGACGCCAGCGGCCTCAGCGCACCGGAAAACAATCGAGATCGTTGGCGAACGACAAGCGCCCCTGATAGGCCTTCCTGATCGCCGCCTCGGTCTCCTTTTCACGACCGAGCGTGCGCAGCATGCGATGCGACAGGATCAGGCTCTTGACCTTGGCCTGCGACGCGATCCGCCCGATGACGGAAGGCGGCATGTGCAGGCGCCGCTCGACGCCCGTCGCGTCCTCCGGCACCGCGTTATGAGCCACCAGCATGTCGGCCTCATTCGCCACCCGCGCCAGCGTGCCTTCGCCGTCGGTGTCGCCGCTGAAGGCGATCGACTTGCCGCCGATGTCGATCCGCCAGGCAAGAGCCGGCACCGCGCCATGGATGACGGCACCCGCCGACGCGGCGAGATTTCCGCCGGCAAACACCCGCTCGACCCGAGTGCCCGGGAGGACATCGTGCGGCTGCATCTTGTAGCTGCTGGCCTGCTCGGGCGCGAGCAGCTCGCCGAGATAGCGATAGACGCCACGCTTGTCGTCGAAGAAGCCGGCCACGAACTCGGTCGTCGAAGGCATGAAGTCGTTGCCTCCGGGGCCGTAGATCGGCAGCGGCCTGTTGCGATCCTCGAACCACGACGATTTGATCAGCGCCGGAAAGTCGGCGCTGTGATCGATATGGAAATGCGAGAACAGCATCAGGTCGAGCTGGGACATGGTGGCCCCGCTCTCGCCGAAACGCAGCGCGCTGCCGCCCCCGGCATCGATCAGCACGCGCGCCCGGCCATTCTGCCACACCAGATAGCTCGAGGACGCCCGCCTGTCCTGCAGCCCCGGGCCGCCGGAGCCCAGCACCTGCAGGGCGACACCGTCGCGGCCGCAATTCTGCGCCGAGACGGCGATCGGCGCGAGAAGCAGCCCGATCAGGCAAAGGACAGGCACCGCATACATGCAAAATACCTATAGGCGATCGGCGATTTCCCGGCCATGTTTGCGCCATGTCCAGCACCGAACGCATCCTCGTGATCAATCCCAATTCCAGCCAGACCGTGACGGACGGCATCGACCGCGCCATGGAACCGCTGCGCATGCAAGGCGGCCCGGCGATCGAGTGCGTGACATTGAAGGAAGGGCCGCCGGGCATCGAGACGCAGGCGCATGTCGAGAGCGTCGTGGCGCCGATCAGCGCCACGGTGAAGAGCCGCGACAATGACTGCTCGGCCTTCGTGATCGCCTGCTACTCGGACCCCGGCCTGCATGCCGCGCGCGAAGTCACCACCAAGCCGGTGCTGGGCATCGCCGAAAGCGGCATCCTGACCGCACTCACGCTCGGCCAGCGCTTCGGCGTGATCTCGATCCTGAAGAAATCGATCCCGCGGCACCTGCGCTATGTCGGCCAGATGGGCCTCAGCGACCGTATGGCCGGCGACCGTGCGATCGGGCTCGGCGTCGTCGAACTCGCGGACGAGGCGCGCACCTTCAGCCGCATGGCCGAGGTCGCCGCCGAGCTTCGCGACGAGGACGGAGCCGACGTGCTGATCATGGGCTGCGCCGGCATGGCGCGCTATCGCGACCGCTTGCAACGCCATGTCGGCCTGCCCGTCGTCGAGCCCAGCCAGGCGGCAGTGTCGATGGCGATCGGCCGCTCGAGGCTCAGCTGGTAGCCGCCAGCGCCGCCGCGATGTCGTCGAGGCACTTGTAGCCGAGCTCCAGTCGCGATTCGTGCGTGGCGCTGTTGATGTGCGGCGTCAGAAACACGTTGTCGAGTTCGGCCAGTCGGCGATTGAAATCGGGTTCTCGTTCGAAGACATCGAGGCCCGCTCCCCCGAGATGGCCTGACTCCAACAGTGCGATCAGCGCCTGTTCGTCGATCAAGCCTCCTCGTGCGCTGTTCACGACGAAGGCGCCCTTGGGCAGCTTCTCGAGGCGGCGCCGGTCCAGCAGATGCCGCGTCCCGGGAGTCAGCCGCGCGCTCACGCTGACGAAGTCGCAACGCGGCAGCATGGCGTCCAAATCGGCGAAATAGCCGACCCCTGGCTCACTGACGGGCTTGGGATCGTGACACAGGATCGTCATGCCGAAGCCCTTGGCACGCTCGACCATTGCCCGGCCGACGCGGCCATATCCGATGATGCCGAGCGTCTTGCCCCAGACCCGTGTGCCAAGCCCTTCTCCCATGGTACGCACGCTCCAGGTCCCTTCGCGCATCGTGCGCGCGTGCCGGGAAAAGCCTCGGGCGGCGCCGATGATGAGACCGAAGGCGAGATCTGCCACGCAGCCCGCCACGACGTCGGGCGCACAAGTGACGACAAGCCCCCTTTTCTTCGCAGCCTCGAGATCGGCGTGGTCGAGAAAGGTGCTGGCCGATGCCGCCACTTTCACGCGCGGCGGCAAGGCGACAATGAAGGCCGCATCGAACTTGAAGGTCGAGGTGAAGAAGATTGCCTCGGCCTCGTGATCCGCGATGAGCCGCAACGCTTCGTCAGGCGGAAGCTGCCGATCCAGGTAAGCCGTATCGAATTCGCGCCGCGCCCGTTCGACCACCGGCATGTAGGCCCGGCGGATGAAGGCGAGCTTGCGCCTCATTCGACGACGATATGCGCCTGGGCCGCCACCTTCTTCCAGAGCGCCGTGCTGGCCTCGATCGTGCGCGCCATGTCTTGAGGCGTGGTCCAGGTCGCCTGCATTCCGAGCCCGGCCAGCCGGTGCACGACATCGGGCATGCCAAGGATTTCCTTCAGCGAGCCGTTGAGGCTGCCGAGGATCGCCGGATCGAGTTTTGCCGGGCCGAAGAAGCCGGTCCAGGGCCGGAGATCGAAGCCGGAATAGCCCTGCTCCGCCATGGTCGGCACCTCCGGCAACGCCTCCATGCGGTTCTTGCGCGGAACGGCGAGCGCGCGGAGCTTGCCCGACTTGATGAACGGGATGGCGACGTTGGAGCTCAGGAACGACACGCCGATCGTTCCCGAGATCAGGTCGGCGGCGACCGGCGCATCGCCGCGATAGGGCACATGGATGATGTCGATACCCGCCATCGTCTTGAACCACTCGGTGCCGACATGGTTCATGGCGCCGATGCCGGCGGTTCCGTACGAGAGCTTGCCGGGATGCGCCTTGGCGTAGGCCACGAAGCCTTTCACGTCGGTGAACGGCAGCTCGGGATTGGCGCACAGGATCAGGTCGAAATAGGCGATGGTCGAGACCGGCGCGAGGTCGCGCAGCGTGTCGAAAGCCGGCTGCGCCATCACCGCCTGGTAGATCGTATAGCCCGCGCTGCCATGCGCCAGGAGTGTGTAGCCGTCAGGCGGGCTGCTCATCACCGCCTGCACGCCTATGGCGCCGTTGGCGCCGGGCTTGTTCTCGACCACGAAGCTCTGGCCGTATTTTTCAGCGAGCCTCTCCGACACGACGCGCGCCACGAGGTCGACCGGTCCGCCGGGAGCGTATGGCACGACGACCCGCACCGGATGATCGGGCCAGCCCGCGAAGGCCGGCGACGCGACGGCCAACAGAGCTGCAAGGAGGCTGACAAGGAAACGCTGCGTCATTTCCCTACTCCGCTGCTTCGAGCCGAGGGCCGATCGAACGGCCGAGATGCTCGTCGTAGGCTTCTCGCCAGTCCTTGCCTTCCGGCACGATGAAGGCGCCGGCCCGCGCGCCGCGGAAGACTTCCGGATTGTCGACGCCCGGCGGCACCGTGCCTTGGTCGCGCAGCGCCCGCGCCGCGTTCAGAAGACGGCGTCTGGTCATGGTGATCATTCGATCGCTGGGGGCCAGATGCTCGAGCGAACGATCGACCATGGCGCCCATGCTCTCGGTCACGGCCTGATCCTGCGCCACCAGTCCCTGGAGCCCGCTGTAGGTGCCGTCACGCTGCACGGCGCGGTCGATCAGGTAGTCGTTGCCGGCGTGCGCCGAGAGCCGCCAGCGATCGTACCAGCCGGTGCCGCGCGGCAGGAACGCCATCGGCGAGACGGATCCTGGAATCGGGCTGCCATCCTTCAGCCGGCGCAGCGACTCCGTCCGCTTCGTCCAGAAGAACGTGAACACCATCGTATGCGTGTCGTCCATCGGCACCCAGATGCCCGCCTGGATATGGTCGGTAAAGGTGCCGTCGGGCGGCAGCGTGATGAACGGAAAGATGAACTGAGAGAAGCGGTAATAGACCTGCCCCGGCTCGGCCGGACGATAGGCCGTGTACATCGTGCCCCAGTCGGCATCGACCACGTGATAGCGAGGCGCGCGATCGATCAGGTTGAAACGATGCATGCTGTCGGCCGGCACTTCGTCCGCTTCCAGGGTGCCGAGGTGCAGGAAGCTGAAATGCGAGGTGTCGATGTCGCCTTCCAGCGCCTGCAGCCAGTTGCATTCGCGCTGGTGGCAGCGCGTGATCCGCTCATCTTCAGGCAACGCCAGGCTGTCGATGTTGGGCAACGGCGGCGCTTCGGCCCGGGGCCCCATGTAGGTCCAGATCAGCCCGCCGCGTTCGGCCGTCTTGTAGGCCTTCGCGTGGATGCGATGCTTGAAATCCTGCTCGGGCGGCAGGTTCGGCATGTCGAGGCACTTGCCGTCCGCGTCGAACTTCCAGCCGTGATAGACGCAGCGCAGCCCGTCGCCTTCCGCCCGCGCGAAGAACAACGACGCGCAGCGATGGGGACAGCGGTGATCCATGATACCGACGCGACCGTCCCCGTCACGGAAAGCGATCAGTTGCTCGCCCAGCAGCAGAAGCCGCATCGGATCGCCGCCCGGCTCGAGTTCCGACGAAAGGCACGCCGGAATCCAGTACTGGCGCATCAGTTCGCCCATCACCGTTCCCGGGCCGACCCGCGTCAGCTCGTCGTTGTCACGTGCCGAGGTCATCTGCTAACCTTTTGCCATCGTTCGCAGAACGAACAAATGTTCATTTTAAGGAAGGTCAGGGTCGATGTCACGCTTGCGCGAGGCCGATGCGGCGCGACGACTGGAACTCGGAGGCCGCGACTATGTGGAAGCGCTGGCCCGCGGACTCTCGGTGGTCCAAGCCTTCGGCAGTGAGCGGCGACCGCTCAGCCTGAGCGATCTCGCCCGCACCACCGGACTGCCCAAGGCGAGCGTGCGGCGCATGCTGCATACGCTGATCACGCTCAAGCTCGCCGAGAGCGATGGCCGCAACTTCCACCTGACGCCACGCGTGCTCGATCTCGCGGGCTGCTACCTCGGCTCGAACCGGGTCTCGACCGTCGTCCAGCCGGTCTGCGAACGCATCGCGGCCGCCACGGGCCGTTCCTGCTTCGTGGCGACGCTTCAGGGCCACGACATGGTGGTGATCGCCCATGCGCTGCCCAACTACCCGATGGATCTCGCCCCTTCGATCGGGCTGCGTCATCCCGCCTTCTGCACGGCCGCCGGACGCGCCATCCTCAGCACCTTCGACGATGCCGCGCTCGATGCCTGGCTCGCGGACCTGAAGCCGGTCGCGCTCACCAAGTTCACGCCGACCAGCCCGCGCGAGATCCACAAGACGATCCTCGAGGCGCGCGAGCGCGGCTACGGGTCCACGGACCAGGAAGTGAAAATCGGCGATCGCGCTCTCGCGGTGCCGTTGAAGCGCCAAGACGGCCGCACCATCGGCGCACTCAATGTCACCAACTCGGTGGAGGACTCGCCGCCGACGCGTCACCTCGCGCTGCTCAAGAGCGAGGCGGCGGCGCTGCAAAGCCAGCTCTTCTAGATTACTCCGCGGCCTTCGCCTTGATGACGGGCGCCGCCGGGAATTCCATGCGGTCGTCGGTGCGGCAATATCGGTCGGCGAACATGCGGCCGACCGGATGATAGCGCTCCATATGGACGCGCATCGCCTTGGGGTCCCACAGCTCGTCGCGGATGTGGAAGCGCAAGCCCTCACCGATCACGAGCTGGCGGTCGTCCTTGACGTTGATCACCTGCCAGGTCTTGCACTCCATTGCCCAGGGCGCATCGGCGAGACGCGGCGGCTTGATGTCGACGGAGGGCGCGGTCTTGAGGCCGAGATAGCCAGGCTCACCCACGTCGGGCGGGAAGTCGCCGCTCGAATCGTGCATGGCGCGGGCCAACGGCTCGTCGGTCAGGTTCACGACGAACTCGCCCGTACGTTGGATGTTGAGCCAGGTGTCCTTCAGCCGCCCGTCCGGTCGCTTGTTGACCGCGAACATGATGAGCGGCGGATCTTCGGCGAAGACGTTGAAGAAGCTGAAGGGCGCGGCATTCACCACGCCGGTCGGACCGAGACTCGTCACCCAGGCGATCGGCCGCGGCAGCACGAAGGCCGCGAGCATCTTGTAGCGCTCGTGCGGCGCGACGTCGTTTACGGCGTATTGCATCGGGGCTTCCTCAGTTCGCCAGATCGATCTCGACGCCGGTGCGCTCGGAGATCAGCTTGTAGTGCTCGGGACGGCGGTGCTTGGCGAAGTTGAAGGTGGTGTTGCGGATGTACTCGCCGAGCGCCAGGTCGCAATCGTAGGAGATGACCTCGTCCTGCTCGGTCGTGCCCTTGGCCACGATCTCGCCCGTGGGCGCCACGATCACCGAGCCGCCGTGCAGCCAGAAGCCGTCTTCCTTGCCGGCCTTGGCCGTGGCGATCACCCAGATGCCGTTCTGATAAGCGGCGGCCTGCAGCGACAGCATGTGATGGAACACACGCAGGTACGGCGGCTCGTGCGGCGCATAGACGTTGTCTGACGGCGTATTGTAGCCCAGCACGACCATCTCGGCGCCCTTGAGGCTCATGACTCGGAAGGTCTCGGGCCAGCGCCGGTCGTTGCAGATGCACTGGCCGATGCGGACCTCCGAATTGAACATCTTCCAGACGTTGAAGCCCAGATCGCCGACCTCGAAGTATTTCTTCTCGAGATGCTGGTACGGCACGTTCGGACGATGGTCGTCATGGCCCGGCAGATGAACCTTGCGGTACTTGCCGACCAGCCGACCGTCGGGGCCGACCAGGATCGACGTATTGAAGTGGTGTGCCTTGCCCTTCTCTTCCGTGCGCTCGGCATAGCCCAGGTAGAAGCCAATGCCCTTGGAGCGCGCCAGCTCGAACAGCGGCTGCGTCTCGGGGCTCGGCATCTGATTCTCGAAGTACTTCTCGACCTCGTTCGGATCGTCGTACCAGTAGCGCGGAAAGAAGGTCGTGAGCGCGAGCTCGGGGAACACCACGAACTTCGAGCCGCGGGAATCGGCTTCCTTCAGCATATCGACCATGCGCTTCACCACGCTGGCGCGGCTGTCAGCGAGGTTGATGGGCCCCAGCTGGGCGGACGAGACTTTCAGACGACGGGACATCGCAGTTCCTTCTAAGACAGATGCCGTTCAGCACTCATGCGGCCATGCAATATTCGGACAATAACCAAATGGGTGGTAGTGACACGGTAGAAAATCACATGCGAGCCCTGCGGAGCGCTTCGATAGTGTCTGCCGAGGTCTGGTCTGAGCTTTCCAAGACGAGGAAGCCGCGCCAGTTGTTCGAACCGTTTGTGCAACTGGTCCACGTAGCGACCCATCTGGGCGTCACCCCAGCGCGTAAGGGTGTAGTCCGAAATGGCCAGGACATCGTCTCGCGCCCGGGGCGTAAGAACGATAGATCGCATCTTAGCTCTTTCGCTTCGATCTCTTCCGTGTCCGGTCCTTGATGGCGGAGGGATCCCAAGGCACTAGCGGGCCGCTCGTCTCGCCTTCACGAATTGCCCGCTTCAAGGCCGCCAGTTCGACTTTCCGGCTTTCGTCCCGCGACTGCATGAGCCTGACTGCTTCGCGCACGACCTCGCTTGCATTGTTGTAATTGCCTGTTTTGACCTTCGACTTGACGAAATTCTCGAGCTTGGGGGTCAGAGAAACGTTCATGCCTCACCATGCCAAACTTTGACAAAGATTAGCATACCTCAGAACAACGGCTTCAGTCCAAAGCGTGACATTGTCTGCAATTCGGGCGCGGTAACGCCCTTGGGCTTGGCGCTGTCGGGCGACTCGCAGGGCAGGAATTGGCCCGAGCCGCGCTCGGCATTGAGCTTGCCGTTTTCCACGACCACGCGGCCGCGGCTCACGACGATGGTCGGCCAGCCCTTGATCTCGCGGCCCTCGTAGGGCGTGTAGCCGACATTGTCGTGCAGGTCCTTCCATCGGATCGTCACGTCCTTGTCGGCGTCCCAGATCGCGAAATCCGCATCGGAGCCGACGGCGATGGTCCCCTTGCGCGGATAGAGGCCGTAGAGACGAGCGTGGTTCGTGGAAGTCAGCGCCACGAACTGCTGCATGGAGATGCGGCCCTTTTGCACGCCTTCGCTGAACAGCAGCGGCAGGCGGATCTCGAGGCCGGGCACGCCGTTGGCCATCTCCTTGAAGGTCGTCTTGTCGCCCTTCGGGATCTTGCCGCCCTCGTTGAACTGATAAGGCGCATGATCCGAAGAGAAGGTCTGAAAGGTGCCGTCCTTGAGCGCCGCCCACACAGCTTCTTGCGCGGCACTGTCGCGCGGCGGCGGGCTGCAGCACCACATGGCGCCTTGCACGCCGGGCTTGTCCATGTCGTCGGCGGTGAGGCCGATATATTGCGGACAGGTCTCGCCGAAGATCTTCAGCCCCTTCTTCTGCGCCTGACGCAGCGTCTCGATGGCCTCGATCTCCGACATATGCACGAGCAGGAGCGGCGCATCGACGACACGCGCCAGCGAGATCGCGCGATTGGTCGCTTCGGCCTCGGCCACGCGGGCGTGCGCGATCGCATGGAACTTGGGTGCGACGTGCCCCTGCTCGACCAGATGATGCGCCAGCCACTGGATGACGTCGTGGTTCTCGGCATGGACCATGACCAGCGCGCCGTCGCGCCGTGCCAGCGCCAGGATGTCGAGCATCTGGTAGTCGCTGACCTTCATGGCGTCGTAGGTCATGTAGATCTTGAACGAGGTGTAGCCGTCGCGGATCAGCGCCGGCAGATCCTGGCCCAGCGCCTGTGGCGTCGGATCGGTCACGATCAGGTGGAAGGCGTAGTCGATCACCGCCTTGGGCGTGGCGGCCTCGTGATAGTCCTGCACCACCTTGCGCAGCGACATGCCGCGATGCTGGGCGGCGAACGGAATCACCGTTGTCGTGCCGCCAAACGCGGCCGACACGGTACCGGTGTAGAAATCGTCGGCGCACATGATGCCGAAACCCGACTTCTGCTCGATATGGCAATGGCTGTCGATGCCGCCCGGCAGCACGAATTTGCCGCCGGCATCGATCTCGCGTTTGGCTTTGGCCTTGAGGCCCGGCTCTATCGCGGCGATGCGGCCATCCTTGACGGCGATGTCTCCTTCGCTCTGGCGGTCGTCGTTGACGATCTTGGCATTCCGAACAATCAAATCGTAGTCAGCCATATCCCCCTACTCCGCGGCGATCTTCGCGCCACGTCCAGACGCAGCAAGCCGGCGTTCCAGCCTCTTGATCATGTTGTCGAGCTCGGCCTTGTCGGTCGCCGTCAGCGACGATCCCGGCAGACGCTGCTTCGGACTCTTGATGGCGCCGCGCCGGAACAGCACTTCCTTGCGCAGCGCCAGACCGATCGCCGGCTGCACTTCGTGGCGGACCAGCGGCAGGTAGATGTCGAACAGGTCCTCCGCCTCTTCCGCCTTGCCGGCGGCGAAGAGCGCGCAGACCTCGACCAGCATCTCGGGCCAGGCGAAGCCGGTCATGGCGCCATCGGCGCCGCGCCGCAGCTCCTGCGGAAGATAAAGACCGCCATTGCCGACCAGGATCGACACACGGCGGCGGCCCGGCTTCTTCTCGCCCTCGCGCACACGCGTCAGCTTGGCGAGGCCGGGTGCATCCTCATGCTTCAGCATGACGAGCTGCTTGAAGTCGTCGACCAGCCGCTCGAAGACCGACGGGGTCAGATAAACGCCCGTGGCCTGCGGATAATCCTGATAGACGACGGGGATGTCCGGGCCCAGCGCCTGGAAGAGCTGCGCATAGTAGTTGTAGACGCCATCGTCTCCCTTGAGGCCGGCCGGCGGCGCCACCATCACGCCCGCGGCGCCCGCGACCATGACCTCATGAGAGAGCCGGCGCACATTCTCGAGGCCGGCATGACTCACGCCCACGATCACCTGGCGATCGCCGGCACGGCCGATCACGCGCTTCACCACCTCGATCGACTCGTCGGCGGTGAGCTTGTGCGCCTCGCCCATCATGCCGAGCAAGGTGAAGCCATCCACACCGCATCGGATGTAGAAATCCGTCAACGTGTCGACGCTCTGCAGGTCGAGCGCGCCGTCGTCGGTGAACGGCGTCGCCGCGATGATGTAGACGCCCCTAGCCTTTTCGGTCAGTGCGCCTTCGGTGAGTTTTGAAGTCATGACCGGATCATGCCAGTCTGACCGGCCAAGGGTAAGGACCGATGAACGCAAAAACCACTCGCATCGCGAACCTCGATCACGTCGTCGCCTGGGACGATTCCGAGCAGCGCCACGTCTATCTCGACGGCGCCGACCTGGTGTATCGCGGCAACGAGATCGTGCATGTCGGGCCGGGCTACACCGGCCCGGTCGACGGCACGATCGACGGCAAGGGGTTCATGGCGATCCCGGGCCTGATCAACGTCCACAGCCATCCCTTCTCGGAGCCGGCCAACAAGGGCCTCACCGAGGAGTACGGCTCGGACAAGCTCGGCCAGAGCTCGCTCTACGAATACCTCACGGTGTTCGGCCTCAATCCCGAGGATGCCGGCCCTTCGACCTTCGTCGCCATGTCGGAACTGCTGAAGAGCGGCGTCACGACCATCAGCGATCTCTCGATGCCGCGCGACGGCTGGGTCGACGATCTCGCCAAGACCGGCATCCGCGCCGTGGTCTGCCCGATGATGCGCCAGGGCGCCTGGTACACCAAGAACGGCTACACGGTTGAGTACGCCTGGGACGAGAAGGCCGGCGAGAAGGCCTTCGAAAACTCGATGAAGATGCTCGACCAGGCCGCCAAGCATCCGAGCGGCCGCATCTCGGGCATGGTCGGCCCCTCGCAGATCGACACCTGCCGCGAGGGCTACTTCAAGGAAGCCCTGCAGGAAGCCAAGCGCCGCGGCCTGCCGATGCAGACCCATGCCTGCCAGGCCGTCGTCGAGTTCCACGAGATGGTCCATCGCCACGGCAAGACGCCCATCGAATGGCTCGAGTCGATCGGCGTGCTGGGCCCCGACCTGATCATCGGCCACGGCATCTTCCTGAACGACCATCCGCAGATCCACTACCCGCACGCCAACGACTTCGAGCGGTTGCGCGACTCGGGCGCGTCGGTGGCCCACTGCCCCACCGTGTTCGCGCGTCGCGGCATGGTGATGAACTCGATCGGCCGCTACATGAACGCGGGCATCACGGTCGGCATCGGCACCGACACCTTCCCGCACAACATGCTCGATGAGATCCGCCTGGTCTGCTACCTCGCCCGCGTCTTCACCATGAACTACAAGATGGGCACGACGCGTCACGCCTTCGAGGCGGCGACCATCGGCGGCGCCAAGATGCTGCGCCGGCCCGATCTCGGCCGCCTCGCGACGGGGTGCAAGGCCGACTTCTCCCTGGTCGACATGAACCATCCCTACATGCAGCCCAGCCACGAGCCGGTGCGCAGCCTGATCTACTCGGCGAGCGAGCGCGCCATCCGCCACGTCTATATCGACGGCCAGCAGGTGGTGAAGGACGGCAAGGTCCTGACCATCGACATCGAGGCCGCCACTGCCGGCCTGATCGAGGGCCAGAAGAAGCGGCTCTCGACCGTCAGCCAGCGCGACTGGGCCGGCCGCGACGCCGACGGCCTGTCGCCGCCGGTCTATGCCAAGAAGGATCGCCTGCCGCAGAGCCGGCCGGTCCACTGACGGGCTCGGTCGGCGAGTCTCAGGCCCCCGTGAGACGAGT
>DATJWN010000261.1:0-31057 GCA_035501235.1 Reyranella sp.
TCTTCGATCCAGAAGCTCTCGGCGCTGCGGAAGGGCGAGCGCAGCTTGTTCAGCCGCTCCTCGATCTCCTCCATCTTGGCCTTGCGGTCGGAGGCGGCGTCCAGATCGGCGCGATAGGCGGCCTCGATGCCTCCTTCCAGCGGCAGCGAGCCCCAGCGGCCCGAGGGCCAGGCGTAGCGCCAGGTGAGGCGGCCGCCATTCTGGTGGGCCGCGCCCGCCACGCCGAAGGCGTTGCGGATGATGAAGGTGCACCACGGCACCGTGCCCTGGAACATCGCCGACATGGCGCGCACGCCCTGGCGGATCACGCCGCTCTTCTCGGCTTCGAGGCCGATCAGGAAGCCGGGGCAGTCGCAGAAGTAGACCAGCGGCAGATGGAAGGTCTCGGCCATGTCGACGAAGCGCGTCACCTTCTGGCAGGCGTCTGCCGTCCAGCCGCCGCCATAGAACATGGGATCGCTCGCCATCACCGCGACTGGCCAGCCGTCGACTCGCGCAAGCCCCGTGACCACCGAGCGGCCGTAGAGCCTGCCCATCTCCATGAAGCTTCCCTGGTCGACCACCTTCTCGACGATCGGCCGGATGCGATAGACCTTGCGGATGTCGCGCGGGATGGCGTCGAACAGCGTCTCCTCGCGGCGCTCGGCCGAATCCGTGACCGGCCCGCGCGGCGGCTGGTCGTAGACCGAGGAGGGCACGTAGCAGAGGAAGCGGCGCGCCGCGGCGAAGGCTTCGTCTTCCGTGTCGACCGCCTCGTCGATGGCGCCGGCACGCAGTTGGATCTCCCAGCCGCCCAGCTCCTGCTTGTCGAACTGGCGCGGGCTCAGCCGATTCACCACGGGCGGCCCCGCGACGAACATCGCCGAGATCTCCTTCACCATCACCGAATAGTGCGTGGCCGCAAGCCGCGCCGCGCCGAGGCCCGCGACCGAGCCGAGGCCGAGGCCCACCGTCGGCACCGTGCCCATGTTGTTCACGACCATTTCCCAACCACGCACGCCCGGCACGTTGGCGCGGCCGGTGGTCTCGATGGTCTTCACCGAACCGCCGCCGCCCGAGCCCTCGATCATGCGGATCAGCGGCACGCGATACTGGTTGGCGTAGCGCTCGATGAAGAGGTCCTTCTCCTTGATCGTGGCGTCGGCCGAGCCGCCGCGCACGGTGAAGTCGTCGCCCGTCACCGCGACATGCCTGCCGTCGATCTTGGCGCGGCCCATCACGGCATTGGCTGGGGTGAGGTTCACCAGGTCGTTCTTGCCGTCGTATTCGGCCATGCCGGCGACGGAGCCGACCTCGCGGAAGCTCTCCTTGTCGACCAGGCGCTCGATGCGCTCGCGCACCGTGAGGCGGCCGCCATCGTGCTGGCGTTTCACCTTGTCGGCGCCGCCCATGCGCTTCGTCATTTCCTGACGACGGCGCAGCTCGTCCATTTCGTTCTGCCAGCTCATCTTTTCGCTCCCGGCGGCGGACTCACTTTTTATCGCCGCTAAGGTAGCGCAAAAAAGCCGAGCGTGCCTAAGAACGGCTCATGGGCAGGTCGTGCCGTTGGTGAAGCTGACCTGGCCGGTGATCGTGCCGGTGTGAACGCAGGTGCCCGTGTTGCCACTGCCGACCATGTTCCCCGTCGATCCGGTGATGGTATTGCTGCCGAGATCCATGAGCCTGTTGGTCGTGCCGCCCGAGGCGCTGAACGTGTTGTTCGCCGCCGTAAGGGTCTGGCCCAGATTGATCTCGAACGCCGAGACGACGCCAGTCGTTCCCGTCGCCGTGAAGGTATTGCCCGTTGCGGTGATGGTCGTGTTGAGGCCGATCGTGACGGCGATAGCGTTGCTGCCGCCGCCGCTGGCGCTCGCTGTGATGGTGTTGTTGATCAGGGTTGCAGTGAGGGCGTTGTCGTCGACAACGACGGCTCTGGCAACGTTGCCCCCCGTAGCGGTCGACGTGACTGTCACGCCCTGGAGCGTGGTGCCGCTCCTCACCTCGACGGTGCCGGTGCCGGTGGGATTCGATCCGATGATCGTGGCCTGCGTGCTGATGGTGGCAGTCTGGCCTGAGGCGGTACGCACGACGATGCCGGCCGACCCCACGGTCTGATTGAACCCGGTGGCGACCGTCGTGCCGCTGCTGACGGTGAAGGTGCCGGCGAGGATCACGGTCGAGCCGCCCGCCTGGATCGCGGTGCCCAGGTTGGCGCCGGTGGTCGTATTGCTGTTGATGACCGTGAACGATGTTCCGTTGGCTGTCGTGGTCGCGGCCTGGGTGACGGTCGGCGTGATCTGCGTCGTCGCGCTTTGCGCCACGACGTCGACATCGCGCACCGTGGGCTCCGTCATGCGACGCTCCTGCATCGGCCTGGTCGAGCGTTTCGGCTCGGACCACAGCGGAATGCGCAGGCGCAGCCCGCCGAAGAACTGGCTGCCGCGCACCGCGTCGGTCTGCCATTCGGCCTCGGCCGTCAGGCGCGAGCCGCCCCAGATCGGCAGGTCGTAGTCGGTGAATTCGAGGCGCAGGCGCGGGCCGGCGACGACGGGGACGGTCCCGGTCGGTTCGTCGAAGCGGAAGCCGCCGGCATAGAAGCGCAAGGCAAAGGGGCTCTCGGCCTCGGTGATCGGGATGCGCACGCCCGCCTCGGCATCGAAGCCGCGCAGGGCATATTCGTAGGTGGCGAGGATGCCGGGCACGGTGATCTGCACCGTGGTGTTCACGACCTGGGCGGTGTTCGGCCCCATCGAGGTAGTGCTGATCAGCTGCTGCGTCTGGCCGATCGGCGAGTAGTAGTTGGCGCGCAGGTCGATATCGCGGCCCAGCAACTCGGCGCCGAAGGTCAGCTGGTCGAACAGGTTGCCGGTGGAGCTGTGGCGATGATCGTAGTAGCCGTAGCCGCCGATGTTCCAGCCGCCGTCGAGCATACGGCGGTAGCCCAGGCCGAAATTGCCTTCATCGGAGTTCTGGTTGTCGGCACGGAAGCGGAAATCGCCGAACACCATCGACCTGTTGTCCTGCCAGAGCGGGATGAACAAATCGCCCTCGCCGATATCGCGTTGGGTGCCGATCTTGCCGCCCACGTCGAGGAAGGGTGCCCATTTGGGCCACAGGGTGAAGCTGTTGCTCTCCGGCGGCTGAGACTGCTGTGCCTCGGCGGATGCGCACCACAAGAGCGCGGTCCAGGTAAAAGCCAGAAGGGCACAGTTCTTCACCGCTTTCTCCCCACCCTGCAGTCCATCCGTTCGCCCATTATGCAACTTCGAGGGCAATGACAAAACGCACGATTACGTTTTAGCGCGCCCCGGTTACACTCAGGACGGCAAAGGGGGACCAAGCGGATGGACGAAACGGGCGACAGCAGTGTGCTGCTGGTGGCGCGCTGCCTGATGGCAGGCCTCTTCCTGTGGTCGGCCGTGGGCCAGATCGGCGGCCATGACGAGACCGCCATGTTCATGACCCGCGGCGGCTTTGCCGGCGAACTGCTGCCGGCCGCCATCGCCATCGAGATGCTGGGCGCGATCCTGCTGGTGGTGGGCTACAAGGCACGCTGGGCCTGCCTGGCGCTGGCGGGCTTCTGCGTCGTGACGGCGCTGCTCTTCCACGCCAATTTCCCCGACCGCGAGCAGATGTTCCACTTCCTGAAGAACTTCGCCATCGCGGGTGGCCTGCTGGGGCTCTACGTGGCGGGACCGGGGCGGCTTTCCTTCGACGGCATGAACGAGTCCTGATGCGCCGCCGGATCTTCGCGGGAGCCCTGGTCGTCGCGCCGGCAATCGTCGCCGCGGCTCGCGCGCAGGCGCCGCTGACGTTCGCCACGGCAGGGGCGGGCAGCCTGTTTCTGCCCTATGGCCAGGGCCTCGCGAAGATCGTCGAGGCGGCGGGCGCGGCCAGGATCGCGATCCGCCAGACCCGCGGCTCGAACGACAATCTCGACATCGTCGACGCCGATCCGTCGGCGATCGGCTGCTCGTTTCTCGGCTCGGCCTACGATGCGCTGAACGGTACGGGCTTCGCCGCGGGCAGGCCGCACGGCAACGTGCGTGCGCTGTTCCCGATGTACGAGACAGCGTTCATGGCGGCGGCGCTCAAGGCGAAGAACATCTCGAGCGTGAAGAGCCTCGACACCAAGCGCGTCGGCTGCGGTCCGGCCGAAGGCTACTTCCGCGCCGCCGCGGAGATCGCGGGCATCAAGCCTGTGATCGTCGGCGGCACGCCGGCGGACAACGGCAAGGCGCTTCTCGCGGGTGAGATCGACGCCTTCTGGCAGGGCGCTTCGGTGCCGATCCCCTCGCTGGTCGCCGTGGCCACGGCGGCGGACTGCGTGGTCTTCGGCCTCTCCGACACCGAGGCCGCCGCCATGCTGAAGCGCTTCCCCTACATGACCAACTTCGGCGCGCCCGCCGGCACCTATCGCGGCCAGATCAAGCCGATCACCAGCGTCGCCGCCTGGAACGTCGTGATCGCGCACAAGGACATGGCCGAGGCGACGGCCTATGCCGTCACCAAATCCGTGCTGTCGTCGAAGGATCTCGTCGCCGCGGCGGGCGCCGCCGCCGCGTCGACCAAGGCGTCCAATGCCGGCATGAACAAGGTCGTGCCGTATCATCCCGGTGCCGTGAAGGCGCTGGCCGAGCTCGGCGTGAAGGTCAACTAGGGGACAGGATGTCCGATCCGCTGCTCAACGCCACGATGCAGGTCATCGTCCGCGAGGATTGGCTCGGGAAGACCGTCGAGCCGATCCTCGAACCGGGCCTGCCCATCGTCGATCCGCATCATCATCTTTGGAACGCCCACGGCGATCGCTATTTCCTGCCCGAGTTGCTGGCCGACACCGGCACGGGCCACGACGTCCGCGCGACCATCTTCGTGCAATGCGGAGAGATGTATCGCGCTTCGGGACCCGAGGAGGAGAAGTCGCTCGGCGAGACCGAGTTCGTGACCGGGATTGCCGCGCAAAGCACCAGCGGCCGGCACGGGCCCACGCGCGCCTGTGCGGGCATCATCGGCATGGTCGATCTCACCCTGGGCGACAAGGTCACGGCGCTGCTGGAGAAGCACGTGGCGATCGCCGGCAAGCGCTTCTGCGGCATCCGCAATCGCACCGCCTGGCATCCCTCGCCGGAGATCCGCTCCAATCTCGTCAGCCCGCCGCCGGGCCCGCTCGAAAATCCGGCCTTCATCGCGGGCGCCGGGCGGCTCGCGGCCTTCGGCTTGCCGCTCGACGTCTGGGCCTATCACACGCAGTTGCCGCACGTGGAGAAGCTCGCACGCGCCGTGCCCGAGCTCACCGTCGTGGTCGACCATGTCGGCGGCCCGGTCGGCGTCGGCCCGTTCCTGAACATGCGCGACGAGGTTTTTCCGGGGTGGAAGAAGCAGATGCAGGCGCTGGCAGCACTTCCCAACACCGTGGTGAAGATCGGCGGCCTCACCATGCAGGTGAGCGGCTTCGAGTTCCATCGCCAGCCCAGGCCGCCCGGCTCCGAGGAGCTCGCCAAGGCATGGAAGCCCTATGTCGAGACCTGCATCGAGGCGTTCGGCGCCAAACGCTGCATGTTCGAGAGCAATTTCCCGGTCGACAAGGGCATGTGCAGCTATCCGGTGCTGTGGAATGCGCTGAAGCGGCTCGCAGTCGACGCGGGCACCGACGAGAAGACGGCGCTGTTCAGCGGCACGGCGATGCGGGTCTACCGGCTTGACCGCCTGCCCGAGGCGCTGGCGGTGAAGCTCACCTAGAAAACGACGCCGTCGATCAGGTTCGCTTCGTAGAGCCGCGCGAGATCGATGCCGCCTGCCGGCCGCGCCGCCTGGAAATCGGCGATGGCGCGGGCGAGGCGCTGCTCCTGGTCGCGGCGCAGCTTCTCGGCTTCCTCGACGGTGACGGCAGCGAAGCGCACCGACTGGCCGGGCAACAGCCGTCCCAATCGCGGCAGGTCGACCGAAGCGACGGTCGCGATCTTCGGATAGCCGCCCACGGTCTGGCGGTCGGCCAGCAGCACGATCGGCAGGCCCGCGCCCGGCACCTGGATGGCGCCGGGGCCGATGCCGTCGGAAATGATGTCGGCGCCGCCTTCGGCGACGGGCTTGGCATGCTCGATGATGGGCCCTTCGAAGCGGATGCCCATGCGGTCGGCTTCCTTGGAGACCTTGTAGTCGCCGCCGGTGAAGGCCTTACGGCCGGCCTCGCTGAAATGATCGTCCTGCGGTCCCCAGACGATGCGCACCGGCCCGCTGCCGTAATCGAACGAGGCGCCAAGCTTGCGCTCGTCGCCTGCCGGCGCGTGCTCGAGCTTGAGCGGCAGCAAGTCGTCCGCTGCGAGCTTGCGGCCCTTCAGCCCGCCCACGCCCGCTCGCGCGTAGGTCGACAGGCTGCCCATGAAGGGCGGCAGCGCGAAGCCGCCGGCGACGACCAGGTAGGCCGTGCTCGATCCCTCGACCATGCCGACCTTCAGCACCTGGCCGCGCTTCAGGAGATGTGTGCGGTTGCTGTCGAGCGGCCGGGGCTGCGCGTCCGGCGCCTCGATGAGCGCGGGCGAGAGCGGCCCGACCAGCGCCACCCGCACGCTGTCGGCCTCGACCAGCAGATCCGGGCCCATGACGCCTATTTCGAGTCCGGCTGTTTCTTTCGGATTGCCGACGAGCGCATTGGCGAGCGCCAGACCGATGCGGTCCATCGCGCCGGCCGTCGGCATGCCGAGCGCCATGTAGCCGATGCGGCCGCGATCCTGAATGGTGTCGAACAGGCCGGGGCGAATGACCTTGAGCGCGCTCATCCTTCCTCCCCATTCAAATGGAGAGGTGTTGCGGTAATCCGCGACGGAGGGGTCAGCGGCCCCAGTGGGGCCCCTGACCCCTCCGTCACCGTATGACGGTGCCACCTCCCCATTTGAATGGGGAGGAAAAGCATCACTGCTCTCATCCCGCCCCCAGCTTGGCCCAGTCGAACGTGCCGGCCTCGACCTCGCGCGCGATCGCGTCGTAGGTCGGCCGATCGATGCGCTCGAAGGTGAGATCGTCGCCCGGCGCGAGGAAGACCGGCTGCTCGCGGCGCTGGTCGAACATCATGAGCGGCGTGCGGCCGATCAGATGCCAGCCGCCGGGGCTTTCGAAGGGGTAGATCGTCGTCATGTCCATGGCGACGGCGACCGTCGAACGCGGCACGCGCACTCTCGGCTGGTTGCGCCGCGGCAGGTAGAGCGAACGCTCCAGGCCCGCGATGTAGGCGAGGCCCGGCATGAAGCCCAGCACATAGACCTTGAAGGGCGAGGCGAGGTGGGCCGCGATCACCTGCTCCGGCGTCTTCTTCGTGCGCTCGGCCACCTCGCCGAGGTCGGGCGCGAATTCCGGATCGTCGTAGCAGCAGGGTAGGCGCACATTTCGGCTCTTCATCCCCGAGGCCAGCCCGCGCGCGATCAGGGCGTCGATCCGCGGCTGCAATTCGCCCCGCGAGGTCTGGAGGGGGTCGTAGGTGACCATCAGCGACCGCATGGTGGGCACGGTCTCGACCACGCCCGGCAGCTCCTCGGCCTCCCGGGCGGCGGCGATGGCGGCGTGGAGCGCCATCACCTGGCCGTTGATCCCGGGGGAGATTTCGTTGCCGAATTCGACGGTAAATGCCGTGTCGCCGCAGGAGAGGTAACGTACGCTCACGTCTGCTAGAATAACGGCTTGGACCAAGGGAGTCTTGCATGGCCGCCACCAATGTCGGGCACGTCAACATCAACTCCGACCTCGGCGAGAGCTTCGGGCCCTGGGTGATGGGCAACGATGCCGAGGTGCTGAAGATCGTGAAGTCGGCCAACGTGGCCTGCGGCTTCCATGCCAGCGACCCCGTCGTGATGCTGGACACCGTCCGGCTGTGCAAGGAAAACGGCGTCTCGATCGGCGCCCATCCGGGCTTCGCGGACCTGCAGGGCTTCGGCCGCCGCGTGATCAATCTCACGCCCAAGGAGCTTGAGGCCAACATCGCCTACCAGCTGGGCGCCTTGCAGGCGATCGCCGCGCTGCAGGGGCTCAAGGTCACGCACATCAAGCCGCACGGCATGATGGGCAACATGTCGGCCGACAGCCAGGAGATGTCCGAGGTGATCGCGCGGGCCACCAAGGCCGTCGACCGCGACCTGATCTTCCTCTGCCAGGCCAACACCGAGCAGGGCAAGGCCGCCCGCAAGTTCGGGCTGCGGGCCGCGGAGGAGGTCTTCGCCGACCGCACCTACACCGATTCCGGCATGCTGACGCCGCGCAAGGAGCCCAACTCGATGATCAAGGACCCGGCGACGGCGGTGGCGGGCGTGCGCCGGATGATCGAGGAGCAGGCGATCTATTCCACCTCGGGCAAGCGCATTCCCTGCCAGGTCGATTCGGTCTGCGTGCACGGCGACGGGCCGACGGCGGTCGCCGTTTCCAGGGCCGTGCGCGAGGGGCTGGAGGCCGCCGGCATCAAGATCGTGCCGCTCACGGAGATGCCGAACCTCAAGCACTGAAGGACGACGCCCTCGGCATCAGGGGCTCAGGAAAGCACAAATGAAGAAGTTCTTTTTCGGGCTGATCACCACCGTCATCAGCATCGGGTTGACCTGCGCCGCGCTCGAGGTGACGGCGATCGTCTGGCTTTATCTCGAGGAAGGCAAGTACACGCCGGCCGACGAGCTCTTCCAGCGCACGCAGAACACCTATGTGCGCGACCTGACCAAGGGCACGTCCTGCCGCTACGTCGACACGCTCTATCCGCATCCCTACGTCGCCTTCGTGCACCACGGCAATCCGCCATGCGGGCCGGCGAACGTCAACAATGTCGGCCTGTTCAACGAGGACTTTCCGACCATCAAGCGCACCGACCGCTATGTCGTGCTGGTGGTGGGCGGCTCGGTCTCCTCGCAGCTCGCGCAGAACTGGGCGCCGCCCGCGCCCAAGTATCTCGAGGAGGAGCTGAACAAGAAATACGTCAGCCCCAACGGCAAGCCGTTCCTGATCCTGAACGGCGGCGACGGCGCCTGGAAGGAGCCGCAGAGCTTCATCCTGTTCTCGCTCTACGCCAGTTCGGTCGACGCCGTGATGGCGCTCGATGGCTACAACGAGCACTACATGTTCCGCTCCTACACCGAGGAACGGCTGGAGAGGCCGCTCAGCAACTTCGCCGACGTGAACCCCTTCGTGGCCGACGAGAATTTCGGCGACGCCGCGATCGGCTGGGTGATGGGCCGCATCGCGGGCGGCCTCGCCCATACGCCGATCCTGGGCCACAGCCACGCCGCCTACATGGTCGTGCGCGGCATCGAGGCGGCGGCCAAGGGCAAGGACATGTTCAAGTCCACCAAGAAGACGACGCTGGAAAGCCTCTTCTCGCTGCCCAGGGAGATCAAGGGCAACGGCGAGGCGGTGTTCGAGACGCAGCTCGCCCTCTACCAGAAATACGAGCGCGCCATCGAGGCGGTGGCCAAGGACAATGGCGTGAAGACGGCTTACTTCTTCCAGCCCGTGCCGACCTGGGGCAAGACGCTGACTGCCGAGGAGAAGGGCTTTGCCGCCCGCAGCGCCGACCCGGTCCTCTATCGCCGCATCGTCGACGGCATGATGAAGCTGCGCGACAAGGGGCTCGCCATGTACGACCTGGGCGACGTCTTCAAGGACGTGCCCGAGCAGATCTACGCCGACGACATCCACTGCTTCCGCGACGACAAGGGCGAGAGCAAGGGCTATCGCATCATGGCCACGCGCGTGGCCGCCGATCTCGCGCAGGCCTGGGAGCTGAAGGCGAAGTAGGGAAAACGCCGTCCATTTTCAGTTTACTTTCGTCTCGAATCGTGCATGCTGTTGCCGGGGACCCGGTCCCGTGTTCGAGAAGCGCAGGGAGTTGGCGCAGTTAGCGACGCTGCGCTGGGGTGTGGAGAGGGCATTTAGCGGAATTAGCGCCGGTCCGCCGGACCCTCGCCCGTTATTTTTCCGTTTGTTTAACGGGGCGCGCGGGTCATGCGGGCGACAATTGATACAATTGCATTCGCCTGCCGACACCAAAGTTACAATGCAAAGACTTATACGTTTGTCCGCGTCGGCCGGGAGGGGTCCTGGTCGAGGCAGGGACTGGAGTTTTTCTGTGTGGGTTTCGCCTCGGTCTTCGGACCCGGGCGAGGGTTGCTGGCCTCAAGGGCGAAGGGGTTCGCTCTCGGCTGGCGGGGTCATAGTCTTGGGGTTTCACATGACGATCATTTCTCGCGCCATTGCGTTCGGCCGTTCGCTGCGTGCTGATGAGGCCGGTGCCTCGCAGCTCCGTCTCGCTCTGCTGATCGGCCTGTCGTCGTCCGCCGTCCTGGTGCTGGTCCGCGTCGGTGCGGCCGCCGCCACGGTGGGTTTCGGCCAGTAAGTCGTTGCCGGGGGTGCGGGAGTAGCGCACCCCCTGCAAATCGGCCATTCTCGGGGCTGTCATAAAGCCTCGGGATTGAGCCTGTGTCGCGTGCCGACCGCGCCAAGAGCGCCACCTCTTCTATTCATCCGCCGTCGATCGACCGCATGGCCCACTGGCCGGCGCTCGCCGGCCTGATCGAGCGTGCCGGCCGGCCGCTGGTCATCGAGACGCTGCGCGCCTGGGCCGACGAGAAGCGCGGTTCGGCCGAGGTCGCCGACGCCGAAGCCTGTGCCCATTGGTGCGAGCGGAAGCTTGCGCGGCTGGTCCGGCCCTCGCAGCGGCGCGTGTTCAACCTCACCGGCACCGTGCTCCACACCAATCTCGGTCGCGCGCTATTGCCCGAGGAGGCGATCGAAGCGGCCGTTGAGGCCATGCGCTCGCCTACGACGCTCGAATACGATCTCGACGGCGGCGGCCGCGGCGAGCGCGACGATCACATCGCGCCCTGGCTCTGCCGGCTGACCGGCGCGGAGGCCGCGACCGCAGTCAACAACAATGCCGGCGCCGTCCTGCTGGCGCTGAACGCTTTGGCGGCCGGCCGCGAGGTGATCGTCTCGCGCGGCGAACTGATCGAGATCGGCGGCGCCTTCCGCATTCCCGACATCATGGCGCGCGCGGGCTGCCGGCTGGTCGAGGTCGGCACGACCAACCGCACGCATCTCAAGGACTATGCCGAGGCGATCGGGCCCGACACCGCCGCGGTGATGAAGGTCCATCCCTCGAACTACAGCGTCGAGGGCTTCACCAAGTCGGTCTCGGCCGCCGAGCTCGTGCCGCTTGCCCGATCGAAGGGCCTGCCGGTGATCGAGGATCTCGGCAGCGGCACCCTCGTCGATCTCGAGCAGTGGGGCCTGCCGCACGAGCCCACGGCGCGCGAGGCGATCGCCTCGGGCATCGACGTCGTGACCTTCTCCGGAGACAAGCTTCTGGGCGGCCCGCAGGCCGGGCTGCTGGTCGGCAGGAAGGACTTCATCCAGCGCATCGCCAGGAACCCGATGAAGCGCGCGCTCCGGCTCGACAAGGTGCGGCTGGCCGCGCTCGAGGCGACGCTGCGGCTCTACGCCGATCCCGAGAAGCTTGCGATGCGCCTGCCCACTCTCCGCTGGCTCGCACGTACGGCGACCGAGATCCATGCCCAGGCCGAGCGGCTGTTGCCGGCCTTTGCGATGGCGCTGGGCAAGGGTTGGCAGGTCGGCCTCAAGCCGGTGCGCGGCCAGATCGGCTCGGGCGCGCTGCCCGTCGACCTGCTGCCGTCCTTCGCGCTGTCGGTGAAGGGCAAGGGGCTCGATCGGCTGGCCGACGCGCTCCGCAAGCTGCCCATCCCCGTGATCGGCCGCATCGAGGACGACACGCTGCTGCTCGACCTGCGCACGCTCGACGACGAGGCGGCTTTCGCCGGCCAGCTGGAGAAGCTGGCGCCGTGATCGTCGGCACCGCAGGGCATATCGATCACGGCAAGACCGCGCTGGTGAAGGCGCTGACCGGCGTCGATGCCGATCGACTCAAGGAAGAGAAGGCGCGCGGCATCACCATCGATCTCGGCTATGCCTATTCGGACCTGGGCGACGGCCGTCAGCTCGGCTTTGTCGACGTGCCCGGGCATGAGCGCTTCGTGCACAACATGCTGGCGGGCGCGACCGGCATCGACGCGGCGCTGCTGGTCGTCTCGGCGGCCGAGGGCATCAAGCCGCAGACCGTCGAGCATCTGCAGATCATGGACCTGCTCGGCCTCGATCACGGGCTCGTGGCGCTGACCAAATCCGATCTCGCCGACGACGACCAGTTGCTGGAGCGCATGGCCGAGGTCGAGACGCTGCTCGATGCCACCTCGCTCAAGGGCGCCGAGATCGTGCCCGTGTCGGCGGTGACGGGGCAGGGCATCGATGAGCTGAAGGCGAAGCTGCTGGCGCTGGGCGAAAGCGGCAAGGGCGCGGGCGGCTATGCGCGGCTCGCGGTCGATCGCTGCTTCGTGCTGGCGGGCGCGGGCGTGGTCGTGACGGGAACGGTGCATGCGGGCGAGATCAGGGTCGACGACCGGTTGCTGCTCACGCCCTCGGGCCTCGAGGCGAGAGTGCGTTCGCTGCATGCCCAGAACAGGGCGGCCGACGTCGGCCGCGCGGGCGAGCGTTGCGCGCTGAACCTTTCCGGCGCGCGGCTCTCCAAGGACGCGATCCGCCGCGGCGACTGGGTGGTGAGCCCGGAGCTGCACGCGCCGACCGACAGGCTCGATGTGAGGCTGAAGCTGTTGGCGTCGGAGGCGCAGGCTCTTAGGCATTGGTCGCCCGTGCATATCCATCTCGGCAGCGCCCACGTCATGGGCCGCGTGGCCTTGCTGGAGGGCGACCGGCTCGCCCCCGGCGCCGGGTCGCTCGCCCAGCTGGTGCTGGAGGAGAAGGTGGGCGCACTCGCGGGCGACCGCGTGATCCTGCGCGATCCCTCGGCCACGCGGACCATCGCGGGCGCCGTCACGCTCGATCCCTTCGGTCCGCCGCGCAACCGGCGCACGCCGCGGCGGCTGAGCGAGCTTTCAGCGCTCTCCCAGCCCGAACCGCTCACGGCGCTGCTGAAACTCGAGGCGGGCTTTGTCGATCTCGCGCAGTTCGCGCTCGCCTACAATCTCAAGCCGGCCGAGGTCGACCGGCGGCTCGTCGAGGCGGGCGGCGAGCGGGTCGAGCGGTTCGGTCTGCTGGAACGGACGCTCGTCGACGCACGCGCAGGTCTGCTGGCCGCGCTGGCGACCTACCACCGCGACAATGCCGATGCCGCGGGCCTGCCGCCGGAGCGGTTGCGGCTGCTTCTGCCCAAGCGCTGGCCGCCGGCGCTGTTCAAGGTCCTGCTCGATCTCGAGGTTGCGGCGAAGAAAGTCGTGATCGACGGCGCCATCGCGCGCCTCGCCAGCCATTCGCTGAAGCTCGGCGCCAAGGACGAGCAGCTCTGGACGAAGATCGCCGCCGATCTGGCGCGCGAACGCTTCAAGCCGCCCCGGGTGCGCGACTTCGCCGATACCTACGACGTACCCGAAGCGAACGTGCGCCGCCTGCTGCGCCAGCTTGCCAAGCTCGGTCGCATTGTCGAGATCGCGCCCGACACGTTCTTCTTGAGGCCCGTGGTGGCGGAGATGATCGGGATTGCGAACGCACTCGGCAACGACTTCGCCGCGGCGCAGTTCCGCGACCGTCTCGACAACGGCCGCAAGCTCGCGATCCTGATCCTGGAGTTCTTCGACCGGCACGGGATCACCATCCGTCGCGGGGACTTGCGGCGGACGGTGCCCCAGAAGCTCGGCCAGTACGGGCCAGTGCCCGAAGCCGCTCGTGAGAGTAGCGGTTGATCCGACGCTTGAGCCAGCGGCGCGGTCCGGATGACAGCGTGGCAATTCTGTGGAACCTTGACGGCGGAGGGGAAGCGCTCCCGGTGGGGCGGCTGGCCTTCAAAGCCAGAGAGGGTCGCCAGTCGGCTCTTAGTGGGTTCGACTCCCACTCTCTTCCGCCAAGGCATTTGCTTTGCCCAAGTGGCTTAGAACGCCTCCAGCGCGGCGGCATAGGACGCCGGGTCGTCGCTTTGGATGCAGTGGCGAAGATAGCCATGAAGGAAGGCTGCGTTGTCTTCCCGAGAATGCCGATGGGCCTCAAGAGCGATGAGCGAATTGACGTCCGGCGCCGACATGGGAGTGACGCAATCGTATTCGGCATGCCCGAATCGGATGACGGTCTTGTCGTGCAGCAGCGCCTCGAAGCCGACGCCTGAGTTCACCAGGTAGACACGGTCGGCACCGGCGAGGCAGGTATGGATCGAGACATCCCGCACCCATCGCGCCGCGCGACTGGCGTCGGTCAACGCCCGCAGCGGCTGCATGGCTTCCGGATTGGCGGGATGGCCTTTCACGACGAGGGTCACGCCGCGCCGCTCGCAATAGGCGATCACGGCCGTCAGCGCCTGCGCGACGGTGACCGTCGAGTGGAACTGGATGGTCTCGTCGTGCGGGACCTGGCAGACGAAGAGACTGTAGGGCCCCGCCACCGGCCGGCTGCCCGGTGCCGGCTGGTCGAAGCCCGACTCGTTCCGGGCGATGCGACCGCGAAGCCGAACGAACAGTTCCTCCGCCTCGGCGCTGAAGACCAGGGGAGGCGGGAGAAACGACAGCGAGGCGCCCCAGCCGGCGGGATCGACGGTATATTCGTCGAGCGGCGCCTTCTTGTAGTAGAGCGCATTGTCGCCGATCGGGAACTGGGACCTGAGCTTGTGCGGAAAGTAGAGCCGGTCGTTTTGCCTGGCCTTCTTCTGCATGGCCTCGAGCTCGAATTGCCAGAGCGGTCGCGTCTCGACTTCGAGCACGTCGCCGCTCTCGCGATGATAGGCTTCGAGCCGATCGAGGAACCGCCCGAAGCGAACGCGCAGGCTGCTGGTCGGCGGACCTTCCACGGCCGGTACCGGCCCGCGCTTGAACGAGCAATCCAGCCGCGGCCGGGCCAGAAAGATGCGTCGCCTCGGCATGTCGCATTCAAGCACATCCGCCGAGGGCGAAAAGAGCGGAAATGACCGGACGCCGGCGATGGCGCTATTCTGCCGGAAGCGATGGCACGGGATATCTTCGCGCGCGTCGGGCTTGCCGGGCTGCTTGCTCTCGCGCTTGTTTCGGTCCGGGCACAGGCGCAATCGACCTGCTCGGCGACGGACGCCGACCTCCAGGCGCTGCGCGACAATCTCGAGATCGTGCGCACTGAGGCCAACGGCGCGCGCGACAATTTCGGGCCGGGGCGGCAAAAGGCGGTCGATGCGGTGGCGGCATCGGTCGCCGCGCTCGAGGGGGCAGTCGGGCATGCGATCGCGCCGTCGCCCAGCAGCCTCATCCTTCGCACGCCCGGTGGGCGCAGCCATCATCCGCGCATGACGCTCGCCCAGCAGGCGTTGTTGGCGGCGCATCGGTCGCTCGACCGCTCGCGCTGCCTGATGGGCGATCGGGCGGCGGCCGTCGATCGTGCCGTCGCCGAACTCGATGCCGCCATAGCCGATGCCGCTGCCACCAATCCGCCAGGCGGCAGCGAGTAGTTGCTTCAATCGATCTGAAATGGGCTCCGCTTCCTGCCTTGCTTCCTGCACGCTGCGCGCTAGAGTCGCTCGACAGCCCGTCTCTGACTCTCTGGAGGATTCCATGCGGCAAGCGATTTTTGCGATGCTGGGCGCCACAGCCCTGGTGGCGGGCGCGGCTCTCTCGGCTCACGCACAGGCGCCAGCGCAGCCGGGTACGCCCGCCGCGAAAGGCGCCAATGGCGTCAACGTGGGCACGTTGAACTGCACCGTCGCCGGCGGTGTCGGCTTCATCTTCGGCTCGACCAAGGACCTCGACTGCATCCTGGTGCGCGATGACGGCATCGCCGAGCACTATAAGGGCGCGGTCAAGAAGTTCGGCGTCGATATCGGCTTCACCAAGGAAGCGCACATCGTGTGGCTGGTCTTCGCCCCCGGCAAGATCGGTCCGGGCGCGATCGCCGGCGACTATGCGGGCGCCACGGCCTCTGCGACGGTGGGCGTCGGCGTCGGCGCCAACGTGCTGGTCGGCGGCTCCAACAAGCAGATCACGCTGCAGCCGGTGAGCGTCGAAGGCAGCACCGGCCTGAACGTTGCGGCCGGCATCGGCCAAGTCACGCTTTCGCCCGCGAGGTAGTCCCATTCGCACGCTCCTCGTCCTCGCTTCCCTCCTGCTGGGCCTGCTCGCGGTTCCGCAGGCGGGCTTCGCGCAGAAGAACACCAATGCCGAAGATGGCGGCGCGGTCGGCAACGCCGGCGACGCGGCCTCGCGCTGGGGCCTGATCGGCCGGTGGCGCTACGATTGCGGCAAGCCGCCCGCCCGCAGCAATGTCGGGCTCGCCTACCAGGTCGAGGGCGGGCAACTCGTCCACAAGCGCGATTTCGGCGACGGCACGGGCGACACCAACCCGATCCGGTCGGCCCAGATCCGGCCGGATGGCGCGATCGACATCGTGCTGTTCTTCCCCTCGACCAAAGCCACGCGTGAGAACGTGTTCCAGAAGGTCCCCGGCAGCTCGTTGCAGATGCGCACCCTTCTATCGCGCGATCTCGCGACCGATCAGTATTTCATCAAGGACGGCCTGCTCACCCAGTCCGGCGAGCCCTTCGTGCTCCTGACCCGCTGCGGCGGCATTTGACGCTCACGTCCGGGTGGCCGGACGTTGTAAAAGCAGGGTCATGCAGCAGGACGCGCGCGGCTCGCTCCATTTCCCGGCCCGCCGCCTCACCGCCCAGGGCGTCGAGGTGCTCGACGAGATCGTCGCCGAGGAGGTCGCGGTGGCGCTGGTCTATAACGGCATCAGCCATGCCGTGATGATGGCCACGCCCTGCGATCTCGAGGACTTCGCGCGCGGCTTCACCTTGACCGAGCGCATCGTCGAGAAGCCGTCGGAGATCTACGACATCGAGGTCCAGGAGGACGAGCGGGCACCGCAACCCGGATCGCGCGGCCGAGGCATCGAGGTGAGACTCGAGATCGCGAACCAGCGCATGGCGGCGCTGCAGCAGCAACGGCGCACGCTGGCCGGCCGCACCGGCTGCGGACTGTGCGGCGTCGACAGCCTCGACGCGGCGCTCCGACCCGTGGCACTGGCGTCGGGCGCGGGCAAAGTCACTCGCGCGGCCATCACGCGGGCCATGCAGGCGCTGCCTGCCGAGCAGAAGATCAACAAGCAGAACGGCGCCACCCATGCAGCCGGCTGGGCCACGCCCGACGGCACGCTGGTTGCGGTACGCGAGGACGTCGGCCGCCACAATGCGCTCGACAAGCTTGCGGGCGCCCTTGCCAAGGCGGGGGCGGGCCAGGATGGCGGCTTCGTCGTGGTGACCAGCCGCTGCTCCTACGAGATGGTGCAGAAGGCTGCGGCCATCGGCGCGGCAGCGATCGCCTCGGTTTCCGCACCTACCTCGCTCGCGATAGCCACAGCCGAGCAGGCGGGCATCGGGCTCGCCGCCTTCGTGCGCGACAACCGGCTCACGGTCTACGCGCACGCGGAGCGGATCGAAGCGTGACGCCCTTCATCTTCGGCATCACGGGCTGGAAGAACGCCGGCAAGACCACATTGACCGAGCGACTGGTCGCGGAGTTCGTGCGCCGCGGCTGGAAGATCGCCACGATCAAGCATGCGCACCATGCCGCCGACATCGATCATCCCGGCACCGATTCCTTCCGCCATCGGGCCGCCGGCGCCACCGAGGTGGCTCTGGTGACGGCGCACCGCTACGCCATCGTGCGCGAGCAGGAGGAGCCGGGACTGGCCGAGGTACTGGCCCGCCTCGCGCCCGCCGACCTCGTGCTGGTCGAGGGGTTCAAGCGCGAGGGCCATCCCAAGATCGAAGTGCGGGCGAACCACACCCCGCCGATGGAGGCGGCCCAATTCAACATCCAGGCCATCGCCGCCGATCAACGGCCGGCGGACACGGCCTTGCCCTGGTTCGCCCGCGACGACATCGCGGGCCTCGCGGATTTCATCGCCGCGAAGCGCTGACTCAGTGCGCGCCGGTTGACGTCCCGGCGAACACGCCGCCCGCCTTGTAGTTCGAACCGGTGATGCCGAAGGCGCCTGCCTGGTTGACCGCGCCGGGGCCGAAGAAGGCGCCGCTCAGGGTTCCGAGCTTGCCGCCGCCGGTGAAGGCGCCGGCAAAGTTGGTGCCGCTCGAATTGGTGGCGATGGCGGCACCGCTGTAGTTGGTGCCGTCGAAGCTGGCACTGAAGCTGCCGGCGCGCGAGGAGAAGCTCCAGGTGCTGCTGTAGCTGCCGGTCGCCGAGTAGCTGTTGGAACCGTTCAATACGTTGCCGGTCATGAAGCCGTTGAAGGTGGCGCTGCCGGTTTGCGGCATGTTGGTCACGGGGACACCCACGACGTAGGGTGCAGACGCGATCGTCGAGGTCTGGCTGCCGTAGTTGATGGTCGAGCTCCACCAGCCCCAGCTGAGATAGGCGCACTCGCTGCAGGCCGGCATGCCGCCGTTCTGCGTCGAGATGACCGGCGCCTGGCTGTCGACGGTGACACCCGAGCTGGTGATCTTGGTCGTCTGCGTCGCCGATTGGCTGCGGCCGATCAGCGGCTCGACCGTCGTCGGCGCGTTGGTCGCCGAGGCCGAGTAGCGTGCGTCGTCGGTGAAGGTGCTGCCGCCCGTCGAGCCGCCGACGTTCAGGGTCGTGGTCGGCACCAGCAGGGTGCCGTTCAGGTTCCTGATCACGATCCGGCCTGTCGTCTGGTTGGTCGTGGCGTCCGTCGTGATCGTGACGTCGCTCGGCGTCGTCAGCAGGACCGAGGGAATGGTCGTGCTGCGGCCCGTGGTGACAAGGCCATTGGCGAAGCCTTGCATGGTCTGCGACGTGCGCACGAGCGTCTGGCCTGCCGTGTTGGTGGTCCCCGAGCCGTTCGTATTGTTCGGCGGCTGGTTGCCCGTGTTGAAGGGGTTGTGCGTGCCGCCTGGATTGCCGCCGCCACCACCGCCGCCATTGCCCGGACCGTTGCCCGGCGGCGGATTGTTGTTCTGGCCGAAGTTCTGGGCTTGTTGGTCGGCGCCGGGGCCGCCACCACCTCCGCCACCCCCTCCACCACCGCCGGCCGGCGGGCCGTTGTTCGAGAACTGGCTCATGTCGCCGCCGAGGCCGCCCGGCGGGATGAGGCCGGGGCCGCCCGGCGGGGCGTTGTTGTTGCCGGTGATCCACGAGCCGGGGCGGAAGGTGGTCTCGGTGTGGCCCATGTGGCTGAAGGTCATCGAGTGGCCGAAGATGAAGGCCGCGATCGTGCGCAACCGCGTGATGTTGAGGATCGAGATGCCGCCACGGATGCCGATCGTGCCCGAAGGCGTGTTGACGACGATCGCGTTGGTCTTGCTGATGCGCCCGCCGACCAGGCGCAGCACACCCTGTGAGGCGGTGATGGCGAGGTCGCCCTGCTTCGTCGCGGGGTCGTAGACGAACTTGTCGATCTTGATCTGCGCGTTCGGCCCGATGGTGAGGGAAGTACCGTCGAGGAACACGAGATGGGCGCGGTCGTTGGCGTGGGTCGTCACGACCTCGTCGGCCTGCACGTCGATGCCGATGCGGAGCACGCGCTCGTTCTGATCGGGCGGCTTGCCGAGCGGATCGCCGTCGGTCGCCGAGGTGACACCCACCCGGGCGGACGCCCCGGAGATGCCGAGGCCGAGCAATGCAGCAGCAACCAGGGCCGTCGCGCCGAGAAGCGACGAGCCGGTAGCGATGAACCTTCCCATGGTCACACCCCGCTCAGAAGCGCCAGCTCACGCCGAACATGACGCTGTTATTCTCGAAGGCGTAGTTCGAAACTGTGGCATTCCTCACAAAGCGGCCGCCCGAGAGCGTGAACGTCGTACGATCGTCGAACGGCACGAGGAAAGTAATGTTTGCGATTGTGTCGGTTTGATAGCGTTGGATGGTCGGGTCGACAAGCGCGTCCGGCTGGTCGTAGTGCCACCACTGCTCGGTGACCGAGAGGGCAATCGACCATTGCAGGCCGGTCTTGAGCACCGGATCGTCGAAACGGAAGGCGAAGCTGCCGCCCACGCTCCACAGCTGGTAGCTCTGGGCCGGTGTGAGGTCCGATTCGTAGCGTTGGGCGCTGCCGGTCGCCGTCACCAGGATGATCGAGGTGAGATCGTAGTGCAGGGCGGTGTTGGCTGTGTACTCGGTGCCACGGAACAGGCTGTTGGTCGGCAGGTACCAGTTGTCCTCGTTGTCGTGTCGCCGCCACAGCGCGCTCGAGATGCTGCGCAGGCCGTCGGCCAGCAGGATGTTGGTCTCCACGCCGCCGCCCACGCTGCCATAGTAGGGCGCGTCGTTGATCCAGATGTAGCCCGCGGTGACGAAGGGCTTGACCGTCACGTCTTCGTACTTGCCGTTGAATATCTGGAAGCGAGGTCCGGTGGTGAGGTCGATCAGGCTGACATTCGCGGCCGACACGTTGAACTGGCGGTTGGCGTAGAGCGTGAGCTGGCTCTCCAGCGCCGCATTGTCCTGGTGGCCGAAATCGTAGGTGTGACGAAACTGCGCCGACGTCACCGCGCCCCAGTCGGATTGTCCCAGCGAAGATTGGTTGAGGTTCGCCGCCTGGCCGAACAGCTGCACGCTCGACGTCGCGGGGCCGAGATTGGCGTTGGATTGATAGCGCCAGCCGAGGAAGAGCTCGCCGCTCAGTCGTGACTTCTTGGTGCGCGCCTGCGCCTGGTTGAGATATTCCTGCGCCTTGGTGCGCACGTCGGGCGGCAGGTTGGGCGATTTCAGCGCCTCCTCGAAATAGGTGCGCGCCACCTCGAATGAGTTGAGGCGAAGGTAGAGCACACCCAGTTCCAGCCGCACGCGCGGCAGGTCGCCGTTGATCAGCAGCATGCGCTCGAGCGCCGAGATCGCGCCCTCGAGATCGCCGGTCTGGCTCGCCAGCGCCGCGAACTTGAACAGCACGTCCAGATCGGCCGGCTTGCGCAACATCTCCTGGAAGGCGGCGTCGTACCGCCGTTGGAGTTCTTCCGATGCCGGTGGCGTCTGTGCCCGCACGAAGTGTGGAACGGCGAGCATCAGGCCAATCATGCCCGTCAGTGCCCCGAGCACGCCGATCAGCCGCTTCGACAGTGACAAAACCCTCTGTCTCCCTGCCCTTCGGTAGGTGCGACAGAATGGAGCACGCGGTGTGCTAAATCAACCAACTCCGCAGGATAAGTACCCAGCTTGCCAGCAAATTTGCCCGGGCGGCCTTCATGCGCAAAAGCATGCGCCGGTACTGCCTCTCGCCGAGCGCGATCGTGAATTTTTCATGGCCGCTCACCATTGCTGCGAGCATGCGGTCGAGCATGTGCCGATGCGTGTCGCCCCAGTTGCGGGCGGACAAATGCAGGCGGCCGCCCAAAACGGGGTTGTCGGCGGCAAAATTGCGACCGTGCAACCGGTAGGCGTAGAGCGGCTCGTCGATCAGCAGGGAGCCCGCCACCATCTGGGCCATGACGACGACGTAGTAGTCCATATGCAGGCGAAAAACCTCGTCATCGTCGGGGAAGACCAGGTCGATCAGCGAACGGCGGAACATCATCGAAGAGGTCGAGACCCAGACCCAGTGGACCAACCGCTTGGTGTACAGGCGATAGGGCGTGTGCTTTTGCCAGCTTGCTGCGCGCTTTGCCGGATCGAGCTTCGGCACGCGCGCGGGATCGATGGGCGCAAAGGCGCGGCCGCGATCGGCCACGGCGCGATCCTTGCCGAACCAGTAGACTCCTCCGGCGATCAACGCGCCCTTGCCGTCGATCAGCCGCGCATTGCAGGCGGTGAAGCCCACGGCATAGGTCTCGTTGAGATGAGCGGCGAGATGGCGCTCGAGGAAGTCCTCGTTCCACAGATCGTCGGAATCGAGGAAGCAGACGAAGGGGGCTCGCGTCTTGGCAAGCCCGGCACGCGTCGCTCCGGTCTGGCCGACATTCTTCGGCAGCCGCACCATCGAGAAGCGCGGGTCGGCGAGCGCATCGAGCGTTTGCTGGATGACGGCGGCCGAGTCGTCGGTCGAGCAGTCGTCGACGATCACGCACTCATAGTCGCCGATCGTCTGCCGCGCGACCGACCGGATCGCGTCGCCGATATAATCCCGGCAATTGTAGCAGGTGACGACGACGGAGATCTTCGGAAGGGTCAGCTCGGTCACTTGTTCTTCGCCGGCCCCAGGAAGTCGAAATCGACGCCTTCGTCGGCCTGAAGGACGGTCTTGTGGAAGAGGCCGGTATAGCCGCGGTCGCTGCCGGGATGCGGTGGCGGGGCCGTCCAGGCCTTCTTGCGCTTGGCCAGCTCGGCCGCCGACACGAGCAGCTCGATCTTCCGCTTGGGAACGTCGAGCGTGATGCGGTCGCCCGTCTTGACCAGCGCCAGCGGTCCGCCGACAGCGGATTCGGGTGCGATGTGAAGCACGATGGTGCCGAAGGCCGTGCCGCTCATGCGCGCGTCGGAGATGCGGATCATGTCCTTCACGCCCGCGCGCGCGAGCTTCATGGGTATGGGAAAGGAGCCGGCCTCGGGCATGCCCGGTGCGCCCTTCGGCCCGGCATTGCGCAGCACGAGGATGTCGTCGGCCTTCACGTCGAGGCCGGGATCGTCGCCGCGCGCGGCTAGGTCCTCCAGCGAGTCGAACACCACGGCGCGGCCGGTGTGCGTCAGCAATGCGGGCGTTGCCGCGGCGTGCTTGATGACCGCGCCGCGCGGCGCGAGGTTGCCGCGCAGCACGGCCATGCCGCCGGTTTCCTTGATGGGGTTCTTCGGCGTCCGGATCACCGTCTGGCCCGGCACCATCTCGGCCGCATCGATCACCTGCTTGATGGTCTTGCCCGCCACCGTCCTGCACTTCTCGTCGAGGTGCTTGCGGATCTCCTTCATGAGCCGCGAGTTGCCGCCGGCCCAATGAAAATGCTCCATGTAGTGATCGCCCGAGGGCTTGAGGTCGACGAGCACCGGAACCTGGCGGCCGATCTCGTCGAACTCCTCGAGCTCGATGTCGATGCCGAGCCGGCGCGCGACAGCCGTCAGATGCACAAGCGCATTGGTCGAGCCGCCGATTGCCTGCAGCACGGTGAGGGCATTCTTGATCGCGCCCTTGGTCATGATCTCGCTGGGCTTCGGCCCCTGCTTCACGGCCATCTCGGCAGCGAGCTTGCCGGTCGCTTCGGCGACGCGCAGGCGGTCGGAGTGGGTGGCCGGGATCGAACCCGAGTTCGGCAGGCCCATGCCCAGCGTCTCCACGATGCAGCCCATGGTGCTGGCGGTCCCCATCACCATGCAGGTACCCTTGGTCGGCGCCAGACGTTCGCTCACCTTGTCGATGTCCTCCTGGCTGAAGGTGCCGGCGCGGAATTGGCCCCACAGGCGGCGGCAGTCCGTGCAGGCGCCGAGCACCTCGCCCTTGAAATGGCCGACCAGCATCGGGCCGACCGGCAGCACGATGGCCGGCTTGTCGACCGAGGCCGCAGCCATGAGCTGGGCGGGCAGGGTCTTGTCGCAGCCGCCGATCAGCACCACGGAGTCCATCGGCTGGGCGCGGATCATCTCCTCGGTGTCCATCGACATGAGGTTGCGCAGGAACATGCTGGTCGGATGCGAGAAGCTCTCGTGGATCGACACGGTCGGGAAGACCATCGGCATGGCGCCGGCCATCATCACGCCGCGCTTCACCGCCTCGATCAGGTCGGGCACGTTGCCGTGGCAGGGGTTGTAGTCTGAATGGGTGTTGGTGATGCCCACGATCGGCCGGTCGAGCGCATCGTCGGTATAGCCGCCGGCCTTGAGGAACGCCTTGCGCAGGAAGAGCGAGAAGCCCGCATCGCCGTAGGTCGCCAGGCCTTGCCGCATGCCGGTAGCTTTTTTGGGCGCGTCCTTGCCGCCCCGTTTGCGGGAAGCCATTCGTTTCCTCTCCTCGTTGAGGGTTAGTTTGTATCGCCTTCCCGGCCGGCCGCCCAGCTTGCATGTGCGGCGGGGTCGCGGTTCTTGAGGATCGTGCGGGCGAGTTCCAGCCCCATCAGGGAGCCGAACTTGAAGCCATGGCCCGAGCAGGGCGACATGGCCCAGCCCTTGGCACCCTGCTTCTCGACCACGAAGCGCTCGTCCTCGGTGACGGTATAGAAGCAGACCTTCAGCCGGTCCGTCCGCCAGCGGTCGAAGCCCTTGAACAGGCTGCGACAACGGGCGATCAGCGGCGCCATCTCGGCTTCGGCTGCCTCGCGCGGCGCATCCGGATCGCCCGTGCGGCTGAACTCGTGGTCGCCGACCTTGAAGCCGCGGCCCTGCATCGGCGGCACCATGTAGAGGCCGACATCGCCGGTCTTCTCGATGATCATCGGCCCCTTTGACCACAGGGCGAGCTGCTCGGGCGGCAGCTGGAAGTAGATCACGATCTGCCGCGACGGTACCACGCGCCGGACGAGCGACGGCAGGAGGCGCGGGGCCCACGCGCCCGCCGAGACAACGACGACGTCGCCGTCATGCATTGCGCCGCCCTCGGTGATCGCTCGGCCGCGCTCGAGATCGACGGCTTTGACCGGCGTGTGCGCATGCAGCGTCACGCGGGGGCTCTCCGCCAGATGGCGGACGAGGGCGGTGACGATGTCCTGTGCGAAAAGCACGCCGCCGCTGTCGATCCAGAAGGCTCGCTCGGCGTCGCGCGCCTCGATTTGCGGAAAGCGCCTCGGCAGCTCGTCGATCGCAAGCTCGGTCATCGGCTTGCCGATCGAGGCGAGCGATTTCGCCGAGCGTTCCGCCCAGGTGGCGCCCTTGGTCGTCAATGCCAGCGTGCCGGTCGGAGCAAAGAGGGTCTGCCCGAGATCGCGCCACATCAGATCCCAGGCGGCAAACGCCGGATCGATCATCCGCGCATAGCCGGTGTGATCGCCATAGGGATGGCGGATGAGACGATGCTCGTCGAAGGAGGAGGCGAGCGAATTAGGCAGCGCGCCCTGCTCGAACAACTCGATCGTCGTCGCGCCTTCCCGGTCGAGTGCCCAGGCGGTGGCGAGTCCCATGATGCCGCCGCCAACGATGATTGCCTTCATGGCCGCACACTCGGTGACCGTCTTCTGTCGGTCAAGCCGGCGATTTTCCGTGCGTGCAATGTATGTAGTGTCGCACGGCAAGCTACGAAATCGTGACTAATGTGCGTTCTTGGGCATGCCCTGACGCTTGCAAATGACGCGGTCTTGGGCGTTGATGGGGGCAACGCTTGCACAACCGTAGTCGAGTAGTCAGGGGTGGAATGAAATGGCGATGACCATGCTTCAGATGGCCGGAGCGGCGCCGACGCCGGCGACGATGGCCAACGGGCTATTGCTGATCATCGATGCTCAACGCGAATATACCGACGGTCTGCTGCCGCTGACCGGAGTCACCACCGCCGTAGAGGCGCTCGCCTCGCTCCTGGAGAAGGCGCGCTCGGCCGGCGCACCCGTCGTCCATGTGCGCCACAAGGGCTCGCCCCAGGGCAAGGCCTTCAACCCGACCTTGAGCGGCTTCGAGATCGTGAAGCAGCTCACGCCGCGCGACGGCGAAACCATCGTCGACAAGGGCCTGCCCAACGCCTTCGCCGGCACCGAGCTCGACAAGCACCTCAAGGCCTCGGGCCGCAAGAACCTGATCGTGGGCGGCTTCATGACTCACATGTGCGTCTCGGCGACCGTTCGCTCGGCGACCGATCACGGCTACATGAGCACCGTGTGCGCCGACACCGTCGCCACGCGCGACCTGCCTGACGCGACGGGCGCGGGCACGATCGGGGCGGATGCGATCAACCGCATCACCCTAGCGGCTCTGTCGGACCGGTTTGCCTGGATCGTCCCGAAAGCGGCGGCGATCGCCTGACGCGTTCAGTTCGGAGCGGGACCGCCGCCGAACTGCGAGAGCACGGTCAGCGCGAACAAGGTGATCAGGAGCGCAAGCGAAGTGTATTCGACGAATACCGTGCCGCGCTGATCGGCGAACAGCTTGCCTCCGATATAGCCGAGGAGGGCGGCCAGACGCGGCATCACTGGAGCGCGTTGCTCGCCGGGCCGAGCTTGTTCAGCACGTTCTGGCCCACGGTCGTGAGGCTGCTGATCGAGACGATCACCATCAGCGCGACGATCAGCGCGTATTCGATGGTGGTGGTGGCGCGTCGGTCACCCAGGATACGACGTAGAAACGTTCGCAAGGTCCTGCTCCGGAACTTTTTGCAGGGTAGCGAGACCGTGCAGTGCGACACAATGTCTGTCGTGTAACATTGGTAAGGTTTGTTGCCACAGACGCAAAGAAAATGGGCGGCCCGTCGGGCCGCCCATTTCTTTTCGTCCTGGTCCGAAGACCTGGACGGATGTATCAGCCCATCGCGCTCGCGACGTTGCTCAGCACGTTCGACACCTTGCCACCGACAGTGCCCATGGCGGTGATCGCGGCGACGGCGATCAGCGAGGCGATGAGCGTGTACTCGATGGCGGTAGCGCCGTTCTCGTTCTTCATCAGGCGACGGAAAATGGACAGCATTTGTATCTCCAAAAGAAAAGCGTTTCTGACCTAACTGACTTGTCCGTCCCGTCCGCCGGGTTCTGGGGCTCGGTGGTCGGGCAAACACAAACGACGGGCCCTGAAGGCGCCCATATCTCAAGGATTAGTTGAGACAATACGCATAAAATATTGGAAACACTGATGGTTTCAACACACCGATTGTATCATCTGCATCACCCTCTGGACTGTAAGGGGACCGTGTTATCGTGTTGATCAAACAGGGCAATTTGGGAGGCGTGTCATGAAGTCTATTCTGACAATGGCCTGGGCAGCAGAGGATCCGGCGGCTTTCGAACTTGCTGCCAAGCTTGCGCAATCGTTCGACGCCCGCCTGGTCGGGTTGGAGCCGCCTTCCTACGGCGTGATGAGCATGGCGTGGGCCGATGCCGGCATGGGCGCGCCGATCGGCGGCGGGCTCGCTGAGGATGCCGAGGAGCGCCAGCGCGTCGCTGCGGTGAAGCAGGCCTTCGACAAAAGCAGCGCGGGGCTGCGCGCCGAATGGCGGGCCGCCGACGATAGCGGCCCGACGGCCATCGGCACGATCGGGCGCGCCTACGACATGATCGTCATGCCGCAGCCGGGCGCGCTGCCCAAAATGCCTGAGAGCGTGTTCGAGACGGCGCTGTTCGATTCGGGACGACCGGTCCTCGTCGTGCCGCCGCGCTTCACGGGCATGGTCGGCAAGAAGATCCTGTTCGCCTGGAACGGCTCGACCGAAAGCGCGCGGGCGATCTCGCTCGCCATGCCGGTGCTGCGCCGCGCCGAGGCGATCGATGTGCTGAGCGTCGACGGCGCGATGGTTCCGGGCCCGAGCTCGGCCGAGATCGCCGAGTCGCTCGCCAGCCACGGGCTGAAGGTCACCAGCCAGCATGTGAAGCCCGGCAACCGCTCGGCCGGCCAGACGATCGTCGACACGGCGGTCTCGGGCGGCTGCGATCTGATCCTCAAGGGCGCCTACACGCAGAGCCGTCTGCGCCAGATGATCTTCGGCGGCATGACGCGGCACCTGATCCTGAACTCGCCGTTGCCGGTGCTCTTCTCATATTGATCCGTGAGGCCGTGGTAGAACGGCCGCATGAAGCTCAGCTGGCGGGTCCTGCCCTGGATCGTGGCGGCGCTGGCGACCGGCATGGCCGCGGCGCTCGCGCTGGGCGTCCTGCCGGCGTTGCGGCCGAACACCAGTGAACCCGCCGGCGCGTCGAGCGCCACGGTCGGCGAGAAGCTTGCCGTGCTGCGCGGCGATCGTGCGGGCCTGCAGGCGCGGGCCGATGGCGAGGCGCGGATCGAATTGCTGCAGCCTTTCCGGGTGGCCAGCCTGCTGGGCGATGCGCTCGCTGCTCGCCTCTCCGGCAACACGGCCGACACTCTCGACCGCCTGCCGGCGGCGCAGCGCCGCGCCTTCGCCGATCTCGACTCGCTGAACGCCACCTTGCGCGACGGCATCGCCCGCCCGGGCGAGGGCTCGCGCGCCATGGCGCTCGCGGCGGCAACGCGCGCGCAGGCCTCGCTCGAGGCGTTGGCCGGCTTGGACGAGCAGCCGCTGGTCCTGTCCTTCACGCCGCGCTTCGTGCCGCCGCGCCGAGCCACGGGCGAACTCACCCTCGAGCCGCGAGCGCCACCCGCCACCGCGCCGAAGGCCGACAGCTTCAAGTTGGAGACGGGCCCGGCGCGCCGGTCGCCCGGCGACTCGCCCACCGTGCCGCGTTACGCGCCGTCCTTCGTCACCGCGGGCCCCGACGATCCCGCCGTAACGGTCGAAGTCGTGGGTCTGCACCTTGGCGCGCCGGCCGATCCTCCGCCGACGCTCACGGTCGGCGCCTGGCGAGGCGAGGCGGCGCTCTCGCCGGCGCGGCTGCGCTTCAGCGTGCCGCGCCGAGCCTTTCCGACGGACGTTGCGCGCACGACCCTCCTCAATGCCACGCTGTCGCTCCACGGCGCTGGTCGCGGCACGACCTTCGACCTTCTCCTGCTGGTGCTGCCCGACCGGCCGGGCTCCTTCGCGCTCGACCAGAAGATCCGAACGACCGCGACGGAGGCCGATACGCTCGTTTCGCCCGAGATCCTGTCGCGCGGCGGCGTCGGGGAGACCAAGTCGCTGCGCCGCTGTTTCGATCCGCCGCCCGGCTGGCGCTTCGACAAGAGCAAGCGGCGCGTGGTGATCGTCGAGCGGCTCGCATGGCAGGACGATGTCGGCGACAGCACGCTGAACAGCGGCACCGTCGAGTTCGCGCCGGATGAGAAGCCCAACCAGGTCTGCATCGTCGTCACGGCCAAGCCCGTGACCAAGACCGCGCGGGCCGCCACCATCGGCCGCTTCGAGATCACGCTGGTTCGCGACAGGGCGGAGGATCGCGTGGTGCAGACCGGCATCCGAGCGCTCGACTGGCAGGAGGCGGTGACCATGCCCGTCGACCCGGGCGCGGTCGAATGGAAGCTCTATGTCCGGCTGTTCGACGAGATCGACCGCGAGGTCTCGCGCACCACGCAGGACAAGACACCATTGCCCGCGATTCCGTTCGTCCGCCTCGAGCGCAGCGACGACGGCAGGATGATCACCCTGCGCGGCGATCAGGAGGCCAAGCCCTAGAACTTGGGTGCGCGTTCCTGCGACGGTTCGGGAATCTTGCCGTCGGCCGAGAGGAGCACCGCCACGGGTCGCGTGGCGTCGAAATGCGCCAGCACGATCAAGGTCACGACCATGATCGGCACGCAGAGGAACATCCCGACCACGCCCCAGATGCTGCCCCACACCATCAGGGAAGCGATGACGACGAGCGGCGAGAGGTTGAGCGAGCGGCCCATGATCGCAGGCTCGATGACGTTGGCCATCACGATCTGGATGGTTCCGATCACGAACAGCACGATCAGGAAGGGCGTCAGATGGTCGAACTGCACGAGCGTGAGCAGCGCCGGCGCGAGGATGGCGAGGATCGAGCCCACGGTGGGAATGTAATAGAAGAAGAACACCATCACCGCCCAGAAGCCCGCGAAGTCGACGCCGACCCAGGCCATGACGGCATAGGCCAGGCACGATGTCGCCACCGCGAGCGCGGTCTTGATGCGGAGGTAGATCCGGATGTCGCGGTCGATCTGCTCGAGCACCGAATAGAGCCAGGCGCGTTGCTCGGAGCGGGCGAACATGATGGTGAGCTTGCGCCGGAAGTTCACCTGCTCGACGAACAGGAAGCAGGCGTAGATCAGCACGATGCCGGCCACGCTCACCAGCGAGGCGGTGGCCGTGGCGACGCCACTCACCGTATCGGCAAGGCTGAGGCGATCGAAGAGCTGGCCGATTGTCGGCGCATGCTCGAGGCCCACGAGCCCGGCACCCTGGTCGAGCAGCTTCTGCAATCGGCCCTCGTAGGCGGGCGCGGCGGCCGCGACAGCGCTGACGTTGCGGCCGATGGTTCGGCCAACGACCCAGACCAGCCCGGCCATGATCAGGAAGGCGGCGAGCAGCGCCAGCGGCCGGGGGACCTTGAGGCGCCCCAGTCTCGGCCGCTCGATGGCGTCGGCGAGGGCGTCGACCGTGTACCAGAGCGCGATCGCCAGCACGAAGGGCAGCAGGAGCGCGCGGCCCGCCACCAGCAGGAACATGCCGGCCGCGATCACGATCGCCCACAGCGCTGCGCGTTGGAGGGTCATGCAGCCACTATAGGCGCGCCGCAGGCGGCAATCACTTCCCGCAGGATCGCGTTGAGATGGTCGGGTTGCTCCAACGGTACGTAGTGACCGCAATCCGGGACGACATACAGTCGTCCGCGCGGCGCCGACTCGGCCTGCATCCTGCTGACTTTCAGACCAGGGGCGATATCGTTCGCGCCCGTCACGACAGCAACCGGACAGGGGAACGCGGGAAGAACCCGATCCCGGGTCGGTCTGGTATGGAAGGCGGTGACCCCGCGGGCGACGTCCCGAAGCGATTGGCGGAGCGTTATCCGCCTGCCTTCCGCGATCGCCTTGCCGTCGGCGGCCGCCGAGAAAAGCGGCGCCCAGAAGGCTTCCCAGGCCGCTTCCAATCCCTCGGCGCGAAGCGTCCGCAGGACTCGGCCCTGGAGCGCCGGGTCAGGCCAGTGCCGGGCCTTGGTTCCGATCAGGACAAGAGCGGCGATGCGCTCGGGCGCAAGAGCTGCGAGCTCGAGCGCGCAGGAGCCTCCGACCGAGCAGCCGACGGCGATGAAGCGGTCCTGTCTGACGAGGGCAAGTGCGGCTTCAGCCCACGTTTCGATCCTGTCGCCAAACGGGTAAAGGGTCGGCGCATAGGTCGAGCCCGGCAGCAGGTGCGCCTGCGCGGCCCACATCGATCCGTCGAGCGGCAGCGCGTGCAGGAAGAGCAATCCGAGAGTCTGGCGCGTCGACGCCGTTTCAGTGCAGCTCGACATGTGGTGCGCGAGACGCGCGCACGCCGATGGTCAGGGCGCGGCCGACGAGGAAGCCCGCGAACAGCGAAGCGCCAATGGCGGGGTCGTGCTCGGGCGGCAGCACGGGATGGCCGAACATCGCCTGGGTGGCGTCGATGCCCGCCATGATCAGCACGCCCAACGCGGCGATCAGGCCGGCATAGCCCGGCAGCAGACGGATCAGGCCCCAGATCTGGTCGCTTTCGACCTTCACCCGAT
>DATJWN010000262.1:0-5133 GCA_035501235.1 Reyranella sp.
CCGAACCAGAACACCTGCAGGATCTGGTCATGGGCGTTGAACGCCGAGTTGTTGATGTTCGTGTTGTTGAACGCGGCACAGCCGAGGCAGAGAGAGTTGCCCGAGATGTCCGTGAACGAGGTCTGCGGGTTGCTGGGTGGGGCGTAGTCGATCCGCTCGTACCCGGCGAAGAGCTTTACCGGCCCGTTGGTGTAACGCGCGAGCGCCATCCAGCTCTTGTTGTCGGAGATCGTTGCCGTCAGGACCTGCGGCAGCGTGGCCGGCAGCGTATTGCCGGCCAGACCGATCGCGACGGCGTCCTTGACGTAGCTGTAGATGCCATCCAGCGACACCGTGCCGCCGGCGACGTTCTGGACGTCGCCACCAAGCCCGAGCTCGTAGGCGCCGTCCGAGGCGTTGTTCATGTCGTAGCCGCCGAATTGCCACAGGGCCGAGGCGCGGACCGGCCCGAGATTGACCCGATATTTGAGCGCGGTGCTGTATCGGCAGTCCTCCGTGTCGCCAACGCCGCAGGTCGTTCCCTGGTAGCCGATCGGGGAGAACGCGTACGACGCCCCCAACGGGTCGTAGGCGATGACTCCGTCGAGGGTCAGCGAATTCTGCCGGAAGATCGTCAGCGTGCCGTAGGCGGGCGAGCTGAGCCCCATGAAGCCTTGCGAGTTGTACCATTGCCCGGCGCGGCTTGAATCGGAGTTTGCGCTTTGCTGGTCGAGCGGCACGCCCGCGTTCTGGGCAACCGAGCCCGGCCCGTCGGCAAATTTCATGGAGAGCGGGTTGAACCCGGCTTCGAGCGTGAAGACGAACGCCACATCGGGGTTTATGGGCTCGTTGCCGCGCAGTCCGATCGCCGACTGGCTGAGCCCGTTGGACGACAAGTTCCAACGCGGGCCCGTCTGGTTCTTCGACAGGAGATACTCGACGCCGGCCGGCGATTTCGTGTCGGGGCCCGTGCCGTGGCTCTGCCACGTGCCACCCATGTCGACGGTGCCGTAGGCCGTGATGCCGTACCAGGTGAGGGGACAGTTCGAGGCCAGGAACTGCTGGAGGCTCTCGCAGGCGGGCGGCGGCGGCGGGGCCACTTGCGGCGATGGGGCTTTGCCCCCGGCCTCCTGGGCGAATGCTGCCGTTACACCGATGGCGATCGTGAACACGAGCCCAATGGCGGCGATCGCGCGCCAGCGGCCGTACGTTCCTATACCCATGCTGCGTCTCCCCTCGCTTTTTCTTGCCGGCCGTTTCGATCCTTTTTGCGCAGGAAACGGCGATCAGCGGCAGCGCGTTGTGCCGACGACTATTTCTTCGACTGAGTTAGCGGCCGTCAAGTCTGGATATTCCCGAATCGCGCTATAGTCGGCGCATGCCTCAACCCAGCCTTACCTACGACGACTTCATGAAGGTCGACATCCGGCTCGGCAAAATCGTCGAAGCCCAGGATTTTCCGGAAGCCCGCAAGCCGGCGTTCAAGCTGAAGATCGACTTCGGCGCGGAGATCGGGATCAAGAGCTCGAGCGTTCAGGCCGTGGGCGCGCATACCAAGGACGAGCTGATCGGAATGCTCGTGTGCTGCGTGGTGAACTTCCCATCCAAGAAAATCGGACCGTTCACCTCCGAGGTCCTGACCTTGGGCTTCCGAAACGCCGCGGGGCCGGGCTGGGTGCTCATCACGACGGGCAAGCCGATCGCCGAGCTGGGCAGCCGGCTGGCATAGATATGCCACCGGGCCCGCACCGTTCGGGTGCGAGCCCGATGGCCGACCCGGGTCAAGCAGCCTTGATCAGGCCAAGCTGGGTGAGGGCGGTCACACCGTCGTCGAGCCCGATTTCCTCGACGATCTTGCCGTCCTTGAGGCGGAGCACCGTGGTGCCGGTGAAGTGCATTTTCCGGCCGGTCTTGACGGGCAGGGAGCCGACGAGGAAGTCGCGGAACGCCGGTCCCGTGTGGGTACCCCCACCTTCCCACTGCCCGACGACGTAATCGCCTTCGGCGATCAGGTCCGCCGTCCCCCAGAACTTGAGGTCCGGGAACGCGGCGCGGAAGTCAGTCATGAAGGCCTTGATGTCCGCGTGGCCGCGGCGCGGTTCATGAAGCGAATACTTGAGCAGCATGTCGGGGGCCGCGATCGCGTCGACGACCGACAGGTTGCATCGTTCGCCCCAGAAGTCCGTAAACCACCGCCCGACTACGGCCTTGTTGTCGTCTGTCTTGCTCATGGGAGTCACCTTCGTTCGTCACGATCACCGGAGGTCGATGATCTGAACGGACGCTAGTGACGCTTCGGGAGAGGCGAACTCCGCTTCTTGCCGCGGAATCGATTAGCGCGGCAGCTCGGTGCGGCCCATGAGGAACTGGTCGACGGCGCGCGCCGCCTGCCGGCCTTCGCGGATCGCCCACACGACGAGCGACTGGCCGCGCCGCATGTCGCCCGCGGAAAACACCTTCGGCACCGACGTCTGATAGTCGAGCGTGTTCGCGGCCACGTTGCCGCGCCCGTCGAGCGTCACGCCGAGTTGCTCCAGGAGGCCGCCGCGGACCGGGCCGAGAAAACCCATGGCCAGCAGCACGAGCGTGGCCTTGAGCTCGAACTCGCTGCCCGGCTTGTCGCGCATCTGGAACCGTCCGTCCGGCCCTTTGACCCATTCGACCTGGACGGCGTGCAGCTTCTCGACCTTGCCGTTGCGCCCCGTGAGGCGCTTGGTCAGCACGGCCCAGTCGCGTTCGCAGCCTTCCTCCTGAGAGGACGAGGTGCGCAGCTTGAGCGGCCAGTCCGGCCAGGTGAGGCCTTTGTTCTCGTGCTCGGGGGGTTGCGGGAGGATCTCGAGCTGGGTGACCGAGGCAGCCCCCATGCGGTTCGACGTGCCGATGCAGTCGGAGCCGGTGTCGCCGCCGCCGATCACGATCACATGCTTGCCCTTGGCGTCGATCCAGCCGAGCCGGTCGAGGGCATCGCCGGCGACCTTCTTGTTGTTCGGCGTCAGGAAATCCATCGCGAAGTGGACGCCCGCGAGTTCGCGGCCCGGTACCTCGAGGTCGCGCGGCTGCTCGGCGCCGCCGGTCAGCACGACCGCATCGTACTCGGCCAGGAGGTCGGCAGCCTTCACGTCGACGCCGACATTGACGCCGGTGCGGAACTCGACGCCCTCGGCGGCCATCTGCGCCATGCGGCGGTCGATGTGGTGCTTCTCCATCTTGAAGTCGGGGATGCCGTAGCGCAGCAGCCCGCCGATACGGTCGGCCTTCTCGAACAGCGCCACGGCGTGACCTGCGCGCGCGAGCTGCTGCGAGCAGGCGAGTCCGGCCGGTCCCGAGCCGATGACCGCGACGCGCTTGCCGGTGCGGCTCGCCGGCGGCTGCGGGGCGATCCAGCCTTCGGCCCAGGCCTTGTCGACGATCGAGCATTCGATCGTCTTGATGGTCACCGGGTTGTCGTTGATGTTGAGCGTGCACGCCTCTTCGCAGGGTGCGGGGCAGATGCGCCCCGTGAACTCCGGGAAGTTGTTGGTCGACTGGAGGACCTCGATCGCGCGCCGCCAGTCGTCGCGATACACGAGATTGTTCCAGTCCGGGATCATATTGTTGACCGGACAGCCCTGGTGGCAGAACGGCACGCCGCAATCCATGCAGCGGGCACCCTGCTGCGCCACCTCGCCGTCGGGAAGCGGCTGCACGAATTCCTTCCACGAGCGGACGCGCTCCTTGACCTTCAGGTAAGGGCGATCATGGCGCTGGAATTCGAGGAAGCCGGTCGGCTTGCCCATCGTTCGTATCCCGTCTCGACGTGTTAGGCGCGGATTTTGGCGCGCGTGCGCTTGTCGGCCGTCCGCGCCTTGGCGAGCGGCTTGGACGGCGTGGCTGCGGCCGTCAGCGCGCGGCGGTAATCGAGCGGCATCACCTTCACGAACTTCGGCAGGACCTCGTCCCAGCTCTGAAGCAGCTCGCGCGCGCGCTTGCTGTTGGTGTAGTGCAGGTGCCGCTCGATCAGCCGGCGCAGCCGGAACGCGTCATGGCCCAGCATGTCGGCCATGAGGTTGTCCTCGTCCATCCCTGAAGGAATCCGCTCGGCGCGCACCGGCTCGATCTCGACCATCGCTCGGTTGCACAGGCGGTGGAAAAGGCCGTCCTGGTCGAGCACGTAAGCGATGCCGCCGCTCATGCCCGCCGCGAAGTTGCGTCCGGTGCGGCCGATCACCGCGACCACGCCGCCGGTCATGTACTCGCATCCGTGGTCGCCCACGCCCTCGACGACGGCGACAGCCCCTGAATTACGCACGGCGAAACGCTCGCCGGCCACGCCGGCAAAGTAGCACTCGCCTTCGATGGCGCCGTAGAGGACGGTGTTGCCGACGACGATGTTCTCGGTTGCGTCGAGCTTGCTCTTCGGAGACGGGTAGATGGCGATCCGCCCGCCGGAGAGGCCCTTGCCGACATAGTCGTTGGCTTCGCCGATCAGCTCGAGCGACACGCCGCGCGCCAGGAATGCACCGAAGCTCTGGCCGGCCACGCCGGCGAGCTTGATGCCGATCGTGTCCGGCGCCAGACCCTGATGGCCGTAGCGCCGCGCGATCTCGCCCGACAGCATGGCGCCCAGCGTGCGATTGACGTTGCGGATGTTCATCTCGATCCGCACCGGCTTGCCCTGTTCGAGGGCGGGCTTGGCCGCTTCGATCAACTGGTGGTCGAGCGCCTTCTCGAGCCCGTGGTCCTGCCGCTCCGAATTGCGGATCGCGACGTGCGGGTCGACCTTCGGGCGGTAGAGCAGGCGGGAAAGGTCGACGTTGTGCGCCTTCCAGTGCTCGACCGCGCGCGTCATGTCGATCAGCTCGGAGTGGCCGATCAGGTCGGTGAACTTCCGCACCCCGAGCGAGGCCATGATCTCGCGCACGTCCTCGGCGACGAAGAAGAAGTAGTTGATGACGTGCTCGGGCAGACCGGTGAAGCGCTTGCGCAGAACCGGGTCCTGCGTGGCGATGCCGACCGGACAGGTGTTGAGGTGGCACTTGCGCATCATGATGCAGCCCGCGGCGATCAACGGTGCCGTCGCGAAGCCGAACTCGTCGGCCCCGAGCAGGGCGCCGATCACCACGTCGCGGCCGGTGCGGATGCCGCCGTCGACCTGCACGGCGATACGCCCCCTGA
>DATJWN010000263.1:0-4593 GCA_035501235.1 Reyranella sp.
CACGTTGCGCGCCATCGGCCCTTGGACGGACTGCGGCGACCAGAGATTGTTCGAGGTGCCGCGCGTCACGCGGCCGGGCGACGGGCGGATGCCGACGGTCGAGCAGTAGGTGCCGGGCCGGCGCAGCGAGCCGCCATGGTCGGTGCCGTGCGCCAGCCAGACCTCGCCGGTCGCCACCGAGACCGAGCCGCCGCCGGTCGAGCCGCCGCAGGTCAGCGACGTGTTCCACGGATTGCGCGTGCGGCCGAATACCTCGTTGAAGGTGCTGCCGCCGGCGCCGAACTCGGGCGTATTGGACTTGCCCATTACGATGCCGCCCTTGCGCTCGATGCGCTCGACCAGCGGGTTCGACTTCTGCGGCACATGGTTGGCAAAGATCGGCGAGCCGTAGGTCGTGCGCACGCCCGCGACATCGGTCAGGTCCTTGATCGAGACAGGAAGACCCGCGAGCCAGCCTGCTTCGACCTCGGCCTCGCGACGCTTGCCGGCCATCAACGCCTTGGCATGATCGCGGGCGCGGTCGAGGCACAGGGTCGGCATGGCGTTCACCGCGGGCTCGACCTCGGCCATGCGCTGAGCGGAGGCCTCGACCAGATCGAGCGGGCTGATCTCCTTCTTCTTGAGACGCGCCACCGCCTCGACCGCGGTCATCTTCCAGAGCTCGCTCATACTCGCCATCCTTTTCCGGCAAACCACCTTTGCCGGACTTGAAGCTTTTGCATATGGGATAGTGAGCCCGAGGAAACACCAGAATGACGGACAGCGCTACCGGCCCGCTTCGCGGACTGAAAATCGTCGACATCTCGACCGTGGTGGCCGGACCGTTCGCCGCCGGCCTGCTGGGCGACTACGGCGCCGAGGTGATCAAGGTCGAGATGCCCGGCGCGGGCGACAGCCTGCGCGCATTGGCCCCGCACAAGGGCGGCGCGCCGCTCTGGTGGAAGGTCACCAACCGCAACAAGAAGGGCATCACGCTCGACCTGCGCCAGCCTGCGGGCCGCGAGCTGCTGGGCCGGCTGGTCGCCCGCGCCGACGTGCTGGTCGAGAATTTCCGGCCGGGCACGCTCGACGGCTGGGGCATCACACGGGTCTGGCTGCAGGAGATCAATCCGCGGCTCACGATCCTGCGCGTGACCGGTTTCGGGCAGGACGGGCCCTATGCCGAGCGGCCGGGCTTCGCACGCATCTTCGAGGCGATGAGCGGCTTCACGCAGATCTGCGGCGAGGAGGACGGAAGGCCGCTGCATCTCGGCTATCCGATCTCCGACGCGGTCGCGGGCCTGTTCGGCGCACTCGGCATCCTGGCGGCGTTGCACGATCTCGCGAAGAACCCGGAGAAGCGCGGCCAGGAGATCGACTGCTCGGCCACCGAGGCCATGCTGCGCACGCTCGAGTTCCTGGCGATCGAGTACGACCAGTTGGGCGCGGTGCGCACGCGCTCGGGCAATCGCAGCCAGTACGCGGCACCCGGCAACGTCTATCGCACGGCCGACGGCAAATGGGCCTCGATCGCGGCCTCGACGCAGAGCATCTTCGTGCGCCTTTGCGCGGCGCTGGGGCTCGAGCCTCTGCTGCAGGACGAACGCTTCGCCACCAATCCCGCCCGCGTGAAGAACTACAAGGCGCTCGACGAGATCGTGGGCGCGGCGCTCGGCAAGCTCACCCTCGCCGAGCTGCGCGAAACCTTCGCGAAGCACGAAGTCGGCTTCTCGCCGATCTACGACATCGCCGACGTCTTCGACGATCCGCAATTCAAGGCGCGACAGGCGATCGTCGAGGTGCCCGACACCGAGCTCGGGCGCGTGCGCATGCAGGGCGTCGTGCCGCGCTTCTCCGAGACGCCGGGCGCGGTGCGGCGCGCGGGGCCGGCAATCGGCGAGCACAACAGGGAAGTCTACGAAGGACTGGGGCTGAGCGCGGCGGAGATCGCGGGCCTCAGGGGCCGCAAGGTGATCTAGGGAGGAAACAAAATGAAACGACGTCAGTTCGGCGCATTGGCGCTGTCCGTCCTTGCCTCGCCCGCGCTCGCGCAAGGCGACAAGGTCTCCAAGCTGATGGTGGGCTTTCCGCCCGGCCAGGCGACCGACATCGTGGCGCGCCTGCTGGCCGAGGCGCTCCGGTCCGAGCTCAACGAGACGGTGATCGTCGACAACAAGCCCGGCCAGGGCGGCAGCATCGTGCTGGGCCAGGTGGCGCACGCGCCGCCCGACGGCACGACCTTCGTGCTGGCACCGCTCGCCTCGCTGGTGATCAACCCCTATCTCTACAGGAACGTCGCCTACAAGAGCCTGACCAGCTTCGAGCCCGTGGCACGCGTCTGCGACCTGCCGATGGTGCTGGTGGTCCATCCGTCCGTGCCGGCGAAAACGCTGCCCGAGCTGATTGCCTATGCCAAAGCCAATCCGGACAAGCTCAGCCACTGCTCGGCCGGCAACGGCACGCTGAGCCATGTCGTCATGGAGGACTTCAAGCGACGCGCCGGCATCCGCATCCTCCACGTGCCCTATCAAGGCAGCCCGCCAGCCATGCAGGACCTGGTTTCCGGCACGGTGCAGGTCGCGATCGACACCGTCACCGTCACCAAGCCGCACATCGATTCGGGCCGCCTTCGCCTGATTGCGGTCGGCACGCTTGAGCGCCTGGCGACTTGGCCCGACACACCGACCATCGCCGAGCAGGGCTTTCCCGGCCTCGAGGCGGTGGCCTGGCTCGGCGTCCTGCTGCCGGCCAAGACCTCGGCCGATCGGGTGAAGCAACTCTCCGACGCCGTCGTGACGGCCGTGAAGGATCCCGCGACCGCGGAGAAGTTCCGCACCGTCGGCACCATCCCACGCGCCATGAATGCGGAGGAGTTCGCCGCCTTCCTCAAGAGCGAGGACCGGCGCTGGAGCAAGGTGATCGTCGACTCGAAGATCAAAGTGGACTAAAGCCACCGCATTGGGCGTGGTTACCGCGCGGAAACGCTTTTAAAAGGGAAAAAATAAGCGTCAGGTCAGTCATACCAACCCCTGATCGCCGCGCTTGATCTGCCCCACCGTGCAGCGTCTCCTGCGGCCCCCGCGCTTTTAGCCGAGCGGCCGTGGATCCGGGTCTCCATCGCGCGAAGTTTAGTCCACGCGCCCTGGATCGCGCATTCTGATCAATGGATCCCGGCACACTTCGCGTCGCAGGTCGCGAAGTGTTTATGCGCCGAGCGTGCGCACCGAAGTATGGTGACCGCGGACTCAAGAACCACGGAGTCGCCATGCCGTCCTTCAACCGGCGGTCGTTCATCGCGGCTGCCGGCGCGAGCCTGTTGCCCCAGACCTCGCGCGCCGAGGTCTATGATCTCACGAGCCTCCAGCCTCATCGCGTCACCGCTACGACGGTCGAATACAAAGGCCGCAAGGCACTCAAGGTCGAACTCGCCGAGGAGGTGCGGCGCGGCAAGCCGGGCATCGACTACGGCGATACCGACAGCTTCATGATCGTGCCCACTTCCTTCCGCACCGGCACGATCGAGGTCGATCTGCTGGGCAAGCTGCGCGCCGATGCGCCGCCCGACATGCGCGCCTTCATCGGCCTCGCCTATCACATCGCGGCCGAGGGCAAGCACTTCGAGGCAGCCTATGTGCGGCCCTTGAACGGGCTCAAGCTCAACCCGCCACCGCCGCGCAATAAGCGCGCGGTGCAGTACTTCGCCTATCCCGACTGGCGCTTCGACCGCCTGCGCGAGGCCTATCCCGACGGCCGCTACGAGGCGGGCGCCAATATCGCCGGCGACGAATGGATCACGCTTCGGCTTGAAGTCGCGGCGGATCGCATGACAGTGAAGGTGAACGGCGTCGAAAGCCTCATCGTGCGCGAACCCAAGATGCCTTTGGCGAACGGCGCCATCGGCCTCTGGATCGACATTGGCACCGAGGGCTATTTCTCGAACCTGCGCATCGCTCCGGGCTGATCCCGCCTTATACTGCTCGCCTCCACCGCGAGAAGACCAACATGCCTGAATCGACAGCGCGAGAGGTGGCGTTGAGCAAGATCAAGATGGGCGACATCTTCCACGCCGCGAACAAGCAAGGCACCACCTCGCTGATTTGCCTGGCCACCTCGATCACTGAGACGACCATCCATGCGCGAACAGTAACGCATGGGCTAGAATTCATGTTCGATCGTCTCACCGGTGTCGGCAAGGAACTCGAATATTCGATGAGCGGGACAATCGACTCCGTGGCCCCGCTGCCGCCCGATATCTACGACGCCCTGATGAGCCTGGATCTCAAGCGGCAGAATTGGGACGGCCCGCTCTCAGAAGAGCAAAAACGTGCGTTGATATTTGTGTCCTATTTCTATCCGGAAAATCCCATCGACTGATGAGAGCGGCCAGCTTCCATTGATCAGAATCGGGATCGAACACTTTGCGAGCGTATAAGCTCGACATGATCCACTATCCACTTGAGTGGGGCTGGCACACAGACCCCGAAACCGATACTCCCGCAAGCGGAGCCGAGCAGATTCGCGTTCTCAAACCCCATTTGCTGGGGCCCGAGTGACGCCGCGAAGACTACCTCGCCGATCTCCATATCGTGCTGCGCTTCTGGCCGATCAGCAGCG